>CAXBFC010000247.1:0-11787 GCA_963974725.1 uncultured bacterium | reverse complement strand
GCGTGCCGCTTGCTCGGTCAAGGCGCGTGCATGGGCGACAAACGCGTTGGCATCGAAGCATTGGGTGCCACCGTAGACGTGCAGTCCGCGCAGCCTCAACGAGTCGCTGGTCTTGATGATACGCACGGCTTCCGGAACGTGCTCGACGTCGATGCCGAAGCGGCTGCTGCGGCCGCCCATGCGCATGCGCGAGCCCTTGAGTTCTTGCGGCAGGTTGACGCGGATCGCGACGCCGGCCGCCCGCTGTTGATCGGCGGCGAGGTCGGCAAGCTGTTGCAGCTCGTCGAGCGACTCAACATGGAAGGTGCCGAGTCCGCGTGACAACGCAGTTGCCAATTCGGTGCCGGACTTGCCCGGTCCCGCAAAGCGCAGCGACTCAGCGGGGTGGCCGGCGGCCAGCGCGACTTCGAGCTCGCCCGCCGAGGCGATCTCGGCGCCTGCGCCGGCGATCCTGAGGCACTCAGTGACGGCCACCGATGGATTGGCCTTTACTGACCACAACAATTCGAACCGCGGGCCCAGCGCGGTCTGAATGCATTCGACACGACGTCGCAACACATCTGCGGAAAACACGTAGAGCGGCGTGCCGTAGCTCTCGGCCAGCGCTGCGGCGGCAACGCCGTCGATGGCCAGTTGCTCAGCTGCCTCGCAACCCAGTTCGGCAAGGGCGAGGCTCAGGTTTTTTTCGACTATGGGGTCCAGCACGGCCGCATGATACCCAGAGTGCTTTCCGAGACGTGCATCCAGTGTCATGATCTATGCTGCGGTGAGTGCCACGCTCCACCGCGATCCATGCCATGACGGAAATCGTCACAATCGAACGCCGAGTGCATGCCTCGGCGTTGCCCTGGTTGCTACCACTCTGGTTCGCGGTCGGATGCGTGCTTGGCGCGATGGCACCCGGCTTCAATTGGCAACTGTTCAGTATTGGCGCCCTGCCGGGCGTCTGGGCCGCGTTCTTGGTTGGTGCCGACGAAAGCATGATCGGCTGGTTGGTCCCGACGCTGGTCGTGGGCGTGCCGGTTGTCTGGTTGCTAGGTCGCCTGCTCGACCGGCTCGGTACCGACTTGCGGTTGTGGTTTACGGCGGCGCTGGTCGTCGCCGGCGTGGCTGGCTATCTCCTGCTGCAAGGCTACACCGATCTTGATGCTGCGTTCGCTCGGCACGGCAGCTTCTGGGCATTCTTGATCTGCTCGCTGCAGTTAGGCAGCTATGGCGCGACGTTGCTGCTATTGATTGTCGGCGCTGGTAGCAGCGTGCGGCGGTAGCAGTTGCCGGTCGAATCGGCGAGACTGTTGGCATGACGCTGACGCGCGAGCAACGAGACCTGTTGGTGCACAAAGCCCGCGACGTTCGGCAAAACGCGTATGCGCCGGCTTCGAAGTTCTTGGTTGGAGCCGCATTGTTGACGGTGGATGGCCGGGTGTTCGTCGGTTGCAACGTCGAGAACGCCAGCTACGGCTTGACCATCTGTGCCGAGCGTTCGGCAATCTGCGCTGCCGTTGCGGCGGGGGCGCGCGATGTAGTGGCCGTCGCCGTTGCGACCGACCTCGAAGAACCGGCGCGCCCATGTGGTGCCTGCCGCCAGGTGCTCGCCGAGTTCGGCGTCGACATGGAAGTCCTTCTTGTTGGTCGCGGCGAGGACGTGGCGACGACGACGTTGGCGAAGTTGCTTCCCGAGCCGTTCACGTTCGATGGCGGCGACGTGCCGCGCGCGTGAAGTTGCTCAGAGGCCGAGTTGTTGCCGCAGCAACTCTCGACGCGACACTGGCGCAGCATCCAGCACGATGCGCAGGGCGTCGCGGTTGCCGGCGAACAGCGGCTTCAGCAACTGCTCGTGCATCGTCTTGCGACCGTAGAGCATCAAATACGCCGCCCACACGGGTTGCAGGCGGGTGATGTGATGGCGAAGGGACGTGCGCGAGTCCGCGGTTGCGGCGAGGCTGCGAAGGTGGATCTGCTCGTGAATCCACTTGGTCGAGGTCGCCGCGTCACTGCAATCCAAGATCAATTGCGCGAGCGTTTCGGGATGCAGCGGCCGTGGCTTGAGGCGCTGCGGTGGGTGTGCCGACAGGCCGAGTAGCCAGCGACGGGCTTCGCGCTCGCGCGGCGGGAGCCTCGCGTTGCTCACGCTCGTCTCGATGTAGTGCGTGGTTGGGGCCCCAATCCATTGCTGGCATGTAGACCGCAGTTCGGCCAGCACGTTGTCATGCAGTGCGTCGTACTGGTCGAGATTGCTCGCGAACTCTGCCTGATTCGCACCAATAGAAGTGCCGTGGACCGCTTGCTCGAGTACTTGCCGCCGCTTCGTCAGCTCCTCGCTATAGATGACCGGTGGGGTGACGACGCGCGGGCGATTGAGCTTGGCAGCCCAATGGTGGTGGCTGCTCCAACGCATCAACTCTGGCTGTTTGCGCAGTAGTCGCATGCGCGCCTCGGTGTTGGGCGAATCCGAGCGGCGCAGGCGAATGCCGTACATGCTCGCCAGTCTGGACTGTCCGAGCATCTGTGTTGCCAGGTAATCTTGGAACTGGCTGTAGTAGCTCGCCGTGCGATCGACACTCGGTAGGTGTTGGATCAGTTGTTGTCGTAGATCTCCGAACGGGGTTTTCGGATCGTCGAGTCGCAGGCTTTCGGGTTCGCAGAGTTGTTGCGCTTCCAGCCAGCGCATCGAGGCCAGCACCGTGCAGCCGTCCGCATGCAGGTCGGACGCTTCTTGCTCCAACTGCCGTTGCATTGGTTTGGCTACGTGCCGCAAAACTACTACATAGGGGCGGCCAAGTTGCTCGCTGCGTTGCATGAGTTGGGTGAAGCTGCGAATGCGCGACTGCAGCGGGACGCCTGGACTGCTGTCAAACTCGCGAGCGATCCGCACGATCTGTTGCCAGTTCTTGGCGCTTGCGATTACCCCGGCGTCGACTCGCTCCCAGCCAGGCGACAGCGCTTGGCCCGCATCGATGCACTCGTCGCGCATGGCACCGAGCAGGACTCGCCGAATCGGGTCGGCCTCGCGTGACCAGACGAGGTTGATGCCGCGCTTGGCGTTCCACCAGGCATCTGCGCCCGATGCTGCCGTGCGCGGATTGTCGGATGTTGCGAGTGCTTGGATCGTCACGAGTAGATCGACGAACTCGTCGGTAAACGGCGCGGGCTCGCGGAACCGGCTCTGTTGGTGGCGACGCAGCAACGCGACCTTCTGCAACGTCTGGAACGTCGAGCTACTACGAGCCACTGGCTCATGCAGGAGCTCGGATAGGATGTGACCCCACGCGTCTCGGAACTCATCGTAGGGTTCGGTTTCGAGCTCTCGCAGCCACTGTTCCCGCGCCTCCCAGAGCCCCAAGAACAGCAGGTCTTGTGGCACGCCATTGGGATTCGCCTTGAAGAGATCCGCAACCCAGTTGGCTCGTGTCCACGATGTCAGGAACACATCGTCTGGTTGTGAGGTCGCGACGAAGCCATCGCAGAAGGCGAGCCTGCCGCGCATCTGGAGCAGTGGCATGCCTGCGGCTAGCACTGCGGGGCCCGACGGCAGGTTGCTGTTGGCCAGCACGTAGTCGCGAACGTCCGGGAAAAACGTGGTTGTGGTTTGTGGCAACTCACGCGCAACTCGTTCGAACTGGTCGGCCCAGCGCGCGGCGTGTTGTTGGCGGTAGGCGCGGGCCTTCGCGTCGTAGTCTCCGGGATACAGCCGCGCGAACAAGCATTCGAGCGCGACCAGACCCTCTATGCCGTCGAGCAGGTTCTTGCCTTGCTGTGCCTGCTGCCATGCACGCAGCTGCGGTTGGGCTTCAAGCCACGGCGAACCGCGCCGCCCTTCTGCTGGAATTGCAGCAGCGGGAGTTGTTGCCGCCAGAGTTGCTGCCGCGGGAGTTGTCGCCGCGGGAGTTGTCGCCGCGGGAGTTGTGGATAGTGCCGCGCTTGGGCGCGGATCGGGAGCCGAACAGGCCGCAGCTACAACTACAAGCAACCATGCGATCGAGCGGGGCAACATCCTTCGTTCGGAGGTTACCGCAAATCAGGTTCGTGCGGGAGCCGTCACGCGTTCGTAGATACGCAGGTTGCGCGATGGATCCGCATGGAATGCAGCGGCGGCCTGGCCCCAAGTCCGTGGGGTGATGCGGCGGAAGTTCGATCCCATTTGGCGGTCCCACCACGAGAGCGGTCGCAGGGTCAGGTGGCCGGGATACTGGAACTCACACAAGGCGATGTGGGCCACGACGTGCGTGACGTTGAGGCGTTCGATCTCGGTGACCATTGCGGGCACGCGGTGTTCGGGGATGTGTTCGAATAGATCGAGCGCGAGCAGCGTGTCGAAGTTGTCGCTGGCAGCGAACGGCATGTCGGTTACCGAGCCGATGCGCAGCACGTTGCGAACTTCGGGGTAGGCGATCTCGCGCAGATCGCGGCACAAGTCGAAGCCCCAGGCATCTATGCCGCGCGCACGCAGTTGCCGCACGCATTCTCCGGCGGAGCAGCCCGCATCGAGCACTTTGCCGGGTTCGACCAGGTGCAGCACCTGATCGAGCATGTGCTGCTTGAAGCGCGTCTCTCGGTCGCTGTCGACGGCGAGGTTCATGCGCTTGTGGTAGTCGCCGCTGTAGAGATCCGACAGTTCTGCATCGCTCATGCCGGCAAAGCTGCCGCGATGGAACGCACGCATCAGGTGGTGGACCTGTGTGATCAGCTCTTGCGTTCGTGGCGACGCGACATCGCCTTCGACGATGTCGACGAATGGCAGTTCCCGGCGCCAATCGCACGTCACGGTGCCGGCGACGCCATGCACGGTCTCGCAAAACTCGAACACGCAGGCGTCGCCGCTCCAAATGCCGCCAGCGATGCGCAGGTAGCCTTTGCGACCCGTGTCGTGATCGGTGACGTCGTAGCGGGTTTCGAACATGCCACTACTCTGATCGGTTCGGCTGCCTCATAGCTTGAAGCAACTAGCCCTGTCATGGCGGGTTCGGGTGATCGGCATCGACTTCCGGCGCCAATCCGGGCACGATCCGGACGCAAACCATGTCTGGATCACTTTCCGCAACCGAGTTCCGCGTGCCTCCAGTCGACGCGGTCGCTCTCGAAACGCGTTGCGCTGATTTGGCGACGCGTTCCATCAAGAAGCACGCCAAGGTGCAGGGACTCAAACTCGCCATTGCGATGATGGACCTGACGACGCTGGAAGGCATGGACTCGCCCGGCAAGGTTCGGCAGCTGTGCCAGAAGGCGATGCGGCCGTTGCCGCAGCGGCCCGACGTGCCGAGCTGTGCTGCCGTCTGCGTCTACCCGGACCTGGTCCAAATTGCCGTGGCCGCCGTCGCTGGCAGTGGCGTGCAGGTCGCTTCGGTGGCGACTGGCTTTCCGTCGGGCCGCACCGATCGCCGCACCAAGTTGCGCGAAGTCGAACTGGCCGTAAAGGCTGGGGCGACCGAGATCGACATGGTGATTGATCGCGGTGCGTTCTTGTCCGGTCGCTACCGGTTTGTCTATGACGAAGTGTGCGCGGTCAAGGCCGCGTGCGGGGACGCGCACCTCAAGGTCATCCTCGAGACCGGGGAACTGAAGACCTACGACAACGTGCGTCGCGCCAGCCGCATTGCGATCCTTGGTGGCGCCGACTTCATCAAGACCAGCACCGGCAAGGTGTCCCCGGCCAGCACCCGACCGGTTGCTCTGCTGATGCTGGAAACGGTGCGCGATCACTACCTCGAGACCGGCAAGATGGTTGGGGTCAAAGCCGCCGGTGGGATTCGCTCGGCGAAGGATGCGTTGCGCTACCTGGTCTTGGTTGCAGAGACCTGCGGCGATGCATGGCTGACGCCGCAGTGGTTTCGTTTTGGCGCGAGTTCGTTGCTCAACGATGTGTTGATGCAGCTAGAGAAACAACGCACGGGCAGCTACCAGCGCAGCACCGACTTCAGCACGGATTGATCATGGCGAAGATTGAGAACAAGAAACCCGCCATCCGCAAGCGGGCATCCAAGCAGCCGGAATTGCAGTTTGGCGAAGCGTGGCAGTATGCGCCCGCTCCGGAAGGCACCGATCACGTGGCTATCGAGGATCGCTACGGTTTGTTCATCAACGGCGGCTTTGTGCGGCCGAAGTCGGGCAAATACTTTGCGACCGTCAATCCGGCCACCGAGAAGAAGATCGCCGACGTCGCGCAGGCCAACAGCAAGGATGTCGACCTCGCGGTGCAAGCCGCGAAGAAGGCGTTGCCCGGCTGGCGCAAGCTGTCGGGGGATGATCGTGCGCGTTACCTGTTCCGGATCGCGCGCATCTTGCTGGAGCGCGCGCGCGAGTTTGCCGTGCTTGAGACGCTCGATAACGGCAAGCCGATCAAGGAAACGCGCGACGTCGACGTGCCGCTCGCGGCGCAGCACTTCTTCTACCACGCGGGTTGGGCCGACAAACTGGAGTTGCTGTTCCCTGGCGAGCAACCAGAGCCGGTCGGCGTCGTCGGGCAGATCATCCCGTGGAACTTCCCGCTGCTGATGGCCGCGTGGAAGATTGCGCCGGCGCTCGCCGCTGGTAACACGGTCATTATCAAGCCGGCAGAAACGTCGCCGCTGACGGCGCTGCGGTTGTGCGAAGTCTTCGCGCAGGCCGAGTTGCCCGCGGGTGTCGTCAACGTCATCACCGGCGATGGCTCGACGGGACAAGCGTTGGTGAAGCACCCGGACCTCAACAAGGTCGCGTTCACCGGTAGCACCGAGGTCGGCAAGGAAATCCAAAAGGCCGTTGCTGGCCGCAAGGTGGACTTGACGCTCGAACTCGGTGGTAAGGCGGCGCATCTGGTGTTTGAAGACGCGGCGATCGATCAGGCGGTCGAAGGGGTCGTGCGCGGCATCTTCTTCAACCAAGGCCACGTCTGCTGCGCGGGTTCGCGGCTGTTGGTGCAGGAGAGCGTGCACGACTTGTTCGTGCGCAAGCTTCAGCGACGCATGGCGCGCATTCGCGTCGGCGATCCTCTCGACAAGAACACCGACATGGGCGCAATCCACAGCGCTGAGCAACTGCATCGCATCCAGGGTTTGGTGCAGGCCGGTGTCGATGAAGGCGCTGTGCTGTTCCAGCCACCGGCCTTCCGGGCGAAGTCGGCGATGCCGCAGAAGGGCTTTTGGTTCGCGCCCTCGATGTTCACCGGGGTTGCGCAGTGCCACCGTATCGCGCGCGAAGAGATCTTTGGGCCGGTGTTGTCAGTGTCGACGTTCCGCACGCCGGAAGAAGCCGTCACCAAAGCGAACGACACCAACTACGGCTTGTCGGCCGGTATCTGGACCGATAAGGGCGCGCGCATTCTGTGGCTGGCCTCGCGCATTCGCGCCGGCGTCGTTTGGAATAACACGTTCAACCAGTTTGACGCCGCGTCGCCGTTTGGCGGCTACCAGGAGAGTGGCTTTGGCCGCGAAGGCGGCCGCCAAGGTCTGCGCGCGTACGTGAAACTGCGTTCGGGGTTGTTGCCGGGCTAGTGGTTACGCGGTTCGTGCGAACCGTCAGCGTTAGCAATAATCGCTAGAAGCCAAGCACCGCGGTGCCAGCATTGGTCGCGCGGATCATCTGCAAGTCGCAGGTTGGTTGGCAGCGGAAGTAGATGTCCAAGAACTGCAAGTGCAGCACGTAGCCGGCGAGCGCGTTGTTGTTCGGAATCGCGAGTGCATACGTATTGGGGTAGGACGAGCCAGACCAAACCATCGGGATGACGACGTCGGGGCTAACCAGGATCGTGCAGTTGGGCGGCTGAAACGACGACAATGGTGGCACCGGCGTGTTGGTTTGTTGCAGCCCCATGATCAGCATCGGCCAGTCGATGCTGACCGGCGACTGGCCCGCCGGCAACGCGACGTATCGCACGGTCATCGTGCTGCCGAGGACCGGTAGCGACAGGGCTTGGATGAGCGGCGGGGGACCGCCCGATGTGCAGCCGGATCCGTAGTTGGTGAAGCTGGCGTTTTGCGCGCTGGCGAGGTTGGTGCCGGCCAGCGCCGCTAGCAGCGACAGTCCAGCCGTGAGTTGTGGCAAGGGTTTCAAGGTTGCCAAAGTCTAGCGACGGGCGCGATGCGTTTGCATTGGCTAGCATGAGGTCCGCATGAGAACCCTGAGACTTACCTCGTTGCTCGCTTTGTTGTCCTCGTCCTTGCCCGCGCAGAAACCGGTCGATCCGGCCCCGCCAACGAAGACGGAGCAGAACGCGCCGCGTCCGTTCATGCGGTTTGTCGAGAACGACCAAGGCGGCTTCATGCAGGTTCTGGTCGCGACCTACAAGTCCGGCGATCGCATGCTGACGCTCTACGGTTGCGTGCACATCGCGGATCGTTCGTTCTACGAAGACATGCAGAAGCGCTTTACCAAGCACGATGCTCTGCTCTACGAGTTGATTGCCGAGCCGGACGTGCGGCCGTTCCCGGAGATGGAACAGGACGGCGACCATTGGATCTCGATGGTGCAGGATGGCATGGGTGCCGGGCTCGCGTTGCAGGCGCAGTTCTCGTGCATGGACTACCGCCACAAGAACTTCGTGCATGCCGACATGACGGGCGAAGAGTGGCTGGATGCGCTCGACGAAGTCGGCAAGAGCGAGCTTGGCGAGCTGATCAGCGGCGGTCTCGGTGACGTAGACCGCGAAGCTGAGGCGAAGCAAAAGCCGATTGACCTGGTCAAGGCGTTCCGCAGTGGCCAGGGCATCTCACAACTTCGCATCGTGATGGGGCGGCTGATGTGTTCCCCAGATCAGGTGCCCGATCAACCGACAGTGATCATCCATGGCCGCAACGAGCGCTGCCTCGAAGTGCTCGAGGAACAAGTCGATGCGGGCAAGAAGACCCTCGGCATCTTCTATGGCGCGGCGCACATGGAACACATGGAGCAGCGCTTGGTGAAGGACCTCGGCTGGAAGCGCGTCAAAGAAGAGTGGGTGAACGCGTGGGATTGCCGACACAGTTCGTTCCCGAAGGTCGAGAGAGGCTTGAAGCAGAAGCGCTACCGGGCGCGCCGCGACCTCGGCAAGTTGGTCAAGGCAGTGACGTCTTGGTGTGCGGAGCATGAGGGGGAGTTGCCAAGCTGGGGACAACTGCGGGCGGCGAGCAGCAATGGCAAGCTGCCGGGGCGGGCCGACGGCAAGGATCCGTGGGGGCGCGAATACGTTTTGCTGCCGATCGATGGCGGCTTTGAGGTGCGCAGCACGGCTAGTGATGGCGAGCTTGGCACCGAAGACGATGTCGTCGATGCCGGGCGGGTGGACAGGTAAACGCCCGTTCTTGTGGACTGCTCGACTACGCCAGAATCAGGGACAGTTCATCGAGCTGGAGAGCAACTGCCTTAGGGCCTGGGCAATGGACCGGGGAGTGACTGCGAGCCGCGCGAGGATGTGCTTTTTTGTCCTGGCACCGTACGCACTTCTTGGGCACGGTTGCGGGCATGAGTGTTCCCGTGCGCAAGACCTACAAACTCTATGTTGGCGGTAAGTTTCCGCGTAGTGAGTCTGGCCGCGTGTTCCAGCCGGCTGGGAATGGCGCGATCAACGTTGCCCGCGGGTCGCGCAAGGACCTTCGCGATGCGATTGTGGCGGCGCGTGCGGGGCTGCTTCAGTGGAGTGGCAGTTCCGCGTACCTGCGCGGACAGATTCTCTATCGCTTGGCCGAGATGCTTGAGTCGCGACGCGATGCGATGGTGGCCGAGTTGCGGCTCGGGGGCGCGACGCCGGCGGCTGCGCAGAAGGAACTCGATAGTGCGATTGCGCTGACGATCTGGTACGCCGGGTTGTGCGATAAGGTGCAGAGCCTGCTCGGTAGCCAGAACGCAGTGCAGGGGCCGTTCTTCAACTTCTCGACGATCGAGCCGACTGGGGTCATCGGTGTGATGGCGCCGGATGCTCCGGCTTTGCTTGGCACCTTGGCGTTGGCGCTGCCATTGCTGGTCGGCGGCAACTCGGTCGTGGCATTGGTCAGCGAACGCTCGCCATTCGTTGGCATGGCTCTGGGGGAAGTCGCGGCAGCTAGTGACGTGCCCGCCGGGGCGCTCAACTTGCTGAGCGGCCATCGTGCCGAATTGGGTGTCGAGTTCGCCAAGCATCGCAATCTCGATGGCTTGTTGGTCGCTGGTGCGCCCGATGCCGAGTTGACCCAGGCTGCCGCGGACAACGTCAAGCGCGTTCGCTTCTGCGATCTGCCGATGGCATCGTGGAACAACGTTGCGAAGCTGCGCGCCCTGAGTTGGGTCGAACCGTTTGTCGAAACCAAGACGCTGTGGCACCCGGTGTCCCAGTAGGTGCTTCCGTAAGTGTTTTCGTAGCCTTGCTGCAGCCGTTGGTGCTGCACGTGGGTGCTAGTAATCTGGTGGCCTGTGGCGCCGTGTTGAGGGGAAGTGAGTATGCAACATCATCCGGCTAGACTGATTGCCAAGAAGCGCGATGGCGGCACGCTGTCGTTCGCAGAAATCCAAGACCTGGTATCGGGCGTTGTCGACGGATCCCTTGGCGACGCGCAACTGGGAGCCTTCTTGATGGCGGTGTGTTGCAACGGCATGACCCCCGAGGAGACGGCGGCGTTGACGTTGGCGATGCGGGATTCGGGCCGCGTGCTCAACCACGACCACGTCAAGAAGAAGAAGGTCGACAAGCACTCTACCGGTGGGGTTGGCGACAAGGTCAGCTTGCTGTTGGCTCCGTTGGTTGCGGCGGCGGGAGTCGCGGTGCCGATGGTCAGTGGTCGTGGCTTGGGTCACACCGGTGGCACGATCGATAAGTTGGCGTCGTTGCCTGGCTACCGCACCGACTTGTCGCTGACGCGCTTTGGCGAAGTGTTGGAACAGTGCGGTTATGCGATGTTGTCGCCGAGTGGCGAGATCGCGCCGGCCGATGCGCGCATGTACGCAACGCGTGACATCAGCGGCACCGTCGAAAGCATCCCGCTGATCACTAGTTCGATCCTGTCGAAGAAGCTTGCCGAAGGCATCGACGGGCTGGTCATGGACGTCAAGTTCGGGCGCGCGTCGTTCATGAAGGAAGAACACGATGCGACGGCATTGATGGAAGGGCTCGTCTCGACGGGGCGCGCCGCTGGCATTGAGATGAGCGCCTTGTTGACCGACATGGACCATCCACTTGGTCTGGCGATCGGCAACTCGCTGGAAGTGCTAGAGGTGATCCAGGCGCTCGAAGGCAACTGTCCCGGGGATTTGCGTGAGGTCACGATGGCGCTTGCAGTTGAGATGCTGTTGCTCGCCGGTGTCGCACCCGATGCCGAGGCTGCCGAAGCGACGCTGACGCGGTTGTGGGATGACGGCGTGGTGCGTCAGGTGTTTCGCGACAACCTCGAGCTGCAAGGCGGCGACGTTCGCGTCATCGATGATCCGTCGCTGCTCGGCCGCGCGCCGCACGTCGTGCCGGTCGAAGCGCTGCGCAGTGGCTTTGTCAGCGACGTCGATCCGTTGGCTTTGGGCCACTGTGTTGTCGATCTTGGCGGGGGGCGTCGACAGCCCACGGATGAAATCGATCCGCTGGTCGGCATCGTGTTGCGCAAGACGCTCGGCGACGAAGTGCATACCGGTGACGTGATCGCGTTCGTGCACGCCAGCACCGATCTCGCCGCGCGCGATGCGGCCCAAGCGGTGCTCGAGGCGATGACGATTGGTAGCGAGCGGGTGAAGCGCCGCACACTCGTCAAGAAGCGGCTTGCGTAGCGTTCGGCCGCGATGCGGGCGACAGCGGGGTTGGCTGCTGCCGATTGCGCTGCTGCGGGGCGGGCCACAGCGAGGCGGGCGACAGCGGGGTGGGCTACTTTCCCTGTGCTG
>CAXBFC010000246.1:0-11808 GCA_963974725.1 uncultured bacterium | reverse complement strand
GTCCTTGGCGACCTTGTATGGCTTGAGCTCCGACTCAGGTGCCGGCCGACTGCCGCGACGCCGCGGCGGGTTCTTCTTGAGGTCCTCGTGGATCCACTGGATGGCAGCCGTGCGTTCGTCCCCGGTGAGCCGGCCGTTCTGGTCCGAGTCGAAGGCCTTGACGAGCTGCTTCTTCGAGAACTTGGGCGCCCCTTCGGGTCGACCTTGGCAGGTGAGCGAAGCACTGAGCAAGCCAGCAAGAACGAGTAGCGTGGAGGCAATGCGAATCATGAGTCAGTGACCGGGTATCTGGAAGCCGACGAATGTAGCCCTTGGCCAACCAACGCGACTGAGGTTGCGACGTTGGGACGCAATCGGCACCGGCGGCTGACCCGGGGAGGGCACCTTGCGCCGGCTCCTTGCACTGGCTCCTTGCACTGGCACCTTGCATTGGGGCACGCCGCCCCATTCGCCACTGGCCCCCGCCCGGCGTAGACTGTTGCCACGTCCCCCGAATGACCACAGCCGCTTCGCCAGCCTGAACGGAACCCGACCTACCGATGCCGATCACCAGAATACTCCTCGCTGCAACCGCTCTGTTTGGCCTGCTGCAGTCCTCCCTACCAGCGCAAGCATCGGCGGCTCTCGACCCGCGCCGCGTGGAAATCAATGAGCAGATGACCACGGAGATGGTCGCGATGGCGCGCAACGCCGCAGCCAAGAAGGCCTTCACTCTGTCGCGAGAAATCGCAAACCTGGTGATCGCGCACTACGCGCCAGACAACGGCGCCGCGCGCAAGCTGATCGGCCAACGCAAACTGCGCGGCGAATGGCAGAAGAACACGCGGGCCGTGCTTCGCGACGACGCCGTCCGGCCGCGGCAACTGTCTTCCCTGCAAGGCAAGTGGGGCCAACTGAAGAAGCGCGCCGGCATGCTGCATCGCAGCCTGGCGCTGGCGCTCGTCGCCGAAGGCGCCAAGAACGATCAAACCCACCCAGAACTCGAACTCGCGCTGGTCTTCATCCCCAACGATCGAGCTTGCCACAAGGCGCTCGGCCACCACGGCCTGGATGACTTCTGGGGATCGGCCGAAGACGTCACGTTCGCGCAACGCATGCGCGACATCCGACAGAAGGCAAGCGAGTTGGCGCAAGTCGAACACCAAGCGACCGAGCTGCCGGAATCCGTAATGCCCATCGAACTCAAGCGCATGGGCATCCCGATGTATGGCGCGAAATCGAAGCGCTACACCTACTGGGTCAGCGACTCATTCGAATCAGCGGCCAACCTGACGACGTGGGCCGAACGCTGCCACGATTTCCTTGCCCACCTTCTCGGGCCAAAACAAGAGCTCGTGCGGGCCGACTCATGGCGATGGCACGTCGTGTTGCGAACGGTGGATGAACGCGACACGTTCTTGCAGAAGAGCCCATCGACAACCGGCCCGTTTACCTATGAGC
This sequence comes from uncultured bacterium, assembly GCA_963974725.1. Lineage (GTDB taxonomy): Bacteria > Planctomycetota > UBA1135 > UBA1135 > UBA2386. Next base: position 10,368 of record CAXBFC010000246.1, on the reverse strand, counting down.
AGGCGCGCCTGTTCGCGGGCATCGGCTTCGCGCTCGAAGGCGGCGGCCGCGCCTCGGCAACCTGGCACGAACAGAACCTCGACTCCGACCACGCGGTCGCCAACACCACCAAGCGGCACCTGCTCGGCGAACGCAATGAGGGTCTCGGGGAAGGGTTCATGCACGTGACCACGTGGTTGCTGTGCGGCAGCACCTGGACCTACTTCGCCGATCTGCCAAAAACAACGACCGGTGGCGAGAACATGTCGCGGGATGCCAAGGGCTGGCTCGAACGGCTGCAACAGCAAATCGAAGACGGCGAGGACCAACCGCTGCGCATCGTCCCGCGCGAGCGCATCGACAACTTCCGCGACAAGACCCGCCTGAAGTCGTGGAGCTTCATGTTCTGGTTGCTCGCCAGCCACCCGGACAAGTGGTTCCCGTTGATCGACGCCATGAGCGTTCCAGACCTCTCTCCGGAGCAAGTCGACCAAGAGTTCAAGAAGGCCTTCAAGATGCCGATCGAAGCGCTCGAGCAGCAGTGGCGAAGCTGGGCGAGACGAGGCTCGGAACTGGGCAAGGCGTCCGGCTGGTCGTAGACCTGGCTACGGGCCCCGGTCCGAGCACTGCGTGGGCTCGCGGCCACCATCACCATTCAGTCCTTCTGCAGCAAGAAGCGATGGTAGACCATCTCGCGCGCTTGCAGGCTCGTGAACATGCGCCCCCCGCGGAGTCCGGCGAACTCCCCGAACATCGATCGCAGGCGCGGCGTGATGATCTCTTCGATCAACTGCCGCTTGCGAGCATCGTCAGTCTGCAACGCCGCAACAACTCGCTCCGTAATATCGACGGACTCTAGCAACCTACTACCAGGAAGCGCCGCGAGCTTCTCGGCGAGTTCCTTCATTTCATCCGGCGAACGAAAGTCTGCCAGAGCGAAGTGGCCCGCAGGTCGCAACACGCGCATCGCTTCGGCGAAGAACTTGTCGACGTCGCCATAGCAGTGGCTGCTTTCGACGTTGATCAGCACGTCGCACGACGCATCCTCGAGAGGCAGATCTTCGGCGTCGCCAGCCACAAACTCCAGATTCGCAACGTCACCGTGGGTTTGCCGGCACAGTTTGACGGCACTCTTCGAGAAGTCGACACCGACAACGTGCTTCGGTCGATGCGTGCGCGCGAAGTAGCGAGCCCCACCACCTCGCCCAGAGCCGACTTCGACCACGTCCTTACCTTCGAGGTCGATGCTGCCGACGACCTGTTCGTACAACTGCACGCACAAACGGTCGGGTTCGTATTCGGCATCGAGTTCCAGCGCTGCAGGGCCTGAACCTGGCCTCGGTTCTGGCTGCGGTTCTAGCTGTGGCTCTGGCTCATAGCCGTAGTTCATGAACGTCCACGACTGCTGCGTAAACTTCTTCGCCAAGCGGCCATACCACCACCGCCACAACAACCGTCGCAACAGCGGCGACTTGTCGAGTGCAGCAACGGCGATCTTGATCAGCATGCGCGACAGTTTGCACGAGCCGCACGCAAGATGACGCAACAATAAGGTGGCACACGAAGGCGCGTTGGCCACCACGGCCTGATGTATGCTGCGAGCATGGTGAAGATGATTCTGCTGGCGTTGCTCGCGGCCGCCTGCGCGACGCCCGTTGCACCCCACATATTCCGCCTCGACTCCATCGAGTCCGGTCCGCGCCGAGCTGCCAACGACCCGGCGCGCATCGATGCGCGTCGAGATGTGGATCGCCGGATGACCGAAGGCATCGCGACGCACTGGGAGGTCTTCGCCAACATGATCGCCGACGGCTGCCCAGAGGGGTGGATCGGCCTGTTTCGCTTGGTGCCGGTGCAAGGGCGCGAGCGCGCGGCAGCCCAGTGCCAGATTCTTGGCCGCCTCGCAGACTTGGATCCGGACCACGAGTGGTTCGCTGGCCACATTGCTCGAACGTGGATCGACACGGAGGCTGCGATCGATATTCGCGAGGGGTTCGCAAGCCAACTACGCAGCAGAAGCAACTTCGTCGAGCAACCCCTGACCCGGCTCGCGACGCAAGCGAGCCGCGCCGATGTCCGCGCAGCTGCAGCCGGCGCGCTCGGTCGCATGCTGGTCTTTGGCAACTTGCCCACCAAGAATGGAGCAGAGCCGGTGGCCCGCGGCGCCGCACACCTTCGCAGTGCGCTGTCGGTCTGGAGCAGCGGCATCGAAACACCAGTGGCGCTCGCGCTGCATCAACCGCGCACGTCAGAATCTGCGCGCAGCGAACTGCAGGAACTCACCGTCGCCGCTGTGGCACGCGTGCAAGGGCAACGACTCGCATCGATTTCGGTCTTCGATCCGTATGGCCAACGCATCGGCATTGCGGACGCGCTCGGCCAACGCCCGGCGGTGGTCGTGGTGTGGGGCTTTGCTTGACACGGCTGCGTCGCAGCACTCCCGGTCTGGGAGTCACTGAGTCGTCGGTTTGGTTCGCGGGCGCCCATTGTCGGCGTCATCAGCACGCCCAAGCAACCCATTGAGGATCTGCTGGCGCGCACCCAAAAACTCGGTGTGCGCCATCCAACCTACTTCGACATGGACGGCGGGACCAACCGCGCGTGGGGCATCACGGGTCACCCCACCATCATGATTGTCGACGGCAAGGGCAATATCGTGCGCACGATCGATTGGATCGCAATGCTCGCGGGCAGTGGCGAGCCGGAGGCGCGCACGGAGGCTGCTTGGCGACTACGCCTGGAAAACGAACTTGCGGCCGAACTCGACGAACTGCTGCAATGATTGCGGCGAGAAGAAGCTCAAGCGGCGGCGACTGCAGCCCCCGGCGCCACCGCTACGAGACAACCGCCAATCGCTTGACTGCGTCCAGCGGCGGGCACCAGTAGTAGCCACCGGTCAACGGCTTCGAGATCGTGAACATCTGATCGGTGATCTCGTCATCGAGACCAACCATGCGCCGGAGCAACGCATCATACGCGTAGAAGCTGCAACCAAACGCGACGAACATCAATCCACAACCGGCATCGCCGCGCCATGGACTGGCTCGCCGCAGCAAAAACGCTTCCGGATCAAAGTCCTCCTGCGCCGTGCGTTTGACGTGAGCCGACGCCGGCGCATCGAACTCTTCGTTAGTGTCCATGCGACGACCGATCACGTCGTCTTGTTGGTCGCGACTCAGGGTGTGGAAGTGATCCATGTCGTGCTGCCATTTCTGCACCGCAACAAACGAAGAATCGTTGTGGAACGCTGCCTTGACAGCCGCGTCGCCCACCGGGTTCTCGGTGCCATCTTCGTAGCCCGTAAGGTCGCGACCGGTGTCGTATTTGAAGCCGTCCGTCACCTCAACAAGCTCGAACTGCGACTGCAATTGTGCCAACAACTGCACCGACGTCGCAGCAACGGCGGCCGGCGTCGCGCCGCGCACCCACACCCAGAGATCGAGTTGGGTCGACGGCACCGAGAGCTCTCCATGCGTGATCTGCGGAAAGGCCACCATGCCCGGCACCTTGATGCCAGCCTGCTCGAGCAACGCGGCGCCGAGCCCAATCACAAAGTCTTCGGTAACGTCCAACGACGCGAGCAACGCAACTGCCGAAATTCCGGTTCCAGTCAGTCGGAACTCATGGAAGCGAGAATGGGCAGGGATGTCGGGGAGGATGCCTGGCTGCTTAGTCATGCGGTCGTATGCCTTCGGTGAAGGTCGGACCGTTGTAGCACACAGCAAACGCCATGCACGGGCTAGCGCCCGATCTCTAGTGACTAGCCAAGGAACTTGACTCCGCCTTGGCAAACACTTGCATGACCGGCAAATGACAGTGCGCAGCATCGGTAGCACCGTGCGTTCGATGTCACTCTCCAGCAACTGCTCGCTACAGGCGATGGTCTTATCGAACCGTCCGGAGAGGAACCATGACCAACGTGCAAATCGCCCAACCCGCAGCCACGGCCATCCCAAAGCCAGCAGGCGCAATGGCAGCAACCGAGCAAAGCGCAACGGTTGTTGAGCGCTTTCTGGGTCTTACCGCGGCGATCACCCTAGGAATCTGCTGCCTGCAACTCGAGGGCGGACACCTCGGAGACTATGCGCAAGTCGTGACCTTCGCGATGATCTGCTCGCTGACACTCGGCGGCATGATCATGTCGCATGGTCCGCGTCTGGTGGCGCGCCTGCTCGCAGTCAGCTTCGGCTCGCGAGCACAGGATGAAGTCGAATCCCAAGCACTGAGCAGCTTGTGCCAACGCGGCCGGCGCCTGGCCTACACCGCCACGGTTGTGCAAATGATCGTCGGCATCGTGCACGTGCTGTCGGTGCTAGACCAACCAGCCCTGATCGGTCCCGGCTTGGCCGTCAGCCTGACCGCATTGGTGATCGGACCGCTGATCGCCGAGTTCGGATTCGGTTCGGCCCAGCAATGGGTCAAGCGCTCGGTCCAATAGTTTCGGCAGCGGCAAGCGCCACAGCCCGCCCTGACAAGTCATCTGAGGCCAACTTCAGACGGTGGCGCTGGCGATGTGTGTTGCCGGTGGCATCCAACCGACGCAGCACAACCTGCCGAAGCGACGTCGGATCTACTGGCGCTGCCGAGGCTGCCCACGCGGCTACTCGACTGGACAGCCTACTGATGGCCTACCTGCTCAGTCGCCGTTCACGGCAACCGGCGAGCGCCCGATCAGTCCCAGCATGTCGAACGACGTCACGATACCGACCAGTTCGCCAGCTTCGACGACCGGCAGGCAGTTGATGCGCTCACGCATCATGCAACGTGCAGCCTCATCGACCGGCATCGATGGATCGACGACGACCGGATCCCGCCTCATGACGTCGGTGACCGCAACCTGTGCCAGCTGCTGTTCGCGCTCCGCGGCCGGTGTCGAGACCACGCGCTCAGCATCCGACGCACGCAGCACGTCGGTAACACTGACGACTCCGAGTAGCTTGCCGGCGCCATCGACAACGGGTAGATGGCGGAAGTCTCCCCACTTGCAGATCGACTGCGCGACGTGCAGCTGCTTGTCTGCGAGAATCGTGCGCGGTCGAACGGTCATGATGTCTTTCACATTCATAGCAACTAGATCGGCAGGACAAGGGCTCTGCTGGATACGAACTCGGTCGTAGGCCAGAGTCGTAACCACAAGTTCGATGCTCTGCACCGTGCCCCTACTGTTGGGTGTTGGCCGCAACGCGATGGCCATCGAAGCAGCCGAAAGCCGGCTTGACGATGGACCCGACCATCGGGCCCGGCAACTTGCTGCGTTGCCGCATGAAAACAACGGACCGGGCCTACATCTCATGCAATCCTTGCGTGCATGCCCAGGGCAACAACGCCGGAGTTCCCTATGCAGGCCCCATGTCGCTGCTGACTAGCAACTTCGACTTCGGGCCGTATTCGGGCAGTCCGGGCCTGCCACACTTCCCCATCCTCGATGCAACATTGTTCGGGCAGAACCAGAACAGCTACATCGAAGGGCTGGGCAACACCAACACCTTCGCCCTCGAATCCAGGCAACTGCGCACCCGCGGCTTCCAGGTCAACGACCTATGGAACGCCTGCCCCGCGCAGACGACGCCAACGACGCTGTTCTCGGGTCACCTCGCCGCGCGCTTCACCTTGACGTTCACGTAGCCCGCGCGGCGCACCTGCTTCAGGCAAACGCGCGCTGCCGAAGTGCGTGCTCGGGGCGCCCCAAGCGCATCGCGATGCCGACGACGCCGAGCACAACCAGGATCGCGGCAACGACCAGCGCTGCATGCACACTGAGCAGCTTCACCGCGAACGCGGTGATCACCAAGGCAGCGAACACCAAGATCGGAAGCAGGCTACCTAAACCGCCAGCGCCACAACCGGCGCGGCAAAGCTGGCTGCCAGCAACCAACGCGACGACCGCCCAACGCTCGGAACTCGCGCCAAACAGCAGCACGCACGCGGTGGCAACCAGACAGCTAGGCAGTGCGACAGTCAGCAATCGAGTGATCAGGTTGTGCCGTTCGATCTGGCGCAGGTCGACTCCCCACAGGTACGCCTGCTCGGGCCGCTCGATCGTCAGATGCGCCACCGACAAGCCAGCGGCAAGCAACGGCCATATCACCGAAACGCCATCGCGAGACGACCACACCGCCAGACCCGAGGCCCACAATGGCAGCATCCAAACCAGGAACAGCAAGACAACCGTCAGGAAAGTCTGCAACGGCCGCTTCGCCATCAATGCGAAGAAGTCCCGCTGCGACGACGACGCAGCAAACCAGGCGCTGCCCATCAGAGTGCGGCGACGCGAAGCTCGCACGTCTGGCAGCGGTCGCGAATCCGCGAGTTCGAAACGGGTTGGGTCCTGCCCTGCTGTGGCCGTCGGCTCCAAGAAGAAGCCATTGCGGTCATAGCTTCCCAGATCACGTAAGAACCAACCGACCACGAGCAGATCCAGCGCCAAGGTGATCATCGGCAACCAGTCCGCAACCTGCACCAAGCCGCCTAGGAAGGTCCCCGCAATGGCGATTCGCAGCACCGAGCTGCCGGTCTGGTTGCGCAGCATGTGCGCGAGACTCAAGGCAAACGGCATCAAGCCAATCGCCGCAATCAACGCGACATTGTCACTGTGCGTGGCGAGCATGACCATCCACAACACGCCAATGACGCCCAGATACGGAGCGAGACGACCCAACCGCAGCAGCAGCAAACCGGCCGGCGGTGCGTGCAGACGCTCGAAATCTGTGAGCTTCAACCAGCTCCCCGCGAACGGCGCGTAGAACACCAACATGGCGCCCATCAGGATCGGCACGTTGATGGGCACGTCGCGATCAAAGGGCATCAACATCAGCGAACCAATCGCGACCGCAAAGCACACGGTCAGGAAGCGTGAGACCTTGCCGACCGGCACCAACTTCTTGCCGAGGATGCTGCTTTGCTTGGCCTCGCGATGCGCACGATCGACGCCGGCAAGGCGCCGCGCGTCTGCCATCCAGATTGACAAACTCATCGCGACACCTCCTCACCCGACAGCTTCTCGCCCGACACTGCCTCGCCCGACATTGCCAAGAACATCTCTTCGAGGTTGATGCGATCCACCGAGATCGCGTCCGCAAAGCGATCCGCGAGCGCTTCGCTCCAGCTGCTCGTCACGATCGCGACTTCGCTGCCGAGTTGTTCGCGACCCAATTCGCCCTCGAGGATCTCGGGAGCGCTGTGACCAGGCAGGATGACGCGACGCACGCGTTCTTTGATTTCATCAAGTTCGCCAGCCACGCGCAACTTGCCCTGGTGCAGGATGCCGACGTGGTCCACCACGCGCTCTACATCCTGCAAGATGTGCGAACTAAACAGCACCGTCGTGCCACGCTCCTGCACCGTCTCGAGCAACGTCCACAACACCGAACGACGCACCGATGGGTCGAGACCGATCGCTGGATCGTCGAGCACCAACAGGTCCGGCGACGGCGCCACCGCGAGCAAGACTTCGGCGAGACGCCGCTGTCCCTTGCTCATGCCGTCCAAGCGCTTCCTGCGGTCGACGCCAAGACGCTCGACCAGGTGATCACACCAATCCCAATCCCATTCGTCGAAGAACCCGCGCACGAACTGCAACGCATCGACTACGGCGATGTCGTCGTATGGAAACTCGTCCTCTGACAAGTAGCCGATGCGTTGCCTCGTCGCCTTCGAAAGCCGGCGCGAGTCTTCTCCGAATACCAGGGCTTCGCCACTATCCTGCAGATTGAGGCCGAGCATCGTGCGCAGCGTCGTTGTCTTGCCGGAGCCGTTGCCGCCGACGAGACCGAACACCGAGCCACGGGGCACAGTCAGATCGAGTCCATCCAGCGCAAGGTCAGCCGAAGAGCCATAGCGCTTGGTCAGGCCGCGAATCTCGACGGCGTTGCCCGTCATCGAGGTGGAAGGAGCCCCCGCAAGAGAGGCTTCGATGGAAGAGGTGGGGTTCATTTCGAGCGTCCTTGGTTGTTGGGTTGCTTGATGGCCTTCTGCAATTCTTCGGCGACCAGCTGGGCGAGCGAGTCCAACTCCACGTCGCCGCCGGCGAGGTCTTCGACCAACCGCTGCACGTGCTCTCGCACCACCAGTCGCAGATCCGCAGATCGCAGCCGCTTGGCCGTCGACGACACGAACGTGCCGCGGCCGCGTTGGAACTCGAGCACTCCGTCGGCCTCGAGCTCGCCATACGCCTTGCGCACGGTGTGGAAGTTGACCTGCAGCGAAGCCGCCAGCTCCCGAGCAGACGGCAGCCGTTCGCCAGGGGCAACGCGCCCCTGGCCGATGGCCAGACGGATACCGCGCACGATTTGCACGCCGAGCGGCACCGGGTCATTGGGTTCGATTCGCAGGAAGACCATGTTCGAGGGTCTAGTGATCTATACCATTAGATCACCTGTCGCGAAACCGCAGTTTTTTTCGCTGCGGTGGGGTCAACGGCGGATTCGCCGGACCGATCCAATGCCGGCAAGCTGAACAACTTCCAGGCGGAACCCGTGCCGGCCGAGCCCCTGCCGTTTCAGCCTGGTGGGCTAGCGCCTAGAGCTTGCCGAAGGCTTCGTCGAAGTCCTTCGCCGCGGCATCCGTGAACTCGTAGGTCTTGCGGATGTGGGCGAGCGTCGCCTTCTCGATTTCCGTGACGCCTGGGCCATCTTGCGCCGACTTGAACAGATCGACGACCTCATCCTTGGAGATCTTGCCTTCGCCGCGCCCGGTCGTGTGCTTGTCTGCGAGTTCAATCAGTTCTTTCTCGTACTTGTTGCCGTCAATCTGAACGTATGCCATGGGAGTCTCCTTAAAGCGAGTTGGGTTGCACCCGGGTGTCGGGTGAGAAGCAGGCACCATGCCGAGCAACTGCCCGGGCAGCAATTGGGGATTGTTCCGATTCCGCCTCAGGGGTTCCCTCGCCGTCGTGGCGCGGGGGGGCAAATCGCTGCTGACGGGCAAACCTGCCCCAACCCGAACGGCCACGTCCAGCTGGCCGCAATGCGCGCGCACCTGGCCGGCGGGCCACCCGTCGCCATGGTCGCCAAGCCAATCTCGCCTGATATCCCCTAGGTGGATCCCTGCCCTGCGACTCGTCCTGCTCAAGCCAAGGATTCCCGTGTGTCGAAACAGGAAGCACATACCGAGAGCGGAACATGGGGAACAAGAAAGGTCACAGGAAGACCCGGCGCCGCCTTACGGGCGAGGGGCTGGAATCTAGGATTTTGCTCTCGGCAACGTGGGTCGGCACCGATGCGGACGATTCCCATGAAGGCACATCCGGCGATGACGTGATCGATGCCGGCCTTGGCGACGACATCATCGCCAGCCTTGGTGGCGATGATGTCGTCGACGGCGGCGGCGGCAGCGACACGATTGACTACTCGTCAGCTGACGACGGGATCACCGTCGACCTGACATCGACGACCAACCAAGAGATTGGCGGCGGGCAAGGCTCGGACACGCTGCAGAACATCGAGAACGTGCGCGGCAGTGAACACGATGACGTGTTCCGATTTTCGGATCCAGCCGATGGCGCCACCTATGGTGTCAGCGGCAACGGTGGTTCCAACACGATCGACCTATCGGCCTATTCCAGCAGCTCGGTGTCCTTCGCGGACGGCTCCATCGAGATTGAGATGGAAGACGGCGGTTCGTTCACGGTCGAATTCGAAGACGTCGAGTCGTTTGACTTCTCCGATCGCTCGATGAGCATCGTCACCTGGGATGGTGATGCCGGCACGAACGACTGGAGTGACGCCGGCAACTGGTCCTCCGACACGGCGCCGGGTGTCAACGACATTGTGGTCCTTGGCTCAGGCGATCCGCACGGTCTCTCGATTGGCTCGGGTGACGGCGCCACGGCTCTTGGTGGGCTGATTGTGCAGTCCGACTACGGCTCGACGATTCAGGTTGCTGGCGACCTCGACATCGACGGCGATCTAGTGATCGGTAGTGGCTCGCTCGATGCGAACGGCCACACCATCCACCTGGCCGGCGACCTGATCGTCGAGTCGGGCGCTTCGCTGCAAGAGGACCGTGCGAGCTTTGTGTTCGATGGCGCCGGCGAACAGGTTGTGCAAGGCGCCGGCCTCGAACTCCACGACGTGGTGATCGACAAGACGGATGGATCGTTCGTGCTTGGCTCGGATCTCGAAGTGCACGGCGACTTCACGGTCAGCAACGGCACGTTCGATGCTGCCGGCCACGAGATCGAGTTCCAAGGCTACAACACCACGATCGACGCGGCGGGCGTCACCTTCGGCGACGTCACGATCAACACGTCCGGCACGACCACGTTCACGACCGACATCGCGATCAGCGGTGATCTGACCATCGAGGCAACCCAGCGCATCGATGGCGCACAGCTTCAGGTCGCCGGCAACGTCACGGCAAACGACAGCAACTGGTATGGATCCGCCGAAG
>CAXBFC010000245.1:0-11812 GCA_963974725.1 uncultured bacterium | reverse complement strand
AGGCCTTCGCCTTACCTCGCCCCTTGCCGCCTCGCGAGCTACTTGCCTTGGTGGGCTTGGCTGGCGCCTTCGCTTTCGCCTTTGCAGCTGCCTTGCGCGCTGTTGCGGCGGGCTTGGCGGCCGGCTTGCGTGCTGGCTTGAGCACTGCGGTCTTCTCGACACTCTTGGCTGCAGCCTGCTTGGCTGGCGCCTTGGTCGCGGCTGCCTTGGCGGTCGCGGTCTTCGCAGCAGAAGCCTTCTTGGCTGGCGCACGCTTCGCATCGGCGAACTCACGAACACCGGAACGCGGGCTCGTGATCGCAGCCATCGTGGCCAACGCATCGCTTGCCGAAATTTTGGTTGGCCGCGCCTTCGCAGCCTGGATCACATCATTGCTCGACAATACGCCCATCAAGACACCTTGCGAGTCAACAACGGGCAGGCGGTGCACTTGACCGGCCGCCATCGCAGCCATCGCCGTCGCCATGGTAGCTTCCGGCCCACATGTCGTGGGGTCCTGGACCATGACCGCAACCACCGGAATACTCGCGATCGGCACACCCTGCATGTAGCTGGCCATGCACAGGTCGCGGTCGGTAACCACACCAACCACCGCATTGGCGCCATCAACAACGGGCACGAAGCCACAGTCTTGTTCCCACATGATGCGGGCCACTTCATCCAAACGATCGACGATTCGAACCGCATGCGGTTCCCTATTCATTACATCCTGAACTTTCATGGCGAGGATCCTCTCAGGCGACCTCGACATGCCCAAGGGTTTTCCGACCTCGCACGCAGCTAGAATGCTGGCGGCCACTGCGTTGGCAGGCACACTGCCACCCCATGAGTGATGCCATCTCCAGTGCCGAAGACGGGATGCGATCATCTCAAGTGCGCACCGGCACAGTGCGCACCGGAGCTTGGGTTCTCTATGACCTCGCGAACACCATTTACATCGCGACGGTCACGTTCGTCTTCACGCCCTATGCGAAGGCGGAACTCGGTGGCTTGACCGGACACGGCGTCACGAACTTCTTGTCCATGGTGGCGGCGGCGTTCTTGGTGCCGTTCTTCGGCGCTCTCGTCGACACCACCTCGCGCACCAGCCGCTACCTGACCATCGCGACGCTGCTGTGCATCGCAGCACTGTTCGGTTGGTACTTTGACTTCGGCGCATTCTGGTTGCTTGCCTGCTACTTCGCCGCAAACCTCGCCTACAACGTCGCGCTGGTGTTTTACAACTCGCTGCTGACGTCGGTAGCCGTGCCGGAACGGGCCGGCCGCCTCAGCAGCATCGGCGTCGGGGTTGGCTACATGGGCACCCTGCTCGTGCTGGCGATCACGATGACGGCGCATCCATCGCCGCGAACGTTCTTCGTGATCGCCGCCGGCCTGTTCTTGCTGCTGGCCTTGCCGTGCATGCTGTTGGTCAAGGATCGACGGCCACCTCAGCCAAGTTCCGTATCAGCCCGTGTCGCCATGCGCGACGCCAACCAGCGCCTTTGGCAAACGCTGCGCGACCTACCCAAGCACCCGCCGCTGATGTGGTTTCTGGTCGGCAATTTTTTTCTCGTCGACGTGCTCAACACGGCCATTCTCTACTTCGCTGAGTTCACCAAGTCGGTGTTCGCCGAACAGGCTTCGCACGGGATCCGGCTGTTTGGCACGACCTTTACCGGCCAGCAGGGCATCGACTCATTCATGGGCATCGCCGGCATCTGCCTCAACGTGATCGCCATGCTGGTCGGGATCCTGATCGGCGCCTGGAACGACCGCAGCCCGCTGACCGTTATGCGGGTCAGTGCCGTGGCCTTGTTCGTAGCCCTGATCGGAGGTGCCGTGTTTGGCGGCAACAACCCACTCGCCTACCTGGCAACCCTGGTTGCCCTCGGCGCGTTCGGTTTGACCGGGATCTGGTCCGCCGGCCGCAAGATCATCGTGGTGCTGGCACCACCGGAGCAAATCGGTCAATACTTCGGCCTCTACGGCATCACGATCAAGCTGTCGGTGTTCGGCGCCGTCATCTACAGCCTGGTCAGCGACAGCTACGGCAGCAAGCCGGCGATGCTGGCGCAAAGCGCACAGTTGCTGATCGGCCTGCTTTGCCTTTTCATGGTGCGGCTACCCGACAAGCAGACCGCCACGACCTCATGAGCGAAGCCCAAGACAACCCCGACGACCCCAACGAAGAACGCAGCAAGCCGATGCGGGAACCGATCTGGCAGCGCGTCCTGGTCGGCGGCCTGCGGTTTGTGATCTGGATCATCTCGATCCTGCCGACCTGGCTCGCCTACTTCATTGGCGACCTGATCGCGATCCCGTGGTTTCTCTACTGGAGTGTGCGCGACCGCAAGGGCAAGCGCTCAAGTGGCTATTGGCGCAATACGCGCATCGCCTTCCGCGAAGGCACGCAACTCGGTCCAAACCGTCCCAAGCATCACTTGTGGAAGTGGTCGCGCCACGTCGGCTGGCTGGTGATCGACTCGTGCCGGATGCGGCACTTCAACAAAGACACCGTCAACAAGCACTTCAACTTCGACGAATACCCGCCGCTGCAGGAGCTGTTCGAAGAAGGCAACGGCCTGATCTTCGCCACCGGCCACGTCGGCAGTTGGGACCTGTCCGGCGTGACTGCCGCGCTACTCGGCTTGCCGATCACCTCGGTGTTCCGACCAAGCCCGCTGCCGGCGCTGACCCGCTTGATCACGGACATGCGCACGCGCACCGGCCAAATCTGCGTCGCGCGCAAAAACGTCATGTGGACGCTCAAGAAGGTGCTGCGCGAAAAGAAGGTCATTGGACTGCTGGCCGATGGCGGCGGCAAGCACAGTGCGGTGGTCGCGCCGTTCCTCGGCACGGCAGCGCGCTCGGTTGCGACTCCCGCGCTACTGCACCTCGCGACCGGGGCCCCGATCGCCGTGGTCGCGTTCATGCGCACCGGCCGCATGCGCTACCGCTTGCGCGTGTTCGACATCATCCGCGACGCCAAGACTGGCGATCGTGAGAAGGACTTGATTGCGATCACCACGCGCTGCAATCGCGGCCTCGGCGAAGGCATCAAGGAAGCGCCCGAGCAGTGGTTCTGGCAAAGCCGCCGATTCCGCCATCGCCCGCCGGGCGAAGTCGCGGACGAGCAGGGCCTGCCGCCGATCATGCCCATGGACAGCGACGATCTGCTGCACAATCCCGTCGGTCGTCATCGCTCCCCGAAGCAGCAGCGCACGACTGGCTAGTTGGGCACCACCGGGTTGCTCGCAACCAGGTGGTCGTGTGGGCTTCAGGCAGTAGTCCCGCCCACCCCAAGCGCTTTGCAACGCTGGTGTGCAGCCAAAGGCGAACTGCTCTACCGCCGGCTCGACAACCTCGAGACCACCGCCGGTCCGGCCGCTCCTGGGAGTAGGCAGCCGGCAGCAACAACTACATCGACGGCACGCACAAGAACAAGTTGAGCTTGGACGTCAGCAAGCTCAACGGCTCGCCAACCAGCAATGGCGGCCCCGGATACCCGGTTGGCGACGACGGCTCGCGCTCCCGAGCGCAGCGAAAGATCGCGCTCTAAGCTATTATATATAGAGTATTTAGATTGCTCGACCCGACCGAAGTGGCGGTCTGACGCGCTGCCGCGCGACCATCTTCACACAACCTTAACAGAGACTGCGCGAGTCGTTAACAGCCGCGGGCTTTCCTCTTCGCCGTGGGCCAAGGCGCCCACTCATTAAGGAACCATAAAAGTGAACAAGAAGCTCTTCACGGCCACGGCCGCCATGTCCTTCGCCCTGATCGCCACCCTGCCCAGTTGTGGCCCGGGTGGCAAGGAAATCGAGAACCGCGGCTCGGACACCTTGCTCGAGGTCGCCGTTGCCTTCTCCGAAACATACACCTTGGCACACCCCGAGCTCGCCATCTCGGTTTCCGGCGGTGGCTCCGGCGGCGGCATTGCTGCGTTGATCGCCGGCGACCTCGAGATCGCCAACTCAAGCCGTCCGTTCAAGGACGTTGAAATCGCAAGCGCCAAGAAGAATGGCGTCACGCCCGTCGAGCACATCGTTGGCTACGACGGCATCGCGGTCTATGTGCACAAGGACAACCCGATCCAGTCGCTGACGATCTCGCAACTCAACGCCCTATTCGGCGATGGCGGGAAAGTCGAAAAGTGGTCGGACCTCGGCGTTGACCTGGGAGACGCTGCCCTGGATCCCACGATCTTGCTGAGCCGTCAAAGCAGCAGTGGCACCTACGAGTGCTTCCTTGAGACCGCACTGCACGAGGCCGGCAGCTTCAAACCGCGCTGCAAACTGATGAACAGCAGCAAGGACGTTGTCAAGGAATGCGCGCACAACAAGAGCGCCATCGGCTACAGCGGCATCGCCTACGCCTCGGATGAAGTTCGCGTCGTGCCGATCAAGAAGAACGAGGCGGCGCCGGCCGTGATGCCCTCGGTCGAATCGGTGCTCGACAAGAGCTACCCGATCTCGCGCCCGCTCTACATGTATACCAACGGGGAGCCCACCGGTGACATCAAGGACTACATCGACTGGATCAAGAGCGATGCCGGACAGAAGGTTCTTGCCGCGAAGCGTTACGTACCGCTCCGCAAGATGTAGGCTGAGGCCAGCGCCTCCGCCCCCCGTTGGCACAGCCCCTACTCGGCGCAGTTTCCGACTTGCGCCGAAGTCGGCTTGCCCCGAATCGATCCTAGAACCAACGCAACCCAACCTTGCCATCACACTACGAAGAGCGTCTGCAACGCGACCTGGACTGGATCAAAGAACTGGTTGGCCGCGTCGGCAATCAACTGGTCGAAACCATCAACGATTCGGTGGCGGCCGTGCTGCAACTCGACAAGCAGTCGGCAGCGCAGTTGGTGATCCGTGACTTTACGATCAACCGCCAGACCCGCGAGCTTGACCGCCTATGCCACGCGTTCGTGGCTCGCCACTTGCCAAGCGCCGGACACCTGCGCTATGTGTCGTCCGTGCTGCGACTGAACATCGCCCTCGAACGCATTGGCGACTACGCGACCACCATTGCACGCACGGCGGCACAACTGTCGGAGAAGCCACCGACCACGGTTGGGCGCGACATCGAGGTAATGGCCGAACAATCTCGGCGCGCGCTAGCGGACGCGCTCAAGAGCTTCCAGAATCGCGACGCGTCGTTGGCGCAGGCGACCATGTCCGCGGTGACGCAGTTCGCCCCCTACTTCGACCGCGTGTTCGACGACCTCGCCAAAGAAGGCGAGGCAAAGACGCGCCCGATGAAGGATCTGTTCGCGCTGATGGCGACCCTCAATCGCCTCGAACGCGTGATCCACCAAGCCAAGAACCTGTGCGAGGAAACCGTGTTCGTGGTCACCGGGCAGGCCAAGGGTGAGAAGACGTTCCGCATTCTGTATCTCGACGAAACCAACAGCGGTGCGAGCCAACTTGCCGAGCACTTTACGACCAAGGCGTTCCCAAACAGCGGCCGCTACATCAGTGCCGGCTGGGCCGCATCGGAAGACACCGCAGGCGACTACACGGGCTTCGCAGAGACGGTCGGACTGGATCTAAGCAAGGCGTGGCCAACCGACCTGACGACGTTGAAGGACCAGCTAGACCAGTTCGACCTGGTCATTGGACTCGGCAAGGGATCGCGCGCCCACTTGCCAAAGTTGCCGTTCCACACCTCGGCACTTGAGTGGGACATCGACACCACGGCCTCCCCTGAAGCGGTCTACCGGCAGCTGACGCCAATGGTGCGGGAACTGATGGAACAGCTGCGCGGCGAACACGCCAGCTAAGCCCAACCTCTCACCAAGCCCAACCTCTCGACCCGCCAGCCGCTCGCCCCACCCACCCGTCCGCAAGCCCTCAACGGCCGGAATCATGCAAGATAAACCCGACTCGCCCACATCGGCTGAAAAGCCGATTCAAGGCGAACAACCAGCTTGGGCCGCGTCGCTCGACCGGCGCGATTCCGCGTGGCAGCTGGACATGATTGCCAAGGTCCTGGTGCAGCTCGGCGGCATCTCGGCGATCTTGTTCATCGCGGCGATCTTCATCTTCATCGGCGCACAGGGCTTCGAGTTCATGTGGAACCGGCTGTCGTTCAGTGAACTGCTGTTCGGCGACCGCTGGGAGCCGGCGATCAACCCACCGAGCTACGGCGCCCTGCCGCTGATTGCCGGCACCGCATGGATCACGGTCGTCGCCATGGCGATCGCCGTGCCGCTGGCGTTTGCCGCGGCCGTCTACATCGGTGAGTTCGCGCGTGGCAAGCAACGCGAATGGCTCAAGATCGGCATCGAAACGCTCGCCGCGATCCCCTCGGTTGTATGGGGCGTGATCGGCTTGACGGTGATGAAGCCGATCATCGAGGACCTGTTCGATGTGCAGTTCGGCCTCAATGTTCTCAACGCCGGCATCATCCTTGGCTTGATGGCCGCCCCCATCATTGCGACCATCGCCGAAGACGCGCTCAAAGCGGTTCCGGACGGCTACCGGGAAGCGGCCGAATCCCTCGGCGCCACGCGCTGGCAAGTCATTTGGAAGGTCGTGCTACCACACGCACGCCCCGGCATGTCGGCAGCTGTGTTGCTCGGCGTCGGCCGCGCCTTCGGTGAGACGATCGCCGTCTTGATGGCGAGTGGGCACATGTTGATGGCGCCTGAAAGCATCTTTGATTCGGCAGCGACCCTGACGGCAACCATCGCAGCCGAACTCGGGGAAGCCGCAGTTGGCGGTGACCACTATCAGGTGCTGTTTGTTCTCGGCCTGCTGCTGTTCCTGATCACGTTCGGCATCAACCTACTCGCCGACCGCATTGTTCGCGGTCGCAGGATTGCGAAGTGAGCCAGCTCCAAGTGAACCAATCGCACGTGAGTACATTCCAACCGACCACCACGGAAGGTCGCGCGCTGACCGTTCAGAAGCTGCTGCGCATGGGCTTCTTGGCCGTGACGCTATTGCTGCTGATTCCGGCAGGAGCAATCCTGGCCGTGCTCGTCTTCGAAGGTGCACCCGGCATGAGCTGGGACTTCTTGACGACGCCACCTCGCCAGGGCGGTGCCGCCGGCGGCATTTCGACCGCGCTGGTTGGCACCGTCTGGCTGACCGCCACGGCGCTTGGACTGGCACTGCCACTCGGTGTCGCCGCGGCCATCTACCTCAGTGAATACGCGCGCGACAATTGGCTGACGCGCACGATCAACGTCGCCATCGTCAACCTGGCCGGCGTGCCCTCGATCGTGCACGCACTGTTCGGCGTCGGCGCGTTCGTCTACTTCTTGCAGTTCGGCAAGTCGATCCTCGCGGCCGGCAGCACGCTGGCGGTGATGACCCTGCCAGTCGTGATCGTCTCGACTCGTGAATCGCTGCAAGCGGTGCCGCAGTCGTTCCGGGATGCGTGCTGGAATATGGGCGCAACCCGCTGGCAAACCATCTGGCGCATCGTGCTCCCCAACTCCGGCAGTGGCATCCTGACTGGCCTGATCCTGGTGGTCTGCCGCGCCGTTGGCGAGACCGCCCCGATCATGTTCACCGGCGCGGTATTCCTGCGCCAAATGTATCCA
Source organism: uncultured bacterium (assembly GCA_963974725.1). GTDB lineage: Bacteria > Planctomycetota > UBA1135 > UBA1135 > UBA2386. The sequence continues at coordinate 4,278 of CAXBFC010000245.1, read as the reverse complement.
AACAGCCTGGACGACAAGTGCATGGCGCTGTCGCTGCATCTCTACAACGTCTCGACGCAAGTGCAGGATGTGCCAGACCACATTCCGTTCACCGTCGCCCTGACGCTGGTCATGGTGGTCATGTCGATGAACTCGGTCGCGATCTACTTCCGGATGAAACTACGAGGCAAGAAGAAGTGGTAACAAGCCCTGCCCAGACCGGGCCTGCTGGATCTCGTGTATCAGCCACGAATGTCGACACCTTGTTGGCGATTCGCAACCTGACCATCAGCTACGGCGACAAGGTCGCGCTCAAGGACGTCACCCTCGACGTCAAGCGCAACGACATCTTCGGCATCATCGGCCCCGCCAATGCCGGCAAGACTTCGTTCCTGCGGTCGCTCAACCGCATGGATGAGTTCGTGCACACGATGAAGGTCGACGGCGACATCCAATTCGCCGGACGCGACCTGACCACGGTGCGCAACCTGTATGCACTTCGTCGGATGATCGGCGTGGTGTTCCCACTGCCAGTTGGTTTGCCGCTGTCGATCTACAACAACGTCGCCCTCGCACCGCGCCTCGCCGGCCGCGTCAAGAAGGCCGACCTCGACGTCATCGTCGAACGTTGCCTGCGCCGCGCGGCCCTGTGGGACGAGGTCAAGGACCGCTTGAACAGCCTTGGCTCCCTTCTCAGTGGTGGCCAGCAGCAACGCTTAACGATTGCGCGCGCGCTGTCCCAAGAGCCACAGCTGCTGCTACTCGATGAGTTTTCCATCGCCGTCGATCCGGTCACGACGATGCGCATCGAAGAGGTGCTCAAAGAACTCAAGAACGAGATGACCATCATTCTGGTTACCAACCTCGTGCAGCAGGCACGGCGCCTCGCAAACCGCACTGCCTTCTTCCTCGGAGGTTCGTGCATCGAGATCAACGAAACAGAAAAGCTGTTTTCGGGCGGCGCAACCGACCAACGAACGGTCGACTACTTGGAGGGACGGTTTGGCTAATTCCTTGGCTACGCACACGGCATCACCAGCACAGCAAGGCACTGCCAACTCGGCGCTCGCGATCGAGGTTCGCAACATGAACCTCTGGTACGGCGACTTTCAGGCACTGCACAACATCGACCTGGACATCAAGCAGGGCATCGTCACCTCGATGATCGGGCCCTCGGGCTGTGGCAAGTCGACGCTGTTGCGCAGCTGCAATCGCATCAACGAACGCCTCGACTATGTGCGCACGACCGGCACCATCAACGTGCTCGGGGAAGACATCTACGCCGCAGACGCCTCCCGCATTCAGGTCCGGCGCCACGTCGGCATGGTGTTCCAGCGCCCGAATCCGCTACCACTCTCGATTCGCGACAACGTGTTGTTTGGCCACCGCCTGCACGGCGAAGGCAGATCCTCGAAGAGCGACTTGGACGGCATCGTCGAAACGGCCCTCCAGCAAGTACTGTTGTGGGACCGCGTCAAAGACAAGCTGGGCAAGAAGGCGACCAGCCTGTCGCTGGAAGAGCAGCAGAAGCTGTGCATCGCCCGCCTGATGCCGACCAAACCGTCGGTGCTACTGATGGACGAACCGTGCTCGGCACTCGATCCAGAAGCGACTCGCGCAGTCGAAGAGTTGATCTGGGAATTACGTGGCAACTACTCGATCCTGATCGTGACCCACAACATGGCCCAAGCGCGCCGCGCCAGTGATGAGTGCGTATTCATGCTGATGGGCGAAGTGGTCGAGCACACGGCAACCGAGCAGATGTTCGTGTCGCCTGCCAAGAAGGAAACGTCGGACTACATCGAAGGCAAGTTCGGGTAAGGCGCTCAACGTCGGAGACCTAGACCTTGAGACCTAGGCCCAGAAACCTAGACCCCCGAAACCTAGGGCACGGTGCAAACCACCATTTCCTAGGCATCTGCCGCATCGCCAGTTGCCGACGCGGCGCCACAAAGGCGCCGGATCGCCGTAGCACACGGCCACTTTTGACAGTCCCTGGAGCGATTGCTCGGGAAGCACAGCGCTTCTGGTATCGTCCCAGCCCCCTATGTTCGCGATCTCTTCCTTAGCCCTTCTGTGCCTGGCCATTCCCCAGGAGCCAAACCAAGTCCTCGCCACCTACCAGCTCGACGGCAAGGAAGCGACCGTCACTCGCACCGATGTGGCGATGGAGATGGCATTCCATCTGCGCCGCGATGAGCGCGGCCGAGAAGCGTGCGGCATGATGGTCGACGCGATGATCACGCGCAACGAAGCCAATCGTTTGAACGTGATGCCGAGCCGGGCAGACGTGAAGTCGTATTGGGCGAAGCTGCAGCAACAGCTGATCGAAGCCGGTCGCCGACCCGAGGATATCCCCGCGGTGCGCAACACGAGCGAAGAGCAGTGGCTCGACCTGTTGTCCGTGCAGATCTCTCAAGAACGTGTGGTGCGCAAGGAGCTCGGACTAGAAGCCAACGAGAATGTTGCCGGCGACATGCTCAAGCTGTGGCTGACCGAAGCCCGCGAACGCGCCGCGATCGAAACCGATCCGGACAAGCTGCCGCTAGGCACGGCCGCGATGGTCAACAGCAAAGCGATCGCGCTGATTGACCTCGGTTTCCTGCTGCTGCGCACGAGTGAAGACTTCGAACGGGACCGCTTCATCCGGCAGGTCATCTACCTGAAAACGCTCGAAAGCATGGCGGCAAAGAAGGCCATCACGATCAGTGAAACCGACCTCGACCGCGCCATCGAAGCGCGTCGCGTGCAGGCCAAGAAGGATCCGCGACTCGGCGGAGTGCCGTTCGAGCAACTACTCAAGGCGCGCGGCATGACCATCGAATCGCTCCGGCAACTGCGCGTGTTCCGCTCGCAAGTCCTGCTCGACAAATTGGCTGAGCTGGAATTCTCGGACGAGCAGCTCAAGGCCGAATTGACCGCCGACCGCGACGCCATTCTCGCCGAAGTCGGCCCGCGTCGCCGCATCGGCGCCATCTTCCTGCGCGCCCTTGAGCAACCCAACCAAATCATCACCCGCACGTTCGACGAGGCAATGGCGCACTTGCAGATCGTGCGCGCGCGCATTGCCAAGGACGGCTTCGCGGCGACGGCCAGCATCGAGAGTGAGCTCGGCGACTCCAAGCGCAAGGGCGGCGACGTCGGCTGGCATCGCAAGGGCAGCACCGAATTGCCGACGAGCGTCGTGCAAGCCGCCTTCGCGATGAAGATGACCGACGTCTCCATGCCGATTCGCACCAAGGACGGCTGCTACATCATCACCGTCTTGGATCGCGAGCCGGTGCCCACGGACGACGAACTGATCGACCGCCTGCGCATCGTTCGCGGCAAGACGCTGAGCGAAGGCATTCTCAAGAATGCCGAAGTAGAGATCGTTGGCGCCAAACTGCCAGCCGGCGGGCGCGCGAACAACGATGGCAACACGAAGGACACAGGAAGCAATAAGTGACAACCATCCCGCTGACTGCAAGCGACGCGCAGCAGATCTTTACGGCCAAGACCAGCAACACGCGTTGGTTCGAGCAGCTGCAATTGTGGCGTCCGGAAGCCGTCGACGAAATCACCACAGGCGACGGCGAGACGGCCGTGATCTTGCTCGCCGGCACGTTCGACTTGATGGCGGGCACCAACACCTGGCCAGCCCGCGGCGCCAGGAAGTCGCCATTTGCTGGCCGCGCGATGGCGGTGTTCTTGCCACCAAACACCCCGTTCCGAGTCGGCAACGAAGCGTGCGACGGGGAGATCCTGATGATCTCCGCCAGGCAACCCGAGTCCGGCCCCGACCCGGTCGGCAAGGAAGCGCTCAGTCAGAAGCCACTGCTGCCGATGGCCGGCAGCAACAAGTCCTTTGATCCAATCACCGGCGAGTGGCTACTGGCCGAAGCGTTCCCTAACGCGGCCGAATCGCTGCCACCGCGCCGCTTCGAGAAGCTGCGAGTTGGCGACATCGCGATCGACCGCATCTTTCAAGAGAGCTACAAGGCGGCGACGATCAGTCTCGACGAAATCGTCATTCCGGCCGGCGCCTCGCTGAGCCTGAAGGACATTCCGTCACGCCCGGCCTGTGACGAGGTCCTACTCTTCGTTCGTCCCGAGTCCAAGTCCCGCATCGAGCAAAGCGGCACGGCAACCGAGATCGAACAAGACAGCACGCACTGCATGAGCGCCGCCGACGCCAACCAAATCACCGTGCACAGCGAAGCGGCACGAACGTATCTGGTGATTGCCTACGCCGGCAAAACCAAGCGCTAGATCTGCGTACGGTACCCGGTTCAAACCACAGATCCGCGACGCAAGCTA
>CAXBFC010000244.1:0-12005 GCA_963974725.1 uncultured bacterium | reverse complement strand
TCGAGATCGCGCCAGGCACCGATGTTCGATTCGTGATCGAGGTCGGTCACGATGATCTCGTCGCCCGGTTGCCACATCGGCCGCAACGCCGCCGCCGCCAAACGCGTCAACACCGTCGAAGACGAGCCGACCACGACATCTCCCTTGCCGGATCCCAGCAATTGCTCGGCGGCACGATGGCCGAGGTCTACCCGCTTGGTGGCTTCGACCGACAACGAATAGCTGGCGCCCAACTGCACCATGCACGAGCGCATGTAATCCTGCACCCGATCGATAACGCGCCCGAGCGGCACACTGCCACCGGCATTGTCGAACAGCGTGCATTCGGTCTGCAATCCCGGAAACTGTGCGCGCACGAAATCGAGGTCGAGCATGCCCGCCAGATTACCGGCTGATCACGCGAGCTCGGCGACTTCGTAGTGCACTACGTGTGCATCGAATCGCAACAAGACCGCCTGGGCAGGCGCGGGCACGACAGCAACCTCGAGGTCGTCACCGGCAAACGCATGGATCGCAGCCATCGAATGCCACGTCGTCTGCACGCGGAACTCGACGCTTTCGTCGATCGCACGCCGCAGAATCTGCATGCCGACAAAGCCGGGTAAACCCCGCAGGTGCGGAACGGTTTCCGAACGCAAATGCTCAAGGTAGGGCGTCGCGTTGGCCGCGGTCGTCACACCTACCCAACTGCGAACAATCTGCGCCGCCATCAGATGTGCTCCAGGTCGTCGGCCTCGATCGTGCGATCATCCACGGCGTCTCCGGTGTTGCGAACGGCCTGCGGTTCGAACAACACGAGGCTGACGAGTTCGCGCGCCACTGGGCGATGCTCGACGCCGCGCGGCACGATGCAGAACTCACCCGGCCTCACCGTGACGGTGCGCTCTCGAAACTCGAGCTGCAACTCCCCGTGCATGACCAGGAACATCTCGTCCTCGTGCTCATGCGCGTGCCACACATACTCGCCTTCGAGCTTGGCCACCTTGACGTATTGACCATTGAGCGAGCCGACGACCTTGGGCACCCAGGTCTCAGAGAAGCTGTCGAGCTTCTGCTGTAGATTGACAACGTCCATGCCGTCGACGATAGCACGCGCCCCGATCCCGCTCATTGATCGTTTAGCCAGGCGACACGATCCGCTTAGAACGATTACCATCATCTAACATCACGATCTGCCTAGGATTCCCCCATGGACACCGAAGCCGCAAAGATCCCACTGACCGCCAAGCTGCTATTCACTGCGTTCATGACCGTGCTCGTGCCGTTCTATTGGGCGAACTACGGGCCAACGAACTTCCTCTACTTCTGCGACGTCGCCCTATTCCTGACCTTGATCGGGATGTGGACGGAGAAGGCGTTGCCGATCAGCATGGCGACGGTCGGAATCATGATCCCGCAGATCCTGTGGGTCATCGACTACGGCAGCAACCTCGTTGGCTATCCGCTGATCGGACTGACCGACTACATGTTCGATGAGGCCAACCCGCTCTTCAATCGCAGCCTGTCGCTGTTCCACGGCTGGCTACCGTTCTTGCTGATCTGGTTGACGGCGCGCGTTGGTTACAACCCTCGCGCGGCGCTCGCCTGGATCGCAACCGCATGGGTGCTACTGATCGTCTGCTACCTGTGGATGCCGGCTCCACCGGCCGACCCGATGGACCCCAACCTGCCGGTCAACATCAACTACGTCTACGGCTTCGATGGTCGCCAGGAACAGATGTCCGAGATCGCCTGGCTCGGCGTCGTACTGCTATTGCAGCCGCTGGCGGTAGTCGGACCGATGCACTGGATGCTCAAACGGTTCGCGCCAAAGGGCGAGTGATCGCCCAAAGGCGAACAATCGAGTAGCGAGTTGGTTCGTGCTGGTGCTGAGACGTTCGTCGTCAGCACCGCACCGAACTCTTGCGCAGCGTCATCGAACTGCGGCCAAAGGCCGAGTGAGAGCTGCGAATCGTCAGGCGGCAATGCGCGCAGCAAGAGCTGCGGGCTCGCCTAGCAGCAAAGCTGCCAGGCGTCATGCCGCGCGGTATCGACTACCAGCGTTCGCGACGACCGCCGGCACCACCGCCGCCGCCGCCACCGCCGCCACCGCCGTAGCCGCCGCCGCCGCCGCCACCGCCGCCACTACGTGGCTTGCGCTCTTCGGCTTCGTTGACCCGCACGTTGCGGCCATCGATCTCTTGGCCGTCGAGGGCTTGGATCGCGTTGGCGGCTTCGTCGGGCGAACCCATTTCTACGAAGCCGAAGCCGCGTGAGCGGCCGGTTTCGCGATCGGAAAGGATGGTGACACTCGCCGGCTTGAAGCCAGCTTGCTCAAAAGCGTCAGCAATCGTGTCTTCGGTCGAGTTGAAAGAGAGATTGCCAACAAACAGACGGTTACCCATAACTTCGCTCCGGACCCGTTATCACGTAGCTCATGCGGCCGAGTACACGACGGCTTGTCGTGTTCCCTCGCGGGGCATACGGCAAGGGAGACCTCAACGAGAGGTGTCCCAGCCGGTGGCACCGAGTGAGCGGGCGATGTGCGGGTCCTCCAGTCGCTGTTTCATCTGGAGGCGTCGACTGGGCCGCATTCCAGGCCCGGAACGCTACCCGCGGGTGTGGCACAGAACAACGGTTCCAGCAGCAATGTTGCCTGTTTGCTGGGGTTTACGGGCCGATTTCGTGGATCTAGCGCCGCCAGCGGGTGAAGCAGCCCGTGACCGGCATCGTGCGGCACTTGGTTGACACCGCGGCAGCGGTTGTGCCGACTGGCCAATTCCAGGAACCCGCGGGCCACGGAACTGGTGGATTCGCGGCTTTCGAGGCCTGGCACCGCGAGGCAACGATGTTGGCTGGTGCCACACAAATGGGGTCGCGCGGCGCTCGGTTCCGCTGCCGAGCCGGGTCGGGGCCAGACAAGCGCCGGTTTACGCAATCCCCGGCTTCGCTTATCGCGAAGCCGGTTTACGCAATCCCCGGCTTCGCTTATCGCGAAGCCGGTTTACGCAATCCCCGGCTTCGCTTATCGCGAAGCCGGTTCCCTACGCAGTCGCAGGTGGCGGAAGCCGACCAGCTTCTTCGACGCCTCATCCCAGAGGCGCAGATTGACCGAGCGGAAGCTCGACCAGAACGTCATCGGCTTGACCGACGAGAACATCTCGTTCGACGCGTGGCAGCGTTCGAGATGGTAGTTCGGGATCCGCGGGCTGAGGTGATGGATGTGGTGGAAGCCGATGTTGCCGGAGAACCACTGCAGGACCTTCGGCAGGCGTAGGAACGAACTGCCCTTGAGCGCGGCGACGGTGTAATCCCAATCCTCGGTGCGCTCCCAGTATGCATCCTCATACTGGTGCTGCATGTAGAACAACCAGACGCCACCGGCGCCGGCCAACAGCATCATCGCGGCTTGCACGATCAGATAGGGCACGAACCCGAAGATCGAACCCATCACGCAGGCCATCACAAACAACGCGATGTTGGTGTTCCGCACCGAGCGGATTTCGCGGTCCGGGGCACCCTTGCGGGAGAACCGGTGCAGTCCGAGGAAGAGCACGAATGGCGCGACCACGAACAACACAAACGGGTTGCGAGCGATGCGGTAGGCGAGCTTCTGCCATCGCGAGGACTCGAGGTATTCCTGCACCGTCATCGTCCATACATCGCCAACGCCGCGACGATCGAGATCGCCCGTGGCACCGTGGTGGATCGAGTGCTCGCCGCGCCAATGGCGATACGGCGTAAATGTCAGGATCCCGCAGAAGCCGCCAACCAGATCGTTCGCCCGTTTGGAGGCCAGGAACGAACCGTGCGTTGCGTCGTGGCAGATGATGAACAGGCGCACCAGCAAACCAGCACCGAGCACGATCAGCGGAATGGCAAGCCACCAACTGAATTGGATGGCGAAGTAAATCGCCACCCAGACGCTCGCGTAGAGCGCGAACGTCGAAACGAACTGCCACGTGGCGCGCCACACACTCGGAGTTTGGAACGGCTCTACGAGCGGTCGCCAATCTTCGATGGTGTACGAGGCTTCGCCCTTCGACACGGTTTGCGAATCAGGAGGGGATAGGCGCTCGCCTGCCTGAAGCAGGCAAGGGGCGCCGCTGTTCTGTAGCTTTGTCTCGGTCATGCAATGGCCGTTTGGTCGGTCCAAACCGGGAGGTCTTGGACTAGCGGATGGGGGATCTGGGCAGGAAGGTTATCGGGTAGGGGGTGCGATTGGCACGAGGAACATCGGACCATGGCAGAGTTCATTCCGATCGTAGATGCCCTGCGGCATGGACCAACGGGCGCCGCATCCCAATAGCAGACCTCGGGTTTCGCGACTCCGCGCCCCACCGGTAAGGCCGTCCGGAGCGCCCAAGAAAGAAGAGTGCGAGGCAGGTTGCAACCGCGGATTCCAGCGATCCCACGCCACCAGCCCCGGACTACGAGAGCCTTCGAGACCAAAGAGCCGCCCGGCACGCTTGAAACCTACCTACCAGTTGGTAGGTTTCGCCCTGGTGAGCGAACGCAAACAACAGATCCTGACAACAGCTGCTGACATTCTCCAGCACAAGAGCTTCGCAGCGTTCAGCTACCAGGACCTCGCGGACCGCCTCGGCATCCGCAAGGCAAGCATCCACCACCACTTCAAGAGCAAGGGCGAGCTCGGCATCGAGCTGCTGAAGTTCTTCCAAGCCCGCGGCGACGCCAAGCTGACCGAAACCATCGCCGCTGCGGATTCGCCAGGTGCAGCTTTGCGGATGATCTTCTCGATCGGCGAGAAGGCCCTGTTCGAAGGCGAAAACGAGGTTTGCCCGTCGTTTGCGTTCGAAGTCGACGCCAGTGACCTGTCGCCGGCCATGATCGATAGGCTGCGGCACCTGACCGCGTCGTTTCAGCAACGGCTGGCCACATTGCTCGACGCGGCGTGCACGGATGGCGAGGTTACATTCCTCGGCGACGGCAACGACCAGGCCGCGATGCTGGTTTCGACTCTGCAGGGTGCGCGCATCGCCGAGCCCATTATGGGCCGCGAACACTTCCGCAGCGTGCTCCGGCAACTGACTCGCAGCCTGGGGCTGTAGGCGCGCGACAAACCCCACGCCCACAGCTCCACCAGGGTCTCCCGACATGAGAAGTCTGAATGGCTTCTGGCATGTCACGCTCTCAACACCTCTACCGATCGCACGAGGACCTGCGATTCGAACTAGGTATACGGTGGCTCGACGTCGGCCGTAGCCTGACTGCTTGCCCACCTCGCAAACTCCCCCGACGGCCGTCGCGCGCACCGCGCTGCTAACGGTGTTGGCGCTGCTCGCGTTCGCCGGCAACTCGATCCTGTGCCGTCTCGCGCTGCGCGACGGCGCGATCGACCCGTGGAGCTTCACCGCGATCCGATTGCTCAGTGGTGCAGTGCTATTGATGCCGCTGCTTTGGCCACGAACGCCAAGCAGAATGTCCGACGAATCCCGAAGACCCGGATCCGCGCTGGCCGCCGCGGCATTGTTCGTCTACGCAGCGGCGTTCTCTCTGGCCTACGTCTCGCTCGACGCCGGCACCGGTGCCTTGCTGTTGTTCGGCATGGTGCAGATCACGATGATCGCAGCCGGTCTTCGCACCGGTGAGCGCCCGACGGCCATGGCATCGACTGGGATTGCGCTAGCCGTTGCCGGCGTCGTCTGGCTGGTACTACCTGGCGTTCGCGCGCCCGATCCACTTGGCGCAGTGTTGATGGCAACTGCCGGCATCGCTTGGGGCACCTATTCGCTGCTGGGTCGCAACACCACCCAGCCGCGCCGCGCCACCGCCCGGAACTTCGTCATTGCGGCCCCGCTGGGCGCCGTCGCGATCGCACTGGTCGCAGCGTCTGATCTCGATTCGCTGCGCGTGACAACCGAAGGCATCTGGCTCGCGATCGCATCTGGCGCCATCACCTCAGGCATCGGCTACGTCATCTGGTACATGGCGTTGCCCGGCCATTCGGCGACGAGTGCAGCCGTCGTGCAGCTCTCGGTGCCGGTGCTCGCGGCAGTCGGTGGCGTGACCCTGCTGGCCGAACCAACTTCGATGCGCTTGCTCGCGGCATCCGCACTGACGATCGGCGGCGTTGCCACGGCCATCTTGGCGCGCAAGTAGACGAACGACTTTCTACTTCTTGGCGGCCTTCTTTGCCGGCGCCTTCTTTGCTGCAGCCTTCTTTGTTGCAGCCTTCTTTGCTGCAGCCTTCTTTGTTGCAGCCTTCTTGGTTGCAGCCTTCTTGGTTGCAGCCTTCTTGGTTGCAGCCTTCTTGGTTGGGTGCCCCTTGCCCGAACCGATCAACATCGCTTCGTAAGTCGCGATGTAGCGCTTCGACGGCATGCGCTTGATCGCCGCCGCAACGACCTCCAACGGCACGTCTTCAAGCTTCTTGAAGCGCACACACGCCTTGCCCATGTTGAGCTTCTTGCCGGTGGCCTGCCACGCGTCCGCAAACCAGGCCGTGTCATCCGGGTCCATGTAGAGGCCCATCATGTAGATGGCCATGTGGTTTTTCTGCGATGCCAGCGACACGTATGGCAGCGGCATCTCCGGGTTGCAGTGGTAACCGTCCGGGTAGATTCGCAGCGGCACGTGATAGCCGATCATGCCGTAGCTCATGATCTCCTCGATACCTGCATCGATACTGCCGAGGATGACCTTGCGGATTGCCGAGATTGCTTCCCGCCGATCGTCAGGCAGTTCTTTCAGGTATTGGGAAACGCTCGTGGCCTTGCTTTGCACCATGGAGGCGGAGCTTACCCAAGAGACCCTTCGGCGAGTAACGTGGAGTTCGCTTTGGGGCCATCTCGTTGCACGCCAGGTTGGTCGATACAGAGAGGAACATGACCGCGATGCAATGCAACGTGTTTGGGATCGCCTTGCTCGTGATGGGAGCACCACTGACAGCACAGGATGCCATTGGGCGCGTGCTCGACGTACTCGGAGACCCGATTCCCGCGGCGCTCGTAGAGGTCCTCGTCGACGGCAAGACGGTTCGCAAGACCTACGCTGACGGGGAAGGCGTCTACATGATCCCCAAGCTGCCGGCACTTGGTGCAAGCCTGCGGATCAGCGCCAAGGGCAAGGCATCGAAGCAGCTGCAAAACCGAGGGCCACGCACGCCCAAGGTGCGCAACGCGACGCTGCTCGACGCCGGCAAGGTGCACGGCCGCGTCACCAATTCGAACGGACAACCGGTTGCCGGCGTGGCCGTCATCGCGGTGTATGGCAAGGACTCCCTGCGCACCCGCACCAATGCCTCGGGACACTACGTGCTCGATCCGGTGCCGCTTGGCCGCCTGACGGTCCACGTCAGGACCGGTGAGTCCACCGCGCAGCAAGACATTCGCCTGCGTTCCGAAAGCACCTGCAACCTTGAGCTACCCAAAGGCACGGGCCTACCGCGACAGGTTCGCGTGCAGGGCCCACCGGCGGCAATGCAAGGCGCCTGCGTGCAATTGATCAGCGCGGACATGGCACTACTGCCTCGCGGCGGCCGCGTGCCCCTCGCGGACGACGGCACCGCCATCGTGCTGATCAACCAGCTGACGGTCATCACGCCGATCGTTCCCGGCTTCGTGACCGATCCACTTGGGCGCCTCGCAACCAATGGCGACAGCGCCCTTCGCTTTGTTGCAAGCCGCCTCGGCGAAGGCGACGGCCTGACCGAACTCAAGGGCAAGGTCCGAACCACGCACAACAAGGTCGTGCGCGGCCAGCCCTTGTATGTATGCGACCAGAGTGGCCGCATGCTCGGCACGACAACCGTCGACCGTTCGGGCAACTTCAAGCTGCGCATTGTGCGCCCCAGTTCTGGCTTCCTCCGCATTGGCGTGCCGCTTGATAGCTGGGAGCTCACCGATGATGAACGCACTCTGCGCGATGGCTGCACTTGGGCGCCCATCTATGCCAGCGATGACAGCATCGAGCTGTGGCTGCAAAAGACCGGCACGGTGAGCAGCGCGATTCGCGATGCCAAGGGCACACTACTAGCGCTCGCGGACGTCACGATCGCCGATCCCTATCTCAGCTACCATGCCCTGGCCCACAGCGCCTGTGACCGTTCGGGTCAGCTCCGCATCGCTCTTCCCGTTGCCGACTACGACGTGCTCGCGGTGACCCCCGACGGCTTGGTCTGCAAAGGCCACGCACGCATTCGTGCAGGCGGCAGCGTCGACGTGGAATGGCATACGGTTGCCACTGGCGCGGTAACCGGCATCGTCGTCGACAGCGATGGGCAACCGCTTCCAGGCATCGAACTGTTCCTCGCCGCGCGTGAGATCAGCAACGAACATCTCGTACACGCCGCGGAGCGTCAGATGGCCCGCATCACCACCGACAGGCGCGGCCACTTCCGCTGTCGAGGCCTACCGCCGGGCGACTGGACCATCGTCGCACCCGGCGAACCCGACTTCGCGACGACCGAACTCACGATCAAGACCAACAACGAGATCAGCCTGCAAATCGAACCGCGTTAGCAGTCCGAGCCACGGGTAGGCGAACCGTCGCGCATGAGTATCTCGTAGCTGCCGTCGAGCGCCTCGCTGATTGCCACTGAACGATTGCCAGCGAGTGATTGCCAGTGAGCGAAAACTAGTGAACGCGCACGTTCTTCACCGGCGATCGCGTCACATTGCCGGCCGCATCGACCGCCTCAATCGACAACTGCAGGTTACTCCCCTTTGCAGCCTTTGGCGTGGCTCGCCACAAATACTCGCCATACCACTGCATCGGCAAGCTGGTCTTGGCTGCGCCACTATCAATGTGCAGCACCACCTTCTGCCAGTCGTGCGGCATGCATGGACTCTTGCGATCGTGCACCCGCACCCGCACCAACACTCCACCCGCCACCGGTTGCGCGTCCATCGTGCCGACGAACGGCGCCGCCGTGTCCTTCGCGATGCTCTTGCCGAAGAAGATCTTGTCGGCTTCGGCGTTCTTGACTTCGCCTTCGGCATGCACGCAGTCCATTCGGTGGTCGCCGTTGAGATCGGCAATCGCCAAGCCCAAGGTCGCGCGCGTCCGTTCCCCATCGAACACCGGCGCGCCCGCCGCGAAGTGACCCTTGCCGTCGTTGACCAACAAGCGTTCGACGCCGTTGAGTGATGCGATCAAGAAGTCCGCATCGCCATCGGAGTCATAGTCGAGGAACGCGATCATGTTGTCGTCGGAGTGCGGATTGTCGGCCTCGGGCCAGACAGTGCTGGTCACATCGACGAAGCCGCCCTTGCCGTCGGCACGAAACAGATGCTCGCAGAAGCGGCGCTTGCCGGCGCCATCGTTGATCGTTACCAAGTCGAGGTAGCCGTCGCCGTCGACATCCATCGGCTCGAACTCATAGTTGTTGGTGAACTGTGGCAATCGCGCCGCCGAGACATCGACGAACTTGCCGTTGCCGTCATTGTGAAACAAGAACGACCCCGTCGACTTCTTGCTGCTCACCAGCAGGTCCAAGTCGAAGTCATTGTCGACGTCGACAAACTCGAGTTCCCAACAAAAGCGCACCTTCACGTCGGGAATGCTCTGTTCGGTGACGTCGGTGAACTTGCCGCCGTCATTGCGCCACAGCCGTTGCCACGCCCCCTCGTTCTTCATTGGCGATCCCGCGCCCCAATCGGCGAGCACTAGGTCGAGGTCGCCATCGCCGTCGTAGTCACCAAACTCGATATCGCCGACCGACAAAGGCATCGCGGGCAAGTTCGTTTCGGTCGCGTCTTGAAACTGACCGGCACCGGTGCCGAGGTAGAGCCGGCTCTGGGTTTGAAACGTCGTGCCAACAAACACGTCGACGATGCCATCGCCGTTGACGTCCCGCGCTTTGACAACGCGCGCGAAGAACAGGGCATCGCCGAACACTTGCTTGGTGATCTCCGGCCACGCACCGCTCGCACGATTGGCGAAGACACGGGTCGGCACCGCGGTTCCGGGTTTGTCGTAGTCGCCACCATTGGCAAACAGAACGTCGATGCGGCCGTCGCCATTGATGTCGGCCAACTCGACCTTGTTGGTCCACTCCGCAGTTTCACCGATCGTCTCTGCCGTGACGTCGTGCCACAGATCCTTCGGCAAGGTGAGCGAAGCCTGCCACTGCGGCCGCCGGCGCCGCTGCTGTTGCTGCTGTTGCTTCGATTTGCTCGGGTCGGGTTGCTCAACCTGGGCCAGCGCACTAGCTGCCATCGACACCAAGACTACAGACGAAACAACGTGAACAAGGCGCATGACGCCGAACTGTAGCAGGCTGCACGCGGCAATCAGCCTGCCAGCTTCCGCCAATGGCTAGCAAGCTGCGAAATGACATCGCCGTTGCGTGGCGACTCGAATCCGAGCGACTGCCCGCGGGGAAACTGCATGTGGCCACCACGCAGCATGACGTTGACGTGCATCTTGCCGAACGGAGCTTGCGCCAAGAACGGCAACGCCAAGCTCGGCGGAATGATCGGATCGTTGCGCGCCAACACCAGCACGGTATCGACGGTCAGGTCCGCAATCACGTTGGCGGCGGACTGCGCGCGATAGAAGGACTCGGGTGAGTCGTAGCCGTATCGCGGCGCGATCGCCAAACGGTCCCAATCGCGAAACGTGCGACAGCGCTGCACTTCTTCATTCGGCGTCGGCACGTCGTGGTTGCGCGCGACGGCGGCGTAGATCTGCTTGAGGCCGCGCAACACATAGTGGCGATAGACAAACTGCTGCGGTCGATCCAAGTGCTGTTGGGTCGCATGCAAGTCGAGCGGCGCGCACATAGCGGCGACGCCTCGCAAGCGGCGTTCATCCTCGGCGGCCGCATAGTGAATTGCCAAGTGCCCACCCATCGAAAAGCCAAGCACGAAGATGTTCTTGAACCGCCGCATCACCGAGGCGCGACAAACCGCGCGCAAGTCTTCGACCTGAGCCACGTGATAGAAGCCCCCTCCTCGCCGATCGGCGCCGCGCAAGTCGATCGCCAACGTCGCAAAGCCAGCTTCGTGCAATGCCACCGTGGCGCGCTTGATGTAGCCAGCGTGACGGTTGCCGCCGAGGCCATGCACCAGGATGACCACCGAATCGCTAGCCAAGCGATCACTGAACGTGCCATGCAGCAAAGTCGGACCAAACTGGTCGTCGACCATGGTGATGCCGACCTCTTGCCGCACAGGAAGATTGGGCGACGGCAACCACTCGCGCGCGAGCGGCGCGATCGTCCACCAATGTCCACCGACGCGATCTGCCCACGGCTTCATACTCTTCCCTCTATCTGTCCAACGCATCCCAGGGGGCGAACTCATGCTGCGCATTGAGCAACTGCCGTGCCCGCCAGGATCGCGGCCAAGCACGGCTTTCCGGCCTCATTCGCCGACTTGTCGTCGGGAAGTCGGCATGCCTGCGTCGCCACACCGACGGGACGACGACATGCAGACGAACAATGGCCGCGCGCCATCGAAGTAACACACCGCGCGGTTCCTCCCGATTACGACCGGCCGCTAGTCGATCGGTTCACACGATTCAGATCGTCAAATCAAACGCGGCACTCGCAACAGCCTTGCCGTTGATCATCAGGTCCACGGCATGGCGGCCTGGATAGTCCCGCCGCGTCGTGACGACCTTCAGAGAGTGCTTCTTCTGCAGCTCGCGATACTCGCCCGGCTGCAACGTCACCTGCCAGCCCTTCCAAGCTTTGGCGCTGGTCGCGCCACCGCTCTTCACGTGGTGCACGACATAGTCGATCATCAACGCCTGCGGCTTCTTCGCGCGCGACTGCAGGGTGACAGCCAGCATCACCGATTCCCCCGCGGCAACCTTCTCAGGCGAAATCGAGAACGTCGCATCGCCGCGCAACGGGCTCGCCAAGCCCCACGCCTTGAGCACACGCCGGTCCCCACGCTTGATCAGTGTGCGACTCGCGTGTCGCAACATGGCGCGCCGCTCGGGACTCGCATCGGGAAGGTGACGCTCGAGCCACGCGGCGACGTGGTTCGCATGATCCTTGGCGATGTCGTTGAGATGGTTGGCAACGCTGCGGCGCACGTATTCGCTGGCGTCAT
>CAXBFC010000243.1:0-12012 GCA_963974725.1 uncultured bacterium | reverse complement strand
GCCGCCGCTCGCGTGACGGCCCCACTCTTTTGACGCCGGGCGTATTCGCGATCGATATCGCCAGCGATCCCCAGCCACTTGGTCTGCCAGCGATGCGGCTTGCCACCTTCAGCGCCAGCGTGCTGCCAAATCGCGTTGAACTCCTGGTCGCCGCAGCCGTGCAACAGTTGCTGGTGCGCGATTGCGGACAGCTCGGCATAGGGCTTCGACAAGTCCCAACCGCCCGCCGTCGCGACCGCCTCGATGATGGCGCGATAGCGCTTCGATGGATCCGCGTAGTCCGCAACAACCTTGTTGCTTGTGTCGAGGGCGCCGTCGAACAACGGTGCCGCAGGCCGGCTGATAATCCGCGCAGCATCGCAGCGTTCGACCGAGCCAACTCCAGTGCACTCTGGACAGGCCCCTTCTCGGAGGAAGAACGAGAACGCTCCAGCAGCCAGGTCTTCGCCACCGATACGCGACCACAGTGTGCGCAACAAGGGATGCAGCTCGCCAGTCGTCGCGACGGTTGCCCGCAGATCGCGCACCGAGGCACCATCCGTCCGCTGCTCCAAGGCGATCGCCGGTCGCAAGCCGTCCGCGTCACGCAGGATCCGCGCGCGAGCCCCTCCGGCACCGAGTTGCCGCTGCACGTATCCCGACAGGTGCTCGGTGAAGCGCGCGCGCGACTCACCGAACAACGTATCGAAAACCAGCGAGCTCTTGCCACTTCCCGAGACGCCCGTGACGACGGTGAAGCCACTGCTCGGAATGTCGACATCGACGTTCTTGAGGTTGTGGGTGGTCGCGCCCCGCAACCGGATGCTGGCGCCATCACTCGCGCTGCGACGCTTGCCAGGTGGCGCAACCACACCATCGCGAAACGCTCGCCCAGTCGGGGTATCGAGCTTCGCAAGGTCCTCCGCAGTTCCTTGTCCACATATGGTTCCACCCGCGGCGCCGGCACCTGGCCCAAGGTCGATCAAGTAGTCGGCCGCCCGCAGCACATCGAGATCGTGCTCGACCAACACCACGGTGTGGCCCTTCTGCACCAACCCATCCAACGCCTTGAGCAACTGCGCGACATCGGCGCGATGCAGACCAATGGTCGGTTCTTCCAACACGAACAACGTCTGCTTGCGGCCGCCGCGCGCCAATTCGCCGGCCAACCGCACGCGCTGCGCTTCTCCTCCCGACAACGTCGTCGCGGGCTGTCCCAGGGTCATGTGGCCGAGCCCCACCAAGTGCAACGCCTGCAGCACCGGCAGGATCTTTGGTTCGTCGGCGAAGATCTCGCGCGCCTCTGCAACCGTCGCCTCCAGGACATCGAGAATCGAGAACTGATCCCGGTAACGCACCTGCAAGACCTCGTCACGAAACCGGCGACCGCGACACTCGCCACAGGTCAACTCCACCGCAGGCAAGCCGTGCATGCCGACGACTTCCCGGCCACTGCCTTCGCACACCGTGCAACGCCCGCCGCCCTTGGTATTGAACGAGAACGTCGTCGCCTTGAAGCCGTGTTGTTTGGCGCTCGGCACGGCCGCGAAACACTTGCGGACCTGGTCAAAGACACCGGTGTAGGTCGCCGGATTGCTGCGCGGTGTGCGCCCGATCGGCTCCTGCCCGACATGCACAACCTGGCCAAAGCCGTCGGCACCGCGCAGCTCGCCAAGCGATTCCGACAGTGCCCGGCCCTCGATCTGGGCTAGCACGGCTTCGGCAAGCACGCGCGTCACCAACGTCGACTTGCCAGCACCGGCAACCCCGGAAACAACATTCAGACGCCCCACGGCGAATTGCGCATCGAGATCAACCAGGTTGTTGGCATTTGCGCCGCGAACCTCGAGGAAGGCCGCGTCCTGCACGGACCGGCGCGAACGCAATGGCACGCCAGTGAACTCACCGCCCTCCGCATAGTGCGCTCGCGTTTGACTACTGGGATCGGCGTCCGCCGCCAATCGATCGGGCGGCCCTGCGAACAACACGCGGCCCCCGAGTGATCCCGGTCCCGGCCCGACATCGAGAACATGATCGGCAGCGCGCAAGGCATGCTCGCTGTGCTCGACTACAACGACGGTATTGCCGGCGTCGCGCAGCTCCGCAAGCAAGTCGAGCACCGCCAACTCTTCGCTCGCGTGCAATCCAATCGACGGTTCATCAAACACGAACGTGACGCCAGCCAAGCCGCCGGTCGCAATCGCACCAAGGCGCAAGCGCTGATGCTCGCCGCCCGACAGCGTCGACGCCGCGCGCTCGCAACTGAGGTGCGCCAAGCCCAGACGCTGATAAACCGCCAATCGACGCTGCAAACGCACACTCTCGTCGCAGTCAAACCGGGCGCACCACGCGGTCAACTCGGGCAACGCCCAACGTCCCGCTTCGACGATCGTGACGCCAGCGATCTGGGCCGTGAGTTCACTGGCACCTAACCCAAACGACTGCCCGCGCAAGTTCGGCACGGCACCGAGACCGCAAACCGCAGCGCGTTTTCATTGCGGCTACGACGAAGGATGTCCTCAATGGTCGGGATCAACCCCTTGTAGAACCCTAGTTCCCGCGGCTTCGCGGTGATGCCTTCCCATCGCATTCGCGATTCGAGCGAGTGCTTGCCAAACGGCACCTCAACCCGCTCGGAGCCATAGAACACGACATCCTGTTGTTCGCGGGTCAGTTCGCTCCATGGCGTATCGACATCAAAGCCATGCGCCTGGCAGACGGTGTCGAGCGCGTCGACGGTGACCTGGCTGTAGACGATGTAGCCAGTCGGCGTGGTCGGTACTAGCGCGCCCTGGCGCAGCGTCTTGCTCGCATCCGCGACCAACATGTCTCGCGAGACTTCGTCCGCACTGCCGATACCGCGACATGCCGAACACGCGCCGGCGCTGACAAACGAAAAGTCGCGCGCTTCGAGCCGGTTCTCGCGAGCAAACCAGAAACGCAGCACATCGTGCAGCCCAGACAATGTTCCAACGGTCGATCGCGCTTGGTCGCCGGCGTGCCGCTGACCTAGCGCGATGCTCGGCGACAAGCCCGTTGCGGCTTCCAGGCGTGGCGTCGGCAAGCGCTGCAAGAAACGGCGCGCGTGAACCGACAGGGTCTCAAGGTAGCGCCGCTGGCTCGCCGCATGCAGCGTGTCGAAGATCAGCGAGCTTTTGCCGCTACCGGAAACACCGGTCACGACGGTTAGCTTGCCGTGCGGAATCTCGACGGTGACACCATCGAGATTGTGTTCTCGAACATTCTGGAGACGAATCGGAGGGCAGGGCACGCTCGGATGAGCGTACCGCCTCGACGACTCGCTTAAAGCCGTCTACTTGATGTCGGGCTGCTTCGCGTTGCCCTTCTTGGCGGCGCGCTTCTTCGCTGCGGCCTTCTTGGCCTTCTTTATCGCTGGCTTGCGTGCCTTCTTGCCGCGCTGCTTGCTCTTCGGGGCGACAACCTCTACCTCGACTTCGACTTGGCGGGCGGAGCCACGGGCGCCGCGGCCACGACCCTCGAAACGTTGTACCCGGCCGCCGCGGGAGCGTTCGCTTCGGCCACTGCGTACGCCGCGCTGGTTGCGCTGGCCACGCGCACTGCGTTGGCGTTCGCCAATACGGCCACGCCGCTGCGCCCGCTCGCGCCCTTCACCACGAGTCCGCTGCAACCCGCGGCCGCTGCGCATCCCGCGTTGCTCGCGTTGCCCGCGTTGTGCCGAACCTTGCGGGGGACGTTGCGGGGAACGCTGTGCGGAACGTTGCGTCGGACGCTGTACTGCACGGCCAAAGCGCTTGCGCATTTGCTCGATCCGCTCGCGGATTCGCTCGCGCATCTGTGAGCCACGTTGGCTACCCGCCTGCGAACGACTCGTGCCGCTTCGCCCGAACCGTTCGCGCAGTTGTTGCATGCGCTCTTGCATGCGTTCGCGCATTTCCGTGCCGCGCTCGTTGCCTTGGCCCTGCCGTTCCGTGCCGCGCTCGCTGCGTTGGCCCTGCCGTTCCGTGCCGCGCTCGCTGCGTTGGCCCTGCCGTTCGGTGTTGCGCTCGCCACGGCCGCCGCGTCGCTGCTGGGCATCCAAAGAAGTAGTGAACAGGAAGACCGCGAGGGCCATCAGTATCGTCGTTGCTTTCATAAGGGGTCACCTATCGTTCGAGGCGCTCCATCAACGGCACGCAAGGCCGCACGCCCACACCAGTTGCCTCCTTGAGACACTTGAAACTGGGGACAGGCAATCGGCCAGAATTGCAGATCCCAGCGTCGCCGATGCGACACGCTCGACGGCAACGCCGATGCCCGACCTACTTCGCATTCCACGTGAATGCCAACAGCCTGTGCGGTGTCATGGGTCGCCAACTCAATTCCGCCGCGGCCACCACTACACGAACACTCGTCAACTGCATGCCCCCGCCGAACTACACCGCTCTGTGGCGCACGACGCTACTGCCCTTGCTCTGCGTTGTTCTTGCCCGCGCACAGGACACGAACCAACAGCCTGTGCTTGTGCAGCTCGCCCCGGCATTCAGCGACCATATGGTGTTGCAGCGCGACCGGGCGATCACCGTATGGGGACAGGCCAACGCCGACACGAAGGTTTCGGTGACCCTCGGCGAGATCGAGCGCAGCGCCGAATCCCACGACGGCCGCTTCGACGTCAAGTTGCCGAAGCTACCGGCGAATGCGAACGCCACGGATCTGGTGGTGCGAGCACAACTAGGCAGCAAGCAGCAAACGATCACGCTGCACGATGTCGTCGTTGGCGATTTGTGGCTGTGCACCGGCCAATCGAACATGCGATGGCGCGTCAAGCAATCCGCCGAAGCGACCGACGTCCTGGCCGCCGCGGACGTTGCCAACCTGCGACTGATCGACTTTGAAGGATCGCTCTACCCATCGGCGCAGCGCTACAAACTGGATTTCGTCAATCAACTCACACCGGACAACTACTACTCGACCAAGGGCTGGCAGCGGGCCTCGCGCGCATCGGCAGAGACGTTCTCGGCGGTTGCCTTCGTGTTTGGCCGACGCCTCGCCCGGGAGGTCGGAGTGCCAATCGGCATCATTCACAACGCAATCGGGGGCTCGCCAATGGCTGCATTCTTGCCGGCGGCAGCCAAGAAGCGGGTACCGATGGTCGAGCAGGCGTTGCGTGATTGGTGGCAAGGCGACAGCTACCCAGCGTGGTGCCGCACCCGCGTCCGACAGAACCTGGCCGCGTGGTTCGACAAGCCAACCGACAGGCAACCGCACCACCCGTTCGAACCGTCGTTCTTGTTCGATGCCGGCATCGCGCCGCTTAAGCAGCTACCGATTCGCGGCGTGGTTTGGTACCAAGGAGAATCCGACGCCACCGACATCCCCGGTGATCATGCCCGCAGCCAGACGCTCAACCACGCGCTCTTCACCGACCTGATCGCCAACTTTCGCGCGAACTGGAACAACCGCAATCTGCCGTTCTACTTCGTACAGTTGCCGGGACTCGACCGTGACTGGGCGACGTTCCGCGAGATCCAGGCATATGTAGCCGAGCGCGATCCGCATGCCGACATGGCCGTCACCATCGACGTCGGCGACCCGAACGATGTGCATCCTCGCCGCAAGGTCCCGGTTGGCGACCGCTTGGCGCAACTGGCGCTGGCGCAGGTCTACAAGCAATTGGTCGCGACCAGTGGACCACGCTTCAAGAACCTCGAGCTCGAAGACTCCCGGGCCATCGTGCACTTCGAGCACGCCAGCGGACTGCGCACCATCGACAACAAGCCGGTGCGCAGCTTCACGATCGCAGGCACGGACAAGAAGTTTCACGCCGCAATCGCAACGATCTACCAAGACACGATCCACCTGCAGTCGGCGCACGTGCAGAATCCGGTCGCCGTCCGCTATGCGTTTGCGAGTGACCCGAGCACCAACCTGGTCAACAACGCGCGCCTACCCGCGGCACCATTTCGCACGGACAAGTGGACGTCGACGACTACCGTCGCGCCGCCCCCGGAGCAGGGCAGCTTTGAAGAGATCGCCGTCGGTGCGCTCAACCAAGCAGCTTCGCCTCAAGGCGAGTGGCAAGCCGACGAAGGCCACGCGGAGATCACCAGACAGTTTGCGCATTCTGGCCAACAGTGTCTGCACCTGCACGGCGGCAACGACCGGCAGGCAACGATCACCCTCGCGCAACGTGACCCACGTCGGATGTCGTTTGTTGCCGAGCGCTGGACCAGCCGGGCGCCGTTTTCGTTCCGCGTCGAAGCGCGCATCGGAAGTAGCTGGGAGCAGGTCTACGACGGCGACGGGATTCGCGTCGGCGCGCGCTTCTTGAGCCGGGTCGAGGCCGAGCTGCCAAACGGCGTCACCGCACTGCGCTTTCGCAGCACTTCGCCGGCGAACAGCGGCGTGCTGATCGACGACCTGCAACTTGATGAGGCCGTGCCGATGCGGGTAATCGGGACCGAGCACAGGCAATGGCTTGCGCCCGCGCTGCGCGGAACGACCAGCACGATCACCAAGGTCGCAGTCGTAACGACAGGTTACACCCGACCGATTCTGGTCACGCACCTCCGCATCGCCTTCTCCGGCGACACCGACCTCGCCGGCATCGCGAGCGTTCAGGCACTCGGCACGCAACAGGAACCGAGCAGGTTCATGGAGTTCACCGGCAACGTAGAACTCGAGCACGGCAGCAACGAGCTAGAGATCGCCGTCGACCTGACCGACGACGCGAGCCTCGATGGCAAGGTCATGGTCAGCGTCGCCGAGCTGGTGCTAAGCAACCGACAAGTATGCAACCCCGCTGGCGGCGGCTCCAAGCAACGCATCGGCGTCGCGCTGCGCACCGCCGGGCAAGATGAGTGCCACACGTATCGCATTCCCGGTTTGGCGACGAGCAACAAGGGCTCGCTGATCGCGGTCTACGACAATCGCTACCGCGGTAGTGGCGACCTGCCCGGCGACATCGATGTCGGCATGAGTCGCAGCACCGACGGCGGCGCAACGTGGGAACCGATGCAAGTCATCATGGACATGGGCAACGACCCGAAGTGGCGCTACGACGGCATTGGCGATCCGGAAGTGCTCGTCGACACCGTCTCCGGCCGCATCTGGGTTAGCGCCACATGGAGCCACGGCGATCGCTCGTGGAACGGTTCGGGCCCCGGCCTGGAACCAGCCGAAACGGGGCAGTTCATGCTCGTTCACAGTGACGATGACGGCAAGACGTGGTCAAAGCCGCGCAACATCACCAAGCAGATCAAGGATGCAAAGTGGCGCTTCGTGCTGCAGGGACCCGGTCGCGGCATCACGATGCGCGACGGCACCTTGGTACTCGCGGCGCAATACCGTAGCGCACCGGACGGGCCACATCAGGGCAAGCCGTTCTCGACGATGGTGAGTTCGAAGGATCGCGGCGAGACGTGGCAGATTGGCACTGGGGTCAAGGTCGACACAACCGAAGCACAGATCGTCGAACTCGACGATGGCGTGCTGATGATCAACTGCCGTGATAATCGCCGCGGTAGCCGTTCGATCTACACGACCGACGATCTCGGCAAGACCTGGACTCGACATGCTACGTCGCGGAGCGCACTGATCGAACCGACCTGCATGGCGAGCCTGCTGCGCGTAGATCACCAGGAACTGGGGCGCTTGTTGATCTTCTCCAACCCGAACACGCCGGCTGGTCGCTTCGACATGACGCTGAAGGTCAGCACCGACGATGGCGCGACGTGGCCAAGCCGCTGGCATACGCGCTACGACCAACGACCCGGCGCCGGATACTCGTGCCTGACACGCGTCGGGGACGAACACGTCGGCGTCGTCTACGAAGGCCATCGCGAGCTCTACTACTTGCGCTTCCCGATTCGCGAATTGCTTACCAAATGAACCGCCTCTGCTTTGCCGCGCTGATTCCGTTGTTGGCCGCACCTGTTGCCGCACAGGCGCCCGGACTGCAACAAGGTCCGTTGATCGGTCACGTCGATAGCCATTCGGTGCACGTCTGGGCACGCGCGAGTGCTGCCGGACAGTACGTGCTGAAGGCGCAAGACATCACGAACGCCAAGAGCACATTCGAGGCAACTGCGCAAGCCAAGCCTGGCAACGACTTGTGCATGGTGTTCGCGCTAGCGGGCATGGGCGCTGGCCGTGACTACCGCTACCGCATTGAAACGGTCCAAGGCGAGCAAGTCTGCGGCGGCGATGCGTTCGTCTTGCGCACCGCGCGCGACAAGAATGCCGACGGCAACACTCGGATCATGTTTGGCTCGTGCTGTTACGAGGATGCCGGAACCGGTGACACCTGGAAGCGCGTCGCCATCGAGAAGCCCGACACCGTGGTCTTGCTCGGCGACACCCCCTACATCAACAACACGCAGATCCAGCAACAGCGGCTGCGCTATGCCGAATTCGCGGCCTTCGCACCGATGGCGGACTTGTTGCGAACGACCAGCTGGTATGGCACTTGGGATGACCACGATTTCGGCGACAACGACACCGATGGCCGGATGCGTGGCAAAGCCAACTCGCGGCAGGCGTTTCTCGAATACCACGCCAACCCGTCGTACGGCGATGGCCAAAACGGCATCTACACGAAGTTCCGCCGCGGCCCGATCGAGGTCTTCGTACTCGACACGCGCACGTTCGCTGCGACCGAGCCTTCTCCATTCTTGCGCCACCACGCCTCGCTACTCGGCAGCAAGCAATGGAAGTGGTTGCTGCAGGGCCTGGAGGAATCGACGGCGCCCGTCAAGGTCTTGGCCTGCGGCATGATCTGGAACGAAGCCACGCGGCCGAACAAGCAGGATCACTGGGGCAGCTATCCACACGAGCGCTCGGCGCTATTCAAGGAGATCGGCCGCAACCAGATCACGGGAGTCGTGCTGATTGGCGGCGACATCCACCGCTCGCGCGTCATCCGCCACGCCACCAAGGAGTCGGCCGGCTACGACATCGTCGAACTGATCAGCTCGCCGATGCATCACAGCATCATCAAGGCAGCGAACGCGCCGCATCCTGGCCTGATCAAGGACATGGGCGAACCGCACACGTTCCTGCTACTCGATGCGGCTCAGCTGGATGGCAAGCTGACGTCGCTGCTCGCGCGCTTCGTCAACGACGAAGGCACCGAGCACTTCGCAATCGACCTGCTTAAAAAGTAGGGCAGCCCCAATGGTCGGCAACCAGAAGGTCGGGCCCGTGCGTCGAGCACTCGTGCTGGCAACCGTCGTCGTGCCGCTGACCGCGGTCGCCTACGTAGTATATCTGCTGATTCGATACCACCGATAGGCCAGCCGTGGAGGCACGTCGTGGAGGCCACAGGCACCTCCACAAGTTTGCGGACTACTCCTCAGCCTTCCACGAGTTGTTGCCGCGCTTGTTGTCTGGCAGCATGCGATCGGGGTCCAGGCGCACCGCGACGATGGTCTTGTCGGACTTCACCGTGTGCACAACCTTGTTCGACTTGAACCAGATCTCTACCGGCAAGCGCTGCTTGTCCTTGGTGCCGTCTTCGAACTCAACCTCGAACGTCAACGGCATCACCATGCGCTCGTTGTTGAGGAACGTGATGCGCGCGCCACGGCTGCTCGTGCGCACGCCGTCGATCGCTTGATCGAGCAACGCGTCTTCGAGGAACCAACCGCGCCAGAACCAAGCGAGGTCCTTGCCGGCGGCATCTTCCATGGTGCGGAAGAAATCGGCCGGCTGCGGGGACTTGAACTTCCAGCGTTGAATGTAGGTGCGGAACGCATAATCGAAGCGCTCCGGACCAAGGATGTATTCACGCAGCAGCTGCAGGCCGACACCGGTCTTCTGGTATTGCAGCAGCCCCAACTGCAGGCCGTTGAGGCGGTCCGCCTGGGTCACCACCGGGATGCCCGGCATGCGCATCATCATCGCATAGGACGACGGCTTCGACGGCTTGTTGTTCTTCTCGAACCAGTCCGCCGTCGAATACATGTTGATGAACGTATTGAAGCCTTCGTCCATCCAGGCGTGGCGACGCTCATCGGTGTTGACCATCATCGGAAACCAGTTGTGCCCGATTTCGTGCGTGGTCACGTCGTAGAGGCCGCGCTCGTTGCGCTTGTTGCGGCCACTACAGAAGATGATCATGGGATACTCCATGCCACCCTCGATGCCGGCCACGTTGGTCGCGACGGGGTACGGATACGGGTGCAAGCGCTCGTTGTAACCCTTGATCGCGGCGCACAGCATCGCGGTCGACTTGCCCCAGACGGGCAGCGAATCTTCTGGGTAGACCGACTGCACCAGCGTGTCGCCGACCGAAGCGGCATCAAGAATGAAGGCATCGCTGGCCGCGAAGGCGACGGTGCGAACGTCCTTGCTGTGGAAACTCCAGGTCAGCGGACCTTTGCCTGCGGGACGAGACTCAGGCGTGCCGACCTCATCCTTGCTGCGGATCATCACCGGCTCGGTGCTGTTGCGCGCTTGCGCCAGCCGCTCACGCTGGGTTCCGGTGTAGACCTCGGCTTCGTTCTGCAGCACCCCGGTTGCGACCACGATGTGATCGCGCGGCGCGGTGATGTTGAGTTCGTAGTCGCCGAAGTTGGTGTAGAACTCGCCGGTGCCGAGATACGGCAACGTGTTCCAACCATGGACGTCGTCGTAGACGGCAACCGCGGGGAACCACTGGGCCAACTCCCAGACAATGCCCTTCTTGACGTTCATCGTGCCGTAGCGACGGAAGACGCGCTTGGGCACTTCGAACGACCACGCGATGTCACACTCAAACGTCTTGCCGGGGGCAAGCGTCAGCGGCAGCGTGACGCGCATCAGCGTGTCGTAGATCTGGTGCTGAAGGTCCTTGCCGGCAGCCTTGACCTCGGTAACGCTGACGCCCTGGTTGTGATCGGTCGGGCCACCCATCGCCGACGCGCCATCGGTCAACGAGCCGATGCTGTCCTTGCGCAGCACGTTCTGCTCGATGTGAACCCAGATGTAGTCGAGCGGATCCGGAGAGTTGTTGTGATAGAAGACGTGCTCGCGGCCACTGACCGTGCGCGTCTCGGGGTCGAGCGTCACGTCGATGCGATAGTCGACACGTTGCTGCCAGTAGTCAGCACCCGGTGCACCCGAGCCAGTGCGAACCCGGTTGGGTGCCGGCAGATCGAGCGGACTGAAGATCGTGTGATCTGGTCGCACGCCCGGGGCACGGGAAAACTCATCGCGACGCTGTGCCGGCAAGCTGGCAGCGATCGACAGAAGGAGCAGGGAGGAGATCAAGAGCCCGGTGGGCCCTCGACGAGAGGAAAGCAGGAATGACATACAGTTGGTGGAAACGAATCCGCTGCAAGTAGACGTTCCGCAGCCGTTCCTTTCCTCCGATTTGTGCAGACTCTGAACATCCGCACGGTCTGCCGTCAGGCAAATGCGAACCCGGGTCGCAAATCGCCCGACCGCGCTGCCGCCCCGAGGTGCCGATGGCATGCTGGGGCGCTACTGGGGTGCTACTGGTTGCAGCGCTGCTGGTCCCAGCGCTTCTGGCACCAGCGCTACTGGCACCAGGGTTACTTGCCGCGTCGGGCACCGGCAGCTGCCGCCGCCGCCCGCCGCTGCGCCACTTCCTGCATCGCCGCGATCACGGCTTGCGTGTCGACCGCCACGGTAAACTGATTGCCCTGGCCACCCGGCACGAGCCGCACGTCAACCTCGCCGAGCAGGACACTCACCAGACCGCCGCGCCGCTTGTCGCCCAGGCGCGCGATCACGCGGTAGCGCCCATCTCGTAGCGGTCGCAACGACGCACGATCACCGGCATTCAACTGGCCGTGGCTGGAGCTGGCGCGCCTCATCGTCTGCGCCAGGCGCCGACTGCGCGAATCGAAGGCTTCCACACCCTGTGTTTCGATCAGCTCCATCGAAATCCAAACGGACTCGTCGCCGACCAACTGACGAACACCTGGCGCATGCAAGACTACGGCCGGCACGGCCCGAAACTGCAGATCGTTGCGACCAGCAATCAACGTCACCGGCTGCGCCCGGTAGCCCGGTTCTTCCGGCACGACTTGCAGCGTCGGCTGCGCGCTCAGGATCTCGGCGCGACCG
>CAXBFC010000242.1:0-12070 GCA_963974725.1 uncultured bacterium | reverse complement strand
TCGTCGTCGAGATCGTGGCACGTGCTTGGCCGTGGCGGATCGGTTCACGTTGCGCGGCATCGAGATGCCGGTCTGGTTGCGAGAAACCGTGGGCGTGCACGACGCGAACGTGCACGGCGGCCCTGCGTACCCCGAGCCAGCATGGGGACCAACCGACGCGGCGTTCGCATGCGAAGTGCAGGGGGAGTCATGACCGGCAACGACGATCGCGCGGACATCGTCCTCATTCTCGAAGGCACCTACCCATTCGTCATGGGCGGCGTGTCTTCATGGGTACATCAACTGGTGAGTGAGATGCCGGACCTGACGTTCGGTATTGTGCACATCGCACCCCGCGCTGGTTGCTACGAGGCTCCCGCCTACGAGATGCCGGACAACGTCGTATTCGTCGAGGAGTGTGGCCTGATGCCGCCGCGCCGCGCACCCTCGGCAGCGCGCGTGCGTCGCTACCGCGATCGACTTGCGGCCGCGTGGCAGGAGTTGTTACAGCTGCGCGAAGCAGATCCCTCGGTACTGCCGCAAATCGCGATGCAGTTTGAAGAGCTCGCGGCGGATGGGCTGCGCGCCGAAGACTTCGCCGCCGGGCCGGCCTTCTGGGATGCACTCATCAGCTGTTACGAGGCCGAAGCTGCCGAGCAGAGCTTCATCAACTTCTTCTGGACCTGGAGCTTCGCGTGGCAGCCACTGATCGAGCTGTTCTTCCAGCGCGTTCCACGGGCGGGTATGTACCACACGGTGTCGACCGGTTACGCCGGCTTGCTCGCGGCACTCGCAAGCTCGCGTTGGCAGCGCCCGATGATCTTGACTGAGCACGGGATCTACACCAAGGAGCGCCGCATCGAGATCTACTCAGCCAACTGGATTCACGATGGTGCTTCCGACGAGTACGTCGTCGACAGCAAGGCTCCGTACTTCCGGCAGTTTTGGAACCATCACTTCGAGGTGATGA
The DNA here is from genome assembly GCA_963974725.1 of uncultured bacterium. GTDB lineage: Bacteria > Planctomycetota > UBA1135 > UBA1135 > UBA2386. The sequence goes on along the minus strand of CAXBFC010000242.1, from coordinate 11,121 downwards.
GCCGGTGTTGCTACGAACAGGCAACTCGCATCTTCACGCTCTACGGTCAGAATCGCGACGCGCAGGTGGCCGACGGTGCCAACCCTGAGAAGATCGAGATCATTCCCAACGGAGTCAACGTCGAGGCATTGACGAAAGCACTCGCGGAGGCGCCGCCAAGAGCAGCGGACGCGCCATTCACGGTGGCGTTCATCGGTAGAGTCACGCCGATCAAGGACGTGCGAACGGTGTTGGCGGCGATGCGTCTGGTGGCGCGCGACGTGCCCAACCTGGTCGTGCGCATCCTCGGACCAATGAACGAGGACAAGGAGTATGCCGAGCGTTGTCAGGTCTTCTGTCGCGAACTGGGTCTCGAAGAGACTGTGCGGTTTGAAGGCGCGGTCGATGTTCGTCGCGAACTGCCGCAAGTAGATCTCGTACTTCTGACCAGTATCTCCGAAGCCCAACCCCTCGTGATCTTGGAGGCCGGTGCGGTCGGCGTGCCGGTTGTCGCCACCGACGTGGGTAGCTGTCGCGAACTTCTCGAAGGTCGCACGACCGCGGATCAAGCCCTGGGAACTGGCGGCATGCTGACGTCGATCGCATCTCCAGGTGAAGTTGCCAGATGCGTGTGCGCCCTCTATGAGGACCCGGATCTGCGCAAGCGCATGGGACGTAGCCTGCAGCAGCGTGTGCTCCAGTTCTATGACGAGCACGACATGGTGGATGCCTATCGAGGTGTATATCGGGACTGCCTTGGACCCGTGGAGGTGAGCTGACCTTGGCTGGCATCGGCTTCGATTTGCGCCATCTCGTCGAGCACGAGGGCGGCATGTTCTCTCGCTTGCGTGCGTATGCCGCGGCTGGCGTGATCGCCGCGGGTCCCTGGATCGTGACGATGGCGAGTCTGTGGCTCGTGCGCGTCACCGCGACCTGGTTGAGCAGCTCGGAGCTCGAGAGTTTCTTGTCGATTGTCGGTGCCGTGTTCGCAGCCAGTCTGGTGACGGTCAGTGGGTTGCAGATGGCGGTTACGAGATATCTGGCCGACGCGCTCTACGTGCAGCGCTATGGCGGATTGCTACCTGCGTTCGCCACTTGCACGGCTTTGGTGGCCGCGCTCCAGGCCGTTTCTGGGACTTTGCTCTGCTGGTGGCTGGACTTCAGTCCCGCGATGACGCTTGCGACGGTGTTGCTCTACGTGTCGGTCAGCCTCTCGTGGCTCGGCATGGCGTGGCTGACGGTGATCCGCCAACACGACAAAGTGTTGCTCGTCTATCTCGTCGGTGGCGCCGTGTTCTTGGCGATGCTGATGCTGATCGGTTCGCGCCTCGGGCTTGTCGACGTCTTGACGATGTACGCCGTCAGCAACGGACTGATCGTCGTGATGATGAGTGTGCTGATCGCGCGTGGTGTAGAAGTCGGCGATGTGCGCAGTGGCGGCGTCATCCCGGCGATGTGGCAGCATCGTGTGCTGTTGTTGACCGGCACCGTCTATGGCCTGTCGCTGTGGATCGACAAGTGGCTGTTCTGGGTGCTCGATGGCGTGCCGACCATCGGTGCGCTTCGTCAGCACCCGCTGTATGACAGCTGCTTCTATCTCGGCTACCTGACAGTCGTGCCGGCGATGGCCGTCAACCTCGTGCACCTCGAAACGAAGTTCTACGAAGTTTATCGCGCCTACTATGGGGCGGTGACCGGCAACCAGCCGCTTGCTCGCATTCGTCAACTCGGGCAGCGCATGGCCGCATCCCTGCGAGAGAGCGCTGCCAGTCTTATTCGGGTGCAGGGTGGCATAACCGTCGGCTGCGTGGCGTTCGCGCCATGGATCATCGAGGTCGTCGGGCTCCCCGAATACGCGGTGCGCGTGTTCCGGTTCGCATGCATCGGAGCGTTCTGCCACGTGCTGCTGCTGATTGCGATTCTTGTGATGCTGTACTTCGATCGCAGGAAGTCCGCCCTGCGCGCGTGCACGGTGTTCTTGGTCACGAACGCACTGCTTGCCTGGTGGAGTGTGTCCGCCGGTCCCTATACCTATGGCGCGGGATTCGCTGTGGCAGCGCTGGCTGGCTTGTTGGTCGCGTTGTGGGAGCTGCGCCGCACGTTCTCGAAGCTCGAATACCTGACGTTCATGCGCGAGTAGCGGCAGCGTCGCTGCCGGCGATCGGGCTGTCGAGCGATGTGGCGTAGCGGGCGCGAGTCCCGCATAGCGGTGCGCTTCTAGCTAGAAGCGCGACGCGCCTTCCTAGAAGGTGCCGCCGAGCACCGTGTCGACTGCGTTGCTCGACACGATGCCAAGAGCGTTCGCGCCCGGCATGAGCACGAAGTATTGCGAATACAGGTGCTGGCCAAGTAGCGCCGTCTGCGTGTAGGTATGCTCGATGTTGGCACCGCCACTGCCAGTCACGACGGCTTCCGTGATCATGGGATCGACAAGCAGGTTGCAGCCGGGCATGCCGAGGGCGGTGAGCGATTGTGGCAGCGGTCCGCCTGCGGTGGTCTGCTGATTGGACAGGCCCAGAGCGAGCACGACGACGCTTGACGGCGCCACGTTGGGAGCGCGGAACTTGATCGGGTGGTTGACCTCCGGAATGCCCTGCACGAAGTGGTAGGGGGCGTAGTTGGTCGGGCCGCAGGCGCTGCCAAACGTTGTCGATGTGCCAGGCGTGAAGTCGTCCCTGCGCACCAGGTAGAATGCTTCGTAAGGCGAGGTGCCGACGTGGGCGAGGCCCGCTGCGACGCCACGTTGCCAGTTGAGCATCCAGCCTTCGATCTCGATCAGTCCGTAGTTTGAGTGGACGAACGTCAATTCGATGGTGCGCGGGGACTGCTTGTTGACCCGCCCGACCACGGACTGCAGCGCACCACTAGACAGCACGACGGTGCCGGCAAGCGCCGCGTGGGTTTGCTGCTGCTGGACCGTCAGCAGGTTGTCGTTGCGGTGGCTGAAGCGCACCGCGAGGGCAACGTCTCCGGCATGCAGGGACCAGGCGCCGAGGTACTGTTCGGGCATGGTGCTCGGGTAGGTTGGGGTGGCTGGCGACAGGAAGCCGTCATTGGCGTTGATCGTGCTCGGCACCCGTGCGTAGCCGCCGTACGGTGGGTTCGCTACCAAGCCCGGGTTGTCATGATGCCGACCGGCCATATGACCGGAGTAGGTGTCGACGAGTGTGTAGACGAAGCTGCGCCCAACGGTTGGCGTTTCGCGTTGCTCGTCGTAGCGCATGTTTTTGGAACCGCCCTTGATCCAGAAATGCATCGTCTTGCCGTATGCCATGCCGTTGACGCGGTGCGCGACGCCGTTGTGGTCATAGAACGTGCCGACGCGGCGGTCGATGAGGCCGTTGGCAAGGTTGTTGAGGTGCGTCTGGTTGATGCCTGGCAGGTGGTAGATGTCGAGTGTGCCCGGCCAGCCGTCAAAGCAGATGTTGCGGCGTCCGATCAGCCCGAGCTCCGGCCAGGCTTTTGGCGTCGGTGCGGCGCTGGTGACGATGCCGGCGGAGTAGCCATACTGAATGTAGTCGTAGCCGATCCAGGTGTAGCCGCCCGGGTTGGTTGTGGGGCCCCAGCTGTTCTTGACGATGAAGTGATGATCGTTGGTGTTCGGGCTGCTTCGGTCGTAGCCGACAATCAGCATCGAGTGGCCGCCACTGCCGCCGGCGTTGCTTGCGTGCCAGATAGGGTCGTTGCGATCCCCACGGACATAGAAGTCCCAGACCACTTCGTAGCCGTTTTGCAGCGCGCCCTCGATCATCGCTGCGTTGTTGGGTTGGTTGATGCGTTGAAATCCCGTGGGGTAGTAGTAGCCGGGCGCCCGCAGCGCCGCGCGTGGCAGATTGTTGGGGTCGAGGTTCCACGTGTTGACGTTGCGCTGCGACTGGTAGTGCGTGCTGTTCCAAGCGTGCGGCAGCGTGAACCCGGCGGAGGTATAGGGGAAGTACTGCTCTCGAGGAGCCGCGAGGCCGTCGGTCATCCATTCGAGCACCGCGGTGCCGTTGCCGCCGCCGGTCGCGCCGAGTTGGTTCTCCGTGCGGTCGGCGCCATGGCTCGAGATCGAGTTCCAGTTGGGCTCCAGCCAGAACATCTTGCGCATGTAGTTGACGAACTCTTCCGACAAATCGATCGTCTGGCCAAGGCGGCGATAGCGAGCTTCCACTGCGGCTACAGCGGAAAACGTGATGCACGTCGTGCGGCTGCCCTGGTCGCGAAGCGGCGTTTGCCAGGGCGTCAGGTCGACGACGGCTTGCGAGCGCACGTCCGGCGCCAGGCAAGCTGCGATCAGGGGGGCCGCGAGAAGTGCTCTGGTAAGCGTGTTCATGTTGAGGAGGGAAATGCCATGCGGATTTCGACATCGCGCGCGAACCCAGAAAAAGTTCGAACGGGCCACCGATTGGCCGTCGCAGTGTCCTGGTGAGCGTCCGGTTGCTGCGCCGTTGCGGCAGGGAGGATGGGGGCCGATCCGGGCGGATTCGCATGGGCGCCCGATCCGGCGGCCTGCTTGCGGTGCGTTTGCGATCGGGTGCGACGCGAACTACGGCCGAGCAGAACCCGGATCTACTTGGACAGGGTGACGTCGGCGTCTTGGTATTCCCCCGCGCCAAGTTCTAGCGTCACGCTCCGGTTCGCATCGCCCGGCGAGATGAGCACGAGCGCGCAGCCACACTTCTTGCACAGCATCATCTGCAGCCGTCGCGTCGCGCAGAAGCTCGACCGCGAGTTGGCGCTGTGCGTCGCCGTGTCGTCTGAAGTTTGGTTCGAAGCCGAAGCAGTGCGAGGTCATCGGGCGGCTCTATCTTACTAACCCCGCTGCCGACGGATCGAATGCAGCAAGGCCGTTCCGATTCACGCCGCCGAATGGGACCTGCTGCTGCGAATGCGGCGCACTACGCATCAGGCATCGGTGAGTGGGTGCCTGCGCTGCCAGCTATTCGCTTCGTTGCGTGTTAGATTTGTGCCTGGCACCGTACTGACAAAAACTATCTATGAGAGTCGAGAGCTTTGCTTGTGGTCTCGTTTTGGCCTTCTCGTTGGCAGCGCAGGAACCGGCGCGGGAGCGGGCCTTTGGTCGGGTTCGCGGGGCTGATGGCAAGCCGTGGGGCGGTGCGACGGTGCATCTGTTGCATCGTTCGTATGAAGGCGTTCTTGACGGGGCGTTTGCCGATCACGTTGTTGTAGAGACAGACGAACGGGGGCGCTTCCGCACCGAGTTGTTGGCGGGGATGCCCTACGCTGTCTGGGCGCACGGGGATGTTGTCGACGGGTGCTACCGGTGCAGCAATGTCGTGCAGGATGTCGTGCCGGTTGTGCCGATCGTGCTTGCCGAGGAGGCGTCGTACTATGTGCGAACGTTCCAGTTCGAGCTGCCGGAGCAAGATCGAGGAGAGTTGCGAGTTGAAGCGCGCGGGCGGCTGGGACGGTTGCAGTTGCACGCCACGTTGGTAGCCGACGAACAGGGCACGTGGACGACGCCGCGATGGCCTTGTGAAGGTGTCGGCGCGACGCTGTTCGTCGATGGCTTGCGGCATACGACGTGCACGCTGTCGACGACTGTCAAGGGTGCGCGTCGTCGAGGTGTGTATGGCGGCAGCCCCGCGATCGACAAGGAACAGCCGGATGAGGAGATCGCGAAGCAGCTACGTTTGCTCAGCGTGTTGCCGTATAAGGCTCCCGACGCCTGGCCGGTGCGCATCGTTGGCGTAGACGGGAAGCCGGTCGCCGGCGCCGAGATCCGGGCGGAGAGCCGGCCGCCTCGCCGCGTGCTTGGAGTCACCGATGAGGACGGCAAGGTGGTCTTGCCGACGGCGCCGTACCGATCCGTTGTGCTGGCGCCTGGTCACGCGGAAGGCAAGCTCGGTGGCGAGGAGATCCGTAGTGGTGGCGGCAAGGTGGCGCTGAAGTTGGTTGCCGGTCGCCAGGTGACAGGCCGCGTTACGCTCGGGGACGAAGGGCTTGCGGGTGCTCCGATTGTGCTGCAGGCATCCATCGGCACAGGCCCGAGCGGCAGTTGGTTCGGCGTCGATCCGCGCCTGTTTCGCGCCGCCGCCGACGGCACGTTCGTTATTCCAGGCCGCTGCGAGCGGTTTCCATTTCGGTTGTCGCTCGTGCTCAACCCACTTCAGCGAGCCAGGCTGACCGATCCGGACGGAGCCCCCGTTTGGCCACTTGCCATGCTGTATCCCGAGCGAAAGGGAGCGCCAGAGGATATCGGTGATGTGCGGGTCGATCAGTTGCGCGCCATTGATGTAACCGTGCGTGCTCAGGACGGAACTCCACCAGGATCGGTCCGGCTGGTGATGGCACCGATGGGTGACATCGGGCGCAGCGCGCCGCACGAACCAGATGTGCTGCGCACGGATCGTCGCGGTCGGGTGCGGGTGCTCGCCGCGGATCATGGTCGCATGCTGGTCCATGCCACGACGCGAGCCGGGGCCTGCTGGGCCGTCATCGAGAAGGGGCAGAAGGCCTGTGACATGAAGATCGACGCGGCCCACGCGGTGCGCTTTCGCGCCCAAACGCCGGATGGCAAGCCGCTAGTTGGCGCGGCAGTCGGGCTGGTCGCTCCGAACCAATACCTCGGGCAGGACCCAACGCTGTGGGCGGTCGTGAACGTCATCCGCGATTGGTGCATGGTGCATGCCGTGCCCCACAAGAGCGGGCGCACGGATGAAAATGGCTACGTCGACTTGGTGATGCCTTCGCTCGATAGCCCGCTGGATCTGTACGTTGACCATCGCGAGGCGAACATCGAAGCCCGCGTTCAGATGGTGATCGATCGCGAGCGGGATCGAGCACCGGTCGTGCTCGAGGTCAGTCCAAAACGTTGAAGCCTACGATCGCCGTCGTGGACCGGCAGGGATGCGCCTGCACAGACGATCCGCATGGGCGATCCGCACAGACGATCCGCATGGGCGATCCGCATGGGTGCCCCAGTCGCCGTCGCATTGGTATTGCCGGCGAATCGTACTGACGACGCTGCTTGGTTGCGCGGCTGGTAGGATGCGCCGATGCCTTCCCGCCTCATGTTCGCAGTCGCTGCGCTTCTATCTGCGTGCTCCCTGGCTAAGGCCCCGCGTCCAAATGCGGAGCAACTGGACAACCGCATCCGCGTTCGCGTGGTGGGGCGCGAGTCCGATAGTGTGCTCAGTGCCGACCACTTTGTGTTCCTGACCGTATGCGGTCCCGACGGCACGCGTTTCGGCAGCCGTTCTCGCATCACCATTGCAACCTCCAGCGAAGGCATCGCACTCGGCTTGTCCGTGAACATCGAGAGGAGTGCAGATCTTGCAGATCTCGCGTTTGAGGAGGTGCCAGATTCGGTGTCGAAGTGGACTACCGACATCGTGCTACCCACCGGCTACACGCTCTGCTTCGATCCAGGCAGCTACTACGTGTATCGCATCGTCGACTTCGGCAAGACGATGGCAGCGGACCTCAATCCTGAGGTTCGCATCGGAGCCCCTAGCAAAGATGGTGCGCAATACTTCGAGTTGCAGCCGAGCGCGGGCCCACTGCTCAAGGTCGCGGCGATGCCACCCGGTTGGCCGCTCAAGTGAGTGCATGCTCCATGAATCGCCGTCACAACTTGCAGCTGGTCATGCTGAGGTCAATTACGGCGACCATCGTCAGTGCATCTCTGTTCTTGGCCGGGTGCGCGGTGCAAGAACAGCCAAGACCAGAAGCCACCGAGTTGGCTCCATCGACAGCAACGATCGTCGCTGTGCCTGCGCAAATGAGTAACGTCGTGCGCTGTGTTCTTGAGGACACGCGCGGCAGGCTTTGGATCGGTGGCGAGGATTTGTATTGCCACGACGGCACGTCTCTGACCTGCTACGACGTCAGGGACGACCTCGGTAGGAGCGTTACGATCAAGGCCATCGTTGAGGATGCAGACGGCCACATTTGGTTTGGTACGACAGGGGGCCTCACCAAACTCGCTGGCAACCACTTCTCAAGCTATGGTGAGCAACACGGCCTGATCCATCGCGATGTTTGGAGCCTCGCGGTGGACGGCGAAGGGGGACTGTGGATCGGAACCATCGATGGCGTATGTCGCTTCGACGGCAGCGTCTTTGCCCCGTTTGCTGTGCCAGAAGCTGAACCCGATCACACCCGAGGCATCACCAGCGGCAGGATCGTGCATTGCATCATGGTCGATCGGCGGGGACAGGTGTGGTTTGGCACCAATGGCGGCGCGTACATCTACGCCGGAGGTGCCCTATCCAATCTTTCGGAGAAAGACGGGCTATGCAATGACGCGGTTCACAGCGTTCTCGAAGACAGGTCGGAAAACATCTGGTTTGGAACGACGCACGGCGGGATCAGTCGATTCGACGGCGAGCAGTTCTCGAACTTCACCAAGCAAGGCGTTGTCGATGGACAAGAGGTTTGGTGTGTTCACGAGGACCGCTCCGGCAACATCTGGTTCTCCGGCAAGCGGTTTGGGGCGTACCGCTACGACGGCAAGGTCTTCACACACTTCGATGAGCAGCAGGGCTTGGCAACTCCCGGGCTGATGTCCATCCTCGAAGACAATGACGGACGACTCTGGCTTGGTGGCGTGAAGGGTCTCTTCAGGTTTGATGGAGAGTCCTTTGTCCGCGTCACTCGCAGTGGCCCTTGGCATGCGGCCAAGACCTGAGATCGGCATTCCAGCAACTGACGCGCCGATCCGGAGATCTCAGAAGGAGATGTCCCACTGCAAGCGAATGCGGCTCGTCGACTTGTCTTGACCGAGGACGTCGTCGTCTAGGGTCAGGTACGAGTAGTCGAGGGTCAGCTTGTTGTTGTGACCAGCGAAGAACCAGTTGGCACCGATGGTGAACTCCTGGCGCTGGTTGTCGATGCTACGAGTCATCTCGTTCGGTTCGCGCACCCAAGCGTAGCGGGCAGCGAGTTCGAGGGGCTCGGGGAAGCTGTCCCAGATCTCGTTGAAGAAGTAGCCGGCTTGCGAGTAGAGGCCGTAGAGATCGCTTTCGCGACCAGCCATGCCGTAGCCGATGCTCTTGTCGGTGACGCTCTTCCAGTGGAACTCGTTCTGGGTCGAGAATCCCTGGTGCTTGTAGGCAAACTCGGCGACCGCCTGGTGGACCCGGTGCTGCCCATTCATCGCCGTCGCAACGCTGTCGAACCCGTCGAGGTTGCCGCCGCCACCAGAAGACCAGCGGGTTGCCCTGCCTGTATGGGTGGCAGCTGCAAGGGCGAAGCTGGCAGCGGGTTCCTTGGTGCGTTCGACATCCGTCTGCCGCAGCGGCAGGTCTCGTCCGAGGAAGTTCCATTGCACGCGCCCGACGTACATCAGGTGCCGGTCATCGTTGGCTACTCCACGTCCTTCCCCGGTGAAGACACCAGCGTAGTAGAGAAGATCCGCAGCCGTGCCTTTGAACAGGCGACCGCGAGCGCCCACACCCATCTGGCGATCGATGGTGAAGGTGCGGTTGACGATGGATCGTTCGACAAACTGCTGGCGTCCGGAGGAGTCGACGCGCTCACGGTTGTAGTCGATCTTCCACTGTCCGGCGCGGATGCCGAAGGCCTCGGACTTGGCAACGTCGATGCGCCAGTCGATAACCCGAGAACTGGCATTGGCGCTCGAAGCACTGGACGCTCGAGTCGGCTGGAGGTCGACCTCGAAGTAGTACTTCAGCCACGGCTCATAGCCATGGCCGCCGATCTTCATGCGGACGCGGCGGGCTTCGAAGGTGCTCTGGTCGGTGGCCTCGAAGTCGTCCACCTGACGAGGATCACTCCGGGTTGGGTCGGTGAATCGGAGCTGGGCACGGAACTGCAGGTTCGTCTGGAACTTGCCGTCGCGTGACTCGAGGCGGAACCCCTTGCTGCCGTAGCTCGCCTTGGCCGCGGATTCCTTCTCTAGGTACTGTTCGATCGCGGCGGCCAACTCGGGGTCGACCGGTTTCTGGCCGTTGGCAGAGGGCACAGGGTCCTGACCCAGAAGCAACCCGCACGCCACGAAGAACGAAAAAGCAAACACTCGAATAATTGAAATCACCTTCACCTGGTCCTGACAGTTTCGTGCTGACTTGGAAGGCTGATGACCGTAGGTCGCCTTTGTGTAGATTCGGGGAAGACATCATGGGTCGTCGATGAAGTTCCTGCGGGATCGGCAGTTCGGTGGCCAGCGTCGCTGGGCCGGTAGGCTCCCCTGGGGCCGGGGGCGTTACGGAATGCCGTGGCACTGCAACGCGTGCGCGCTCTGGCCGTTGTCGATCCCCATGTACGCACTTGGGGTTCCTTCACGGTCTGCGCTGCCCCTGGTGGGCGCGATGTTGCTGTTGCTGCTACCCGTAGCAGCGCAACAGCAGGCGCTGCCCAACGCCGCGAAGCACTACCGGCAGGCGATCGCCGAACTGCGCCAGCAGTTTGGTCATGATCAGGAGAAGCTCAACCGGATCGACGTTGGCAGGGGCAACCTGACTCCGGAGTGGCGAGCTGCGGTTGCGAAGGCTGCTGATGTGCTGGCCTTGGTGCGCCGGGCGACTCAGGTGCCACGCTGTGCCTTCCAGCCATGTTCTGCTGGCGGGCTTGCAGAAGTCGGGGCATCTGCTTTCGAGTTTGTATGGCTGCGTCGCCTGACCAGCGCTCACGGTTGGCAGCATTTGCCGAACAACCCGGAAGTCGCCTGCCAGGATGCGTTTGTCTTGCTCGACTTCGCGCATCACCTCGCCAGCGATCCAAGTACGAAGAGCTTCGGGCTGGCAACGGAATGCGAGTGCGAGGCCGCCAGCCTGATGCAAGCGGCTCTCGATCCCGGCCCTGGTGCCCCCAATCACAAGTTGCAGCGATTGTGCCAGAAGCGGTTGCAGCAGCATTCGCAGCGGCGGCTGACGATGGCCGCACTGGCGGACAACCTGATGGCGGAATGCAAGTTGATGCTGGCACAAGAACTGGCGAACAAGGATCGGCTGGTCGACTACCGCGTAATTGAGTTGCTGACCCAGATCTTCGAGCCGTTGCGTTGGGAGAATCCGCCGACCGCCAAGCAGGCCAAAGCCATGCGACGCGCGTTTACTATCAACGTGATGAAGCACTGCGCGGCGCTCCGCAAAGACGACATTGCCGGCAACGAACAACGTGAAGACGCGGCTGTAGCCAATCTCGAGCTGCTATGCCCGTCAATGGTGCGAATCC
>CAXBFC010000241.1:0-12106 GCA_963974725.1 uncultured bacterium | reverse complement strand
GGAATGCGAACAACGATCGTTGGTTCGTGTTCGTTCCGCCGGTGACCATGCCATACACGATCAGTGCGTGTTCGGGAAGTCTCACTCCCCCGGACACCATCCTCAATTTGTACTCAGGCTCGTGCGGCCAGCTCACCTTGCTGGACTGCGCGGACGATGACTGCGGTCACCTGGGTCTCGGCGCCGAGGTTCACGGCATGCTGCAAGCTGGCCTGCCCTACTTCATCCGCGTCGGGGTCATCGGCGGTTCGACGGCGGCGGCCTATCCGCTTTCCATCAGCCAGGGACCCGGAGCTCTCGCGCTCACGACTGCGTCGGGCTGCGGCAGCGCAACGTTGTCGTTCAGCGGCCTGCCGACCTTCCCGACCTCGTTCACAACCACGATCGAGAACTTCACCGGCACGCCGTTCGTCGGCGCCGGTCTACAACCTGCGAGTCAGGCGATTTGCTCGTGCGTGGTGGGCCATGACTGGTCGGTGCACGCCGCGGGCCCGAGCCTGCAAATCCTCGTCCCGCCGACGAGTTCCATGCTCGGATTGCAGTTCTTCGTACAGGGTGCCGACTTCGCCGGGGGAAGCGCCTGCGCCGGGCTGGGGCTGGCACTGACCGACACCTACCAGGTCACGATCGGCACCTGAGTCCGGACGCCGAGGCGGCGCAGAGGCGCCGAGCCGATTTCCGATCGGCTCAGTTCACATCCAGCCGCAAATCGACGCCGTTGCTGCTGACTGCACCGAAGGCGTTGACTCCCGGTACCAACATGGCCGACTGCGCAAACAGCTGCTGGCCAGCGAGCGCAGGATTGTTCGGGATGGTCAGCGGGAACGCCGCCGTGCTGCCACTCGGGGTGATGGCGAGGCTCACGAGGAACTGCACGTAGGCCCGGCAATTCGGCATACCGATCACGGCCAGGTCCAAGCCCGGGTTGATCTGCACGAAGCCCAACAACTGCAAGCCGATCGGCGCAGTTGCCGGAACGTTGCTAGTCTCGAGTGAGATCGAGGTGCCGATGACCGGCCGATCCGAAGCGTCGTGCTTCAGGTCGAAGAGATCCGCGCCGAGGACCGAAAAGCCCGCCGGAATCGCGACGCTCAGATCGGTATTGCCCGGATCCAGCGATGCGCCGCCCGGCGCGTAGCCGATCAGGTGGCCGTTGCCGCCGCCGCCGCTGCCCGTGAGGCTCATCTGCTGGAAGGCGTAGGTCACGAAGCCGCTCGTTGTGTCGAACTGGAACTGCCACGTGCTGGCGCTGCCCGGAACGTTCCAGTCGGGGACCTGATCCCACGTGATGTAGGCAACGCCAGCGATCTCCTCGAACAACACCTGGCCACCGGCCGAGGGGTCGTAGTCGTGCCAACAGCGCCAGCTGGCCGCCGGCGAGTTCAGGAAACCGACGACGTTGATGACGGCGGACTGGCCGTTGCCCGGATCCGTCGACACGTAACCATTCGAGCAGACTTCGAGAGACCCCGTCGAGCCACCGGCGATCGGGAATGGCAACGTCAGATTGACCGACACGACCGAGTCGTCGCCCATGGCGAGCCCCTGGGCGGTCCCCGTCGGCGGCACGAACGGGCTCAGGCCAGCCGTCACGATGTAGCCACCGTTCGCTGGCACCATGGTGAAGCTGCTGTTCGACAAGTCGAAGTTCGCCGGGTTCGTGATCGACTCATAGAACGAGGCGCGGCCGTCGTAGCAACCCAACCCGTAGTTGTTGGCGTCGGCGAATCCCGACACCGTGCCGAGGTCGCCGGCGACGTTGAGAACAAACGAACCAGTGTTCAAGTTCCAACCGCCGACTCGGACGTAGAGCAGCAGACCGGGCGTGACGTTGACCGTCACGAGTGACCGCGTGCCACACGAATCGTCGTTGCAGCCGAGGCTGACTAGGGCGCCGCAGCCGCCCGTTCCGTCGAACACTTCGAGCACGGTGTCGAAGCTTGAGCCACACGTGTCGAACGTGGCCGTGCCGTTGGCGTTGGCCTGGGCAACGAACCAGACATCGTTGCCAGCCGTCGGCTCACACGGCCAAACCGCCGGCAACGACGACGTGGCGCCAACCGTAGAGTAGGGACCGTAGCTACCGACAGTCACGGGTTTGGGGTCGGTGCATTCGTCCCCCTGCGCGACCACAATGCCTGGTGCGAGGGAGAAGGCGAGAATCGACAAGACGAAGGAATTGCGCATGATCCAGCCAAGGTACGAGATCCTGAGGAAGTGCGTACGGTGCCAGGACAAAAAAACACATCCTCAGCAGCCAGAACAAGCTCCAGTCCGCCCGTCTCGCCTTCCTCTACGCAACGCTCGTTCGGTTGGGAGAATGTGCGTGCTGTCCAAAACCTGAATCGCGCCAAAGGGCAGCAGGAATTACGTCAGCGATTACAGAGCCGATCACCAAGCCTTAGGACCGGCAATTCCCCGCTGACGCCTGAATCCACGCCCCCTGTAAAGCTGCTCGCCGAATTGCCAACAGCGCCCCCAACCTCAAGACGTCGATTGCACCAGCGAATGCATCGAGCTGCGGCTTCGCAAGGGAATCGAGGCTGGTATGTGGATCGTCACCTTGATGGTGCCTGCCAGATCGCGATCCGGTCGGCGTCGCTAGCCCGCGCAACGCCAATGGGTCAGCCGCGATCCACACGCTCAAGCGCACGTCGAGAACCTCACCTGGTCCCATGCAAGTTGAGGCGACAGCGAATGCTCATGCCTCGGCCAGCCACCTGCCCCCCCTACCTGTGCCCCACATTGTTGGTACAAACATAGAGAAGGCTGCGCTCGGTTGACGATCAAAGAAGGTTGGAGATTGGTCCGGCGCAGCCTTCTCACCCATAGCTACGTCTGATGACATCCCAGCGTTGCAGCGCCGCGAGAAAAACCCAACAGCATCTCGACTGCGTTGCCGATCGAGGAGTCCGTTCCACTCCCGTGCCGCCAATCGCAAACTGTGGCGCGCCGCCGATTGCCCCAGCTAAGTCAGATGCACCTGCGACGCGCAGCGCGACGTTGTTCAGAATGTGTGGCGTGAAGATTCTGGCACGTCAAACATCCTGGGTTATCAGAATCCTTGCCAAGCAGGCGGCGAGCGCGCCCGAGAGCGTGCCACCAAAGCCGCCCATCGCATCGGCGCCTATGGACCGCGCCGCTCCGGTGTGGGTTCGCCGTTGGATGGAACAACCGCTGACGATCGCAGCGGGTGGCACCGCCGGGGTTAGCGAAGGTCGCTGCGTCTTGACGAGCCGCAGACCAAGGGAACAGCAGAAGGGTGGTCGTTGAGGAACGGCGTGGCGGACTGCTTTGCAACGACTGTCGCTCGATCCGGCGGCCCGGAAACGCGGCAATGGCGCCGCGGTCTTCACACTTCCGAATCGGCGATTGGTCCAGCTGGTGTTGCATAGCCCAGCCCCACGATATCATCGGGCCTAAGGCTATGCTGCGCGGTCACGACCACAGATAGTCCAGCCTTGGCGCCGATACGTTTGACATGAGCAGCACGAAAGACAGCAATCCGAGCGATGCGACGAGAATCCCTCGCCGCTGGATCGTGGTTGGCACGGCTCTGGTTCTATTGGTTGCTCCAATGGTCATCGTCGGCATGGCTCTCAACACGCCATCTGCAGTTGCCACCCCGCCTGCCGAAGACCTGCCAGCGGTGAGATCAACTGGCCCGAGTTCGGCGGTATCCATCGAGCTCGGCCGGGTCATTTGTGGCGACTGCTGTGTTGGAGATATCTGGAAGGCGATCGGTTCGATGCCAGGCGTGCGTGATATCGATGCCAAGGCCGGCAACAGCAAGTTCGTGCTGTTCTACGATCGGCAGGTGACGGACGCCGAGAAGGTGCTGGCCAAGTTGGTCGCCTCTGGCGAAGAGGATGCCAAGCTTGCCCCCGTCGATCCATCCGACACGTTGACGGAGCGACGGTGGGTGCGCCCAGCGCGCCAACAGCCCGCGCGTTAGCGTCGCACGAGCTTGGTGTAGCGATACGGAGTCTCAAGTATCAAAACCGCCATCGCGGTCGTCCAGGTGCGGCCGCCCGCTTTGCCCCAGATACCCACCGGAGCCCAGGAACCCTGGTCGGTGCCCGCGACGACTTGGGCCTTCGCCGTGGCCGCGATGATGCGATCGACGGCCTGAGGTTGACCAGCCTGAAAGAGCGCGTAGCAGCTGCAGAACCACTCGTGCAGGTTGAGATCGCCGACCCCCTTGGTGGGCCAGTTGCGGGCTTGCTTGGCAGCGCGCTTGACCGCCTTGATGTCAGCCGCACTGGCCGGCATCTTCAGCCAAAGGCGCGTGAACACGTTTGCCGACAACTGGTCGCCGGCCAAGCTGGCCGCACGGATGGCCGACACGTTGACTCCGAGAATCCCTCGTTCCGGCAGCATGCTGGCGCGTGCACCTTGCAACCATCCGGTGATCGCTGCCGACTCCTCCTTGGCCAGCAACCCTGCAAACTCCGCCGTGCCGAGCACCGTGGCCCCCCACAAAGTCAGCGCCGGGTCGCTGTCTGGCTCCGTGAGGCTTGCGCGCCAGCCACCGTCCGCATGGCGCAGCTTGCGTGCATGATCGAGCGCCTTGGTGCAGTTCGACTTCAGCAGACTGTAGTTCGACAGCAGATAGCACTCGGTCATCGCCAACGTCGCCAACAAATGGGGACCGGCACTTCCGGCGAACGAGCCGTCCGGGCGCTGCTGCTCACGCAGCCACTTGACGCCCCGCTTGAGCTGCTCCTTGTGGGCCCCCATCCGCATGCTGTTGCCATCGCCAAGCATCGCAAGCATGGCCAGGCTGGTGACGGCCATCGTGACGTCGGGCGATCCTTCGACCACCCAGGAGCCATTCTCGCCCTGCGCGGTTGCCAGCCAGCTCAGACCTGCCTGGATCTGCGCATGGTGTTTGGATGCTCGGGCTCCGGTACTACGCGCGCCGAAGCGGCCACCGGCTCCACCGCCAAGGCCAACCGCCACGTTCAACTCTTGGCCAGGTGCCTGCTTCGGCTTGGCCTCGCCTCCCTGAGCAAGCAGCAGCGACGCATGGGCGAGCAATACAATCAGCGGGCGGGCGATCATGCCACAAGCATAGTCGCGGATACTCGCGACGGCGAGCAGGCCGAGGGGCTCGTTCAGCAACGAACCACGCCGGACGCGCCCCGCCTTCGATTGCGCAAGTGCTTGCCCAAATCAGCCACAACGCGATCGTCGCGACACGCTAGCCAACGACGCGCTGCACCAAAGCGACGAGACACTCAGAAGAACGAGCCGTCGAGTCACAGCGCCACAGCACCGTAGTCAGGCAGAGTGGGTCCGGCGCAGGGAAGGAAACTGCCGCTTGCCGCAGCAAACGAACCGACCAGCATGCGCATCGGCAATTGCTCGGACGCATCGCCGATCCGCACCTCCACCGCATTGCCGGTCACAAGCCCGAGCGAGTTCGCGGCGGGGTCGAACCCCGCCGACTGCGCATACAGCATGGTGCCGACCAACAGCGGATTGTTCGGCACGGTGACGCTCGCACCGCCCACCCACCCCCACAGCGGAACCGGCATCGTCCACGGGTGGGAAGCCAGCACCAGTGGATCGACGTAGAGAAAGTTGGCGGGTGCTCCGAGCGGTCCAAGATCGATAGGCACAGGCTGCGCCGCCAGGCTTAACGCGATCCATCCTGTGCCACTAGGCACGAACGGATACGTCCCCCACTGCGACGTGAACGTGATCGTATTGCCCGTCGTCAGCGCCCGCGAAGGCGCGGCGCAGACGAGCCGCGGTCGGTAGATCGTCGACGCGGACGTGCCTGACACACCAAAGCGCGTCGCCGAACCACCGCCGCAAACAGAGTCGAGGAAGTAGCCGATGGGCGCGGTCGCACTGCCGGTAAGTCCCGGCTTGACGATGTCGATCAGCAAGTTTCCCTGGGCCGACGTGAAGCTGTATGGCACCGCGAACGAAACCACAACGTCCCATGGACTCGGGCCCGCAAGCGCTGCGCTCGTACCGGGGAAACTCACGCTGCCTTGGAATACCGTCGTCGCCGGGCCCGCGATGTTGTTCGCAAACGACGTCGACATACCCGCTGCCGGCGCAGGCGAATGGCTCATGGTGACCGTCACGTTGGTCAACGCAGCACCCGGCCACGGCTCTTGCTCATCCGAACGGAACGCGATACCGCTCAAGACCGCGCCGTTCGACGCGATCGCCGCGGCATCGACGAGGATCTGCCAACGGAAACCGTATGTGTCAGTGGCCAAGCCAAAGCGCCCGTTGCCATCAGCGACCGAGCCGTGAGCGGGAATCACTACGGACTGACTACTGGCGGTGGCCAGCAGCAACGCGAGCGCGAGGGGAACGGCCAGTTGCGACGCGTGGCACATGATCATTGCGACGGAGGACCAGCGCGAATCGGACCACCCGACCCTGCCCGCCAACTGTCTCGCTCCGTCGCCCAGCCGTCAACCCGCAAGCAGGCACGCCTACAGGCACTCGAACGGACAATCTCACCGTACACACCAACGCCCTGGAATGATCAAGTGGACGCAGCCTCGGCGTGTGGAAGCCCTTGGAAGGCCTAAGAAGTGAAGGTGACGCCTTCGTCCCAGCTCTGGCCCGACTCGTCGGTGATCAACAATCCCTCCGCGTTGTCGTTGGCGGTGACCTTCTTGCAGTTGTCGCTAGAGGACAACTGGATGGAGCTGGGCTCCTGACTCGGGTCCCACGAGAGGCTCAACGTGACTGGCGAAACCGCACCACTGAAGTCGTAGCAGATGGTGATCTCGCTCCCTGCCGGAGCAGGATTGGGTTTGACGGAGATGCGACCTGTGGCCTGACTCTTCGACGATGCCGGAGTTGCCGCGACAGTGACTCTACTTGACATTGACTACCTTGCTTGCTGGGCACGCTTGGCGATCCCAGCAAGGATGGCATCGGCCGTAGCATCCAGCCCATCCCCCGCATTCTTGAGACCGCTCAGCGCATTGATACTTCGCTTGCAGTATCGACGCAGCACCTCAGCAGCTGAACGCAACTTCTGCGGAGGCGCCCCGTCTTCGATGACGACGAGCGCTTGCTCGAACGGCAACTCGGGCGCGCGCCGGCCACTCCAAGGCTGCAGGTATTCTCCTGCTGCTATGCATAGGGTGCACATGAACAGCATGGCTGCGATGCGCGCCAACCGGCCCACTCGGCGCTTCTTTTGGTGCCCAATGATATGAAGATAGTCCTCGATTGGGATCTCACCGAATTGCTGTTCACTCATAGTTTGTTTCCTCCGAGTCGCTTCCACAGTTGCTGCATGCCCATCCTGACGGACTCCGCTGCCTCAGGGGAAATCACATCCACATCGTTCGGGACAACGGATGCGCAGTTCACGCCAGGAGGCCGCAGCAGATGCTTGGGCACGTCGCGCAGACCGGCTCCGCAATCCGCGAGCCCCTGCAACTCCCGCAACGCGGCGCTGTCGATCATGACGGCGCCCGATTTGATGCAATGGCGGACTTCGGTACGCCCGGCAATCCAGTCCATTGAAACCCCGTAGAGGTCCGCCAAACGGACAAGTTTGTACGACCCAGCGTCCGCCTTGCCGTTCTCCCACCGCGTGAGCGAACGGGTCGGGAAGCCGAGCTTCTGGGTCACCGCTTCCTGCGACATGCCGGCGTATTCACGCGCTTCTTGCAAACGCCTGCCAAAACGCTCCAGGCACGCGACATCTGCTTCAACTTGTCTTGAGTCCAATTCGCTCATCAGTTCCTCGGTCGTGCGCCCAAAGCGGGAAGACGAGAGCATCGCGGGTGATCGCCCGAACGCCATTCCGGTTGTGAATTCTGGGAGTCGCGACCAGCCACATCTGGCTAGCCGTGCGTGGAGGTGCATCAGAACACACCGCGAGCAACTAGCCACATGTGGCGTGCACTAGGACCATCGCATCTGGCCAAGCCACGATTGGCCGGCCATGGTTGCCATTCGCTCATCAAGAGCACCTGCGCTACATCTCACCGCCAACTGGCGTGCAGACGCGAACGGATCAACCACTTGTGGCGCATCTCGGATGCCGTTCGCTGCACCCCAATGCATCTCTACCTAGTCACTTGAATACCGACAACGAACGCGAAATCGTCAGAAGTCTCGAAGCGATCGAACAGTTCACCACGGCCATCTCCGACAAAGAGTTCGGCAGTCGCGATGCCCGACATGACCTGGCCAACGCTCTGCAGCTATGCGAACTGTTCCATCTCGAAGCTCGCAACAGCTCTAGGGCCGACGAAGTGCTCGAAAAGGTCGCGAACCTTCGCAGTCACCTGCGTGCGTTGGCTGGCGACGGCGAACCCAACAGCTTCACTCGCCAACAACATTGCGTGTGGGCCAGGGAAGCAGTCTGGGCCTTGCGAGCGCCGCTGACTCGCTCGGCCCCGAACTCTGAGGCCAGCGGCGCCTGAGCGGCACCCGCTGAGCTACAGCAACGACTTGGTCCTATCAAGGCTGCCCGCAGCACTTCTTGAACTTCCTGCCACTGCCGCAAGGACAAGGCTCATTCCGCCCCACCTTCGCGGCACCCCGATCAGGCTGAACGGCCCGGGCCTTCTGCCACTCGCTGGCATCCTACTCGGCGCCCCAGAATGGCGCCAGTTCTGCGACGGCATCCGACACGAAGCGGTATCGCAGCGGCGGTTCCGGCCGGAAGCGTGGTGGATCGCCACTCAGGTCTTCGACCGCTTCGTCCCACCCGATTATGTTGTCGATGATCAGTTCCTGATCGAACGTGAGTTCGATGTCGGCTAGGAACTCCGCGAGTCCCAAGTCTGCCGCAACGCACGCCATCTCGCCCCACACGATGCAGGGCCGTCGCGCAATCCGGTCTCCTCGCCACAACTGCTTAAGGTAGTCGATCAACTGCTCTTGTGAGATCGCGCCCTCGACCGCGGAAGCGGCGATCGCCAGCAACGCGCTCGACCGGACCCATTCGCAGACAGACTCGTCCTCCAACAGCTCCTGCAGCAACGAGATGTTCCCCAAGGCCACGGATGCAAGTATTTGAGGAAGACTCTCGGTGACAACATCCCCGATGAGTTCGTCCAAGTCGTGCTCGCTCAGCTTGCACATCTGGACAATCGCCCCATAGGCGCCGCGCTCGCGCCGCTGCGCGAGCACAAACAGCGCAAACAAGTGAAGCGTGTACTCGTCGGGAAGTTGCGCGGGCTCGCGAGTCGCGCGCTCGATGGCAGCAATCAGAGGCGCAACAACTTCTGGTCCGTGAGTAGCTGCCGCACGCAGTGCCTCTTCGGGGAGCACGCCGCTCGCGCGTTCTAGCTGCGTCAGGATCTCGTCAAGGGATAGAGCCATGGGAAACGACATCTACCCGCATCGTGCGGCGACGTCGAGACCAGGATCATGACGGGCGCCTGCTAGCACTACTCGCTTACCTCGCAAGGCTGCCAAGCCCGTCGCCGCATCTGGATCTAGATCGCTGCGAACATCCGCCGAACGCCCCCGCAGCGAAGCACCTGACTACAGATCTCGGCTGGTCCCCAAACTCGCGCAGCGCGCGCTGGAGACAAGCTTCAGCCGATTCGCTATCCTTCGCTTTGAAGACCGTGGACCGACATCGCGACCTCTGCAACTTCTACAACTCCTCAGGTCCGTGATCGTGAGTCCCGCGAAATGCAACTCGTAGTCAAGACTCTCACGTGCCCGTGCGGGCACCAACACGACACGGGTGTGGTGCCGCCCAATTCCTATGGCGAGTTCCTGCTGCGGAGCGCCAGGGACGCAACGGTTCGCTACGTGAACAGCCTCGAAGACCCGGTCTACAACGAGTTGCATGACCGAATCGCGAAGCACCCGCAGCATCTCGAAGATTCAGCGCGCGAGCGGGCAGATGTCTTGCAACGCATCTTCGGAATCACGTGCGACTCGAGCATCGGGTCAACGGACCTGATGATCGGCCGGTTTCCCAAGTGCCCGTCTTGTGGCGCCGATGCCGTCGTCGACTGGGTGCTTTCGGAACCTCTCCAATTCGAGGAACTCGACGTTCCCGCGGTTACGCACACGAAGTGGCAACAGTTATCCGACGCAGAAAAGCAAGCGCTCGTCGACAAGGCGCTGGGGTCCTCGTGACCCCGACGATAGCAGTCCGCTGCTCCATGGATTCTGCGGCGCATCGCGGCTCGGCCGTGGCAACTTCAGCCTCCCAGTAGCGCGCCAGTGTTTGGCTACCCGCAACGCTGATCCTCGCAGCTCTCTGTTGACGTGCTGGGCAAGATTGCTACTTCTTCCGCGTGAGCACGATCTGCCAAACAGGAACCCACTGGCCACCGATCTGCTTTCGAAGCTCCCAGTCGTAGCTGTCCTTCGTGATGTTGTGGAACACATACCGATCTTTGGAAGCCTTGTTGGTGCAGACGATTTCCTTGCCAACCTTGTGGCCCTCGGCGTGCGTCGTGGAGTAGCCCGGCTGCTGGAACCACGCAATCTTCCAGGCCTTATCCTTCGGATCGTAGAAGCGTAGGTTGGTCGTCGCGAGCTTGCTCTTGTAGTTGATCGATTCGTCGATGATCGCGTGGCCGTTCATGAAGTAGCGCGCGTTCCACTCGCCCCTCGTCCATGGGCCCCAGGATCCGTCACGATTGCGACGACGCTCCTTGCGATCGAACTCACCAACCATGAAGTGGAACTGTTCGAGTTCTTTGGGCGCGGCCGGATTGGCGTGCCCGTAAGGGTGCGCTTTGCTGGCTCCGTAGTCACGTAGCGAGATCGTGTCCTGTCCCTGATCTGGTCGCGCGGCGCCGTCGTCACGAGTGGACGAGCTGAAGATCAAGAACGACACGCAGAGTGTCAGAGCGGCGTATTTCATCGAGGCTTCCGTGAGGGTCTGGCGAAGGTCGATGAGGATACACTCTGCGTGAGGCGTTGCGCGGCGTAGAGGTGGTGATCGCACAACATGGTCGCCGCTTCCCCACTCAGGCTGCTCAAGTGAGCTCTGCCGTCCGACGATCCGCGAAGCGGATCCGCGACGCTGACTCGCAGCTACGGGCAGGCCACTCCTGCCTGGCCAGTGCCTGAACATGGGCAGGGCCTAGAGACCGTCACCCTGTCTCAGGAAGAAAGGACGGCAAGACAACACCAGTCGGCCGCTGCACTGCGCCACGTACTTGTGCTACATGCAACTCCAGGTTGCGGGCCGAGAGCGCGTAGAGCGATGCTAGCAACCCTGGCCGGTCGCTAGGTGGCAAGAAGACGGGAGCACCACCGCGATGTTCGTCGAGCTCGGCGAGGATCAATGACAACGCAGTGGCATCGTCGTGTGCGACACCGGGTCCGAGCATCTCGCTCGCGGGATGCCGCACGGATGCCAGAAAGCCTGATAGCCGGCCAGCGTTGTCGGTGGCGACGGACACGTGCCAGATGCCTTCGACGTTCTGCACCAGCAGCTCGAAGTCGCGACGACGTTCGATGCCACTGATCTCGCGCTCCAACTCGACCATGGCCGGAACGTCGGCGACGGTAGCCGGGCGCACCGCGGCGCACGCTCGCTGCCGCACGGCCGTGGCAACCGTCAAGCCATCGTCGGGAACCTTGATCGACATGTCCTGGTGCACGGCATAGACCGAGAAACCGGCGCGGTTGTAGAGCGAGAACGAATCGAGGTTCTGCGCGCTCGACACAAGCCGAATCGGCAGCCCGCGTTCTTCTGCACGCGCGATGACGTAGCTGAGCAGACTCCGCGCAACGCCGCGCCCGAACGCTTCGGGTGCTGCGTTCATGATACCGAGCGCAACGTGCGTTTCTCTGGGGTGCCAGAAGCAGGATCCGGCTAGGCGACCAGCCACTTCGGCGAGAATGCAGCAGCCCGGATCGAGTGACTCGTAAACGCGGCAGAACACAGCGACATCATTCGGAGGGCATGAAAACACCGGCGGCAGTCCGCGCGCTTCATACCAGGCGTTGGTCGAACGGTGGATCAAGTCAGCCACGGCCGCTTGATCGTCGGGCTGCATGGGTCGCAGTATCGGCTCGCGCATCGACACAGAGATTGACCGCGGCGAAGCTCGGGATCAACCGAGCTCGCTCGGAATGCTCAAGTCCCGAACCGGTCCCGCATTGGCCTTGCAGCTCCATCAACGGA
>CAXBFC010000240.1:0-12137 GCA_963974725.1 uncultured bacterium | reverse complement strand
CACGGCAATGCTCCGACGTAACTGGAACGTAAGGCCGCGAGGATCCGCTAACCGCGAACCCGCACCGGCTTCGCCGCTGGCCGATAGTGGCCGCGCAGCAGCCACCACGCGAGGAATCCCATGGCCAAGCCCACCGGAATCGTCAGCAGCGGGATGAATAGCGGCGCCACAGCGGCCACGAACGCGATAGCCGGAATCTGAGGCAATCCTGGCAAACCAATCCCCAACACAACCAGCGGACTGGTCAGCAAGAACACGATCAGCGGCGCCAAGAATGGACTGAGAACACCAATGCCCAAGGCGACCTTGAGTCGGCCTCGCGGCTTCAGATCGACTAGCCAGCCAGCGGCCCACCCCCAAAAGAGTGTCGACGTCGCAACCATGCCAAACAGGGTCCAGTTTCCCAGCGCCCAATTCCCCCGGGGAGGGAGGGTTTCGACCAGTTGGCCACCCGTAAGGGCAGCAGCCCACACGACAGGCACCAATGCCGCCACGATCACGACGCGACGCACAGCCCACTTCGCCGGTTGGCCCGCCCTTGGATGTTTCGCTTCCCTCATCACCTGATGAGAACGCTACAGGCATCTGGAGAATTGCGCCCAAGCCAGCGGCCCATAATGCAAGCGGTACAGAGCGGCGTGCTAGAAGCAACGCCGCGCGAACGACTGCGACTCGATGGCACCTCGCCAGAGTCATGCAACCCAGAGTTGCGCAATGCCATCGCGCCGCGGCACCGCACTCCAGAGCCAAGCTCGGTGCAGCACCGCGGGGGCCGTCAGTCCCTAGAAGGCGCCGACGACAACTTCGAGAGCGTTCGACAAGTCGAAGCTGACGCCATCGAACGTCGCGGCCTGGAAGACCCAGGTCGACAGTGGCAGATTGCCACCACCGTATAGGGGCACGTGCAACTCACCATTGCTATCGGTGGTGAAGGCCTGCACCAACGCCGCCAACGGCTCGAGCGGAACCAGGTACTCGGTCGGCGTGATCAGGTACGGGTTCGCAGCCACGCCAATGCCGATCAGAACCGGCGAGTTGGCTGGGCCATCAGCCAGTTGGAACGAAGCCATCGCACCGAGGTTGGTCAGATCGTCACCACAGATGTTGAGCGTCACCGAGCCGCCGCCGGCAAAGCCGAGGTCGGTCTGGCAGTGCTCACACTCGTCCGGAACAAGGTTGTTGTTGGCGTCGTCGTGGCCACCGGTCAACACGTCGACCAGGTCGTTCGTGCCGTTGCTGTTGCAGTCTTCTTCGTAGACCGTCGCAAAGATGTTCAGGTCGACGTTGTCGACCCAACTGTCTTGGTTGACGTCGAAAATGGCTTCCGGATCATCCGCGGTGTACGGGCCACCTACTTGCGCCAGACGGAACGCCGCGAGGTCGGTGCGGTCGAGCACGTTGTCGCCATTGCTGTCGAACTCGGTGCGACCGAGCGAATCAAGGAACGCGACCACCGCGAGTTGATCGGCGGAAGGCAGCGCCTGGAACGCGAGACCCGACGTGCGTGACTCCGCGCCAAACACGGAGTGCAGCTCGATCACGCCACCGGCTCCGAGCATGCGCGTTTCGAGCGTGCCACCGACTACGCGGCCGTCGTGCCACAGCGGGTCGCGAGTGCGCACACCCCACAGCGACGGAGTCCGGATCTCTTGGCCGCTGGCATCACCATCGGCGATGAAGTCCGAGACAAGCCCGACGTCGTGCAGCAAGAAGTCCGAGTAAGGACGGATCGCCTGGTTGCGCAACGAGACCTCAAGGGCCGGGTCGTTCTTGGTCGTCCACGAAGCAACGTGGCAATCCGCGCAACCAACCGAGTTGAAGATGGCTTCGCCGGCCATGCCCGACTTCGGGGTCTGCGGCGGAGCCGCGAGGTAGCGCTGGAAGTGCGTGATGCGATCAATGAAGTCGAGGCCGTTGGCATCGGGCCCGTCTTCCGGATCGGCAACCGTGTCCCACGTCGCCAGCAGAGCCTGATTGCCGTTCGGCGCGTTATCAAACGGCACCAGACGATTCGAGAAACCAAGCTCGTTCTGTGACGCGTCGCCCGAGAACGTCAGCACGGTTGCCACCTGCGCCTTCCAACCCATGCGGCCAGCGCGCAACGCACCACCAGGGGTCTCAAGCGGCGTAACCCAGTGCACGCGACCGCTGACAGCAGCGCTCGGCGGCGAGGTTTCGTTGGCGAGAATGTCGGCATCGTCAATCGCTTCGACCAAGCCAGCACCGAGTATCGACGGGGTGATGCGATTGGCGGTGACGTTGGCTTGCACCGGGATCACTTCTTCGACGGCCGGATCAATCGCGCCAGCTTGCAGCAGCGAGCCACCGAGCGCGGTGAGCGGGTCAAACGTGCCCTTGCCATCGTCGTAGCCGAAGCGAGTCACGGTCGTGCTGCCAGGACCACCCACCGGGTTGTTGTGGCAGTTGGCACAGCTGATCTGATTGAAGATCGGACCGAGCCCCTGCGCGGCATCGAAGACGTTGCCGAAGTCGACCTTGCCGTCGTCGAAGCGCTGCAGTTGAAGCGAAGTCAGACCACTGACCGGCGCACCCATCTTGGGCTGCGGCGATTGCGCCATCAGTGGCGCAGCAATGGTTGAAAGAACGATGGAGAAGCCGAGGAAACGCATGGGTTACGGGATCCTGAAGGGAGCTTCCGGCCGGACTGGCGGGGCGAAGAGCCGGAGAGACAAATGAAGGCCGAGCAAGTGTATCAGACATGAGAGAAGCCCGGGTCTCGCCATTGTGCGAAGCCCGGGCCCCTGATCGCCTCAGCAATTACGCCTAGGCGGTGGCGATGCCGCAGCCGAAGCCGCGACTCAGCGGATCACTAGTTCCACTCGATCTTGATGGCGTTGGTAACGCCGACGCCACCGGGCAGTGAGGCGTCGCTGTAAGCCGACTGCAGGTAGAGGGCCCAGCCCGGCGGCAGCAAGCCACCGATGTTGAGCGGCACGATGAACTCGCCGGCAGCGTTGCCAAACATCGGGCCCATGATGACCGGAGCGGCCGAGATCAGCTCGGCACTGTTCCACGGCGACGTGACCGGGACCGGGAACACATCAAAGAACAACAGGCCGTTTGCGAACGCCGGCATGCTTGCCACCGCGAGCGTGGTGTTCGGCGTCGCGGCCGAAAGCACGTCACCACACATCGACAGCGTGCCCGCGCCAATCGTGGTCAGCGGGAAGGTCGGCTGGCAGTGATCACACGTGAAGGCTTCGACCTTGAACACGTCGACGCCGGCTTCGACGATGCTGCCGGGGGTGACGTCGTGGGTGCGGAAGCGCACCTGAACGGTCGCCGACGGCGTCACGTAATCACCAACGCGGAACTGGTTCAGCAGCCACTGGTTGTTGTTGTTGCCACTGCCGTCCACCGTCTCGACGGTGATCCAGTTCGTGCCGTTGTTCGACACCGAGACGACCAGCGTGTCCGCGCCACTCGAGTAGAACCAGCGCTGGTAACTGATGAAGCCATCCGTGCCTGCCATGTCAACCGGCGGCGAGAACAGATCGGTCGGACCGCCATCGACGTCTGCGGTGCCAACGTTGCCACCGACGGCACCGTTCTGGGTCACGAACGCCATGGTTGCGGCACCGGCTTCGGCGTCGTCATCCGGAGCAGCAAACTGACCGCCCTGCGTCGTGCCGTTCGGGTCGGCAACTTCCCACGCACCCGTGGTGAGCGACGCGTTGTTGACCACGGTCCAACCCGTCGAGTTGACCTCGAAGTTGTTCTCGTAGAGCGTTTCGACGCCAACCGCAGCGATCGCCGAGTAGTAGCCAGCCGGAGCGGCCGGTGGATCGTTGTAGGTCGAGCCGTTGCTGCCTTGGGCGCTCACGTAGAAGCGAATGCCATCGGCGCAGTTCGACATCGCCGGCAGTGTGCCTTGGAATTGGCCCGGGGCGCTATCCGACATCGACACCGAAACGAACGGCGCGTTGTTGATCGAGTAGTGGAGCTGGCCAGTGCCAGCAACCGCCGTGACACCACCGACACTGTTGCCATCAACGGTGACCGTCGTCGTGGTGTTCGGAGCGATCATCGACGGCAGACCGCCAACGAAGCTGAAGGTCAAGCCGATCGGCGGGTTGTTGATGTAGATCTGGGTGCCGGTGCAACGACCAACAACCATGTCTTTCCAGCCGTCGCCATCGATGTCGAAGATCGCAATATCGTGCGTGCCTTGCAGCATCGCCGGGGTGATGCCACCAACCACTTCACCGGCAACGATCTGCTCTTGCAGGGTCACGTTCGGCGAATTGCCGAGATTGCGGTAGATGTGCGTGCGGCGGCTGCAGCCCGAGATATCGACGTCGACGTCGGTCACGACCGCGTCGTTCCAACCGTCGTTGTCGAGGTCGATGATCAGGTTGTTGCCGCCGAAGCCATCGTCGTTGCCACCACCACTGTAGGAGAACGCGATCGTCGGCGAGAACGTCGCGATGCCTGCAGCATTGTTGCCCTGGTTGAGGATGTAGCGGTCTTGACCATCGTCACTGACGATGATGTCGAGCCGGTTGTCGTTGTTCAGGTCACCGGTCGCGAAGTGGTACGGCGCGTTGCCGTAGGGAATGTCGTAGGTGCTGAACAGGCCTTGCGAAGCGCCATCGTTGTAGCTGATGGAAACGGCTTGCGGGGTGTTGAGTGCGTCATCCTTGAGGATGTCGAGCTTGCCGTCACCGTTCATGTCGGCGATCTTGACCTGCATGCCGAACGACGACTCGAGCATCGTGACGCTCATGCGCGCCGCCGACTCATCCGTGAAGTAGCCGGTGCCGTCGTTGATCAGCAACCGGTCGTTGATGTCCTGCGAACGGTTACCACCTTGCTGGTAGTCACCAAAGTAGAGGTCTTGGTCACCATCGCCATCAATGTCGCCAGCGGAGACCGCGCAGAAGCGGTGTTCGCCGTTGTTTCCCCAGGCAGCGTCGTCAATGCGGTTGGCATCGTCAAAGAGCAGGCCTTGCCACACGCCACCGCTCATCCCTTGATTGATGTAGACGCGGTTGGCGCGGATGTACTCCGGCATGCCGGCGGTCAGCGTCGTGCAGGTGATGACATCGAGCCAGCCGTCGCCGTTGACGTCTGCAATCTCGACATCGCGATCATTGGTGGCATCGAGGAAGCCGCTGCTGCCCGGAACCGTCGAGGTCGTCAGGGTCGACGAGCGATCCGTGAGGACCCCGCCTTCATTCATCAGCAGCACATTCGGGAAGTGACCGCTGCTGGTGAACGGCGACTTGCGCACAATCACCAGGTCGATGTCGCCATCTTGGTCGAGGTCAGCCCAGTTGTAGTCCTTCTCCTGGGTGTCGTTCGCCACCAGGGCTGCTGACGCGCTCAGGCGGGAAGCGGTTTGATTCGTATAGGAGACCCACTGGGCGCTCAACGTTGGCGCACAAGTGGCAACCGCGAGAGCGGCCATCGAGAAGGAGATGGTGGGAAGACGCACAGATACCTCAGCCTTGGTGGAAGAGTTCAGACCGCTGGGGACGGTCCGAGACGAGAAGCAGGCCAGCAAAGGCTACCCCGGCAAAACCCAATCGATCAACCCGACCCGGGAAGAGTGGCCCACGAATTGCCATGCCCGCATACGGTCTAGCGCACTCGACTACGAGTCCGGTGTAACCGGAGGACAGATGACATCATCGTCGTTGCCGGGAACCCTGTCGGGACCGGAGCAGGAGACCGTGAGCGAATCGCCGACCACCTCGAAGGCAAACTCCCCCTGCCACCGATCGCGAGCGGGCAGCGAGCGATCGATTGCGCGCAGTTCCGCGAGATTCGGCCAGCCACCATGCACGATGCGATGCTGCTTCGCCGTCACCGCCAGCCGACACACGTCTTCCGCCGCACGGGCGATGTAGAAATCGTCATAGAGTCACCCTTCGGGCGGCGAAATGCCGGTGAAGACAATGACTCCAGCGAACGTCGCGAGCACCGCGAGGTCCCCATGCCGCTGCCACCAGGTCGTTGGCTTGCGCAAGCGGGAATGACGTCGACTGGTCACAGCGGCAAGGATACGGAACACATTCGTACGGTGCCAGGCACAGAAGTAACACCTTCGCCGCCAGGGGCGGCGAAGGTGTTACTTCTGTGCCTGGCACCGTATCTATCGGTCTCGGATTTGGCGTAGCCAGGGGCGCTGCATCATCAGTTGATCGTCGTCGAGGAAGTGCTTCTCGACCAGGCGCTCGGCTCGCAGTGGGTCGAGGTCGTGGATGACTTCCAGCATGCCGGCGACAGCACTGAGCGCGACACGGTCGACGATCTCCTTGGGCATGCGCGCCTCAAGCAACTCGGCGACCCCAGGTGCGCCCGCGTGGTGCAGGCCGCGCGCCGCGGCGATGGCGACGAACGGATCCTGGTGCGCGATGTAGTCACGAAGCACGTCGGCGGCGCGAACGTCCGCGAAGTTCTTGAGCGCGCGCACCAGGTAGATCGGCTGGACTCCGCGCAGGTCGCGCAACCGCGCCACCAGACTCGGCACTGCATCCCGCGCCTTTTCGCCGAGCCGGGACAGGGCATCGGCGGCCGTGACGACGGTCTGCGCGTTGTCGCCGACTTGCACGATGCGGGCGAGGGGCCGGACCATTGCTTCCCCCAATTCGTCGCTTGCACGCAGCCAATCCGGCCAAAGGCGCTCTTGCCAAGCGTCGCCATCGGGTGACGTCGCGGGATCGATCCAGCGCAGCAACGCATCGGCACGCTTTTGCTTGTCCTGGATGTCGAGCACCGCGCGCCACTGCTTGCGCGCGGCGACCCCTTGCGCCACTACCGCGCGAACGTCCTTGGGTCGCGCGACGACACGTCGCGGACCATTCCCGAGCTGCCACTGCGTCAACGAATAGCCACCCGGATTGATCACCTGCGCGTAGCCCAGCGACGCCTCCTTGGCGAACCAGATCACGCCGCGCGCTGCCTTGCCGTAGAGGTGCAGCGGCAGCCACTCGTCACCATTGGGGTTTTTGGCCAAGAACAGCAGCACGCTGTCGGGCTCGATCGGCTGACCAGCGCCCGGGCCGGCGAGACCTAGCACGAACACGGTCTTGGGCATCGCCGCCAACGACGGCACCGTGATCGTGTCGGCGACCTTCTGGCCCGGGCCAACCCAGAAGCGCTTGGTCACCGTCACCACACCCTTTGCCGTCGCGGTGCCTTCGACAATCGCTACCGCCTCGTTCGCCATCCGGTAGGCACTTGGCTGCGGCAGCATCTCCCAACACGGCTGGTGCATGCGTGGTGGCGGATCCAAGGCCGGAGCACTGACCAGCAAACAGGCAAAAACGGCAACAACCAGGCTCGACGTCATGATTCGGCTCGCGGAATGACCAGGGGATCGCCGGCGGAACGGCCCAGAACGATAACGGTTCCAGGCGATTGCTGGCGCTTGCGCCAACGTTCCATAGGATCGTGCGCCGCTATGCTGACCTTCCAGCAACTTATCCTTCGCCTCCAAGACTACTGGGACCAACAAGGCTGCGCCTTGTTGCAACCGTACGACATGGAAGTAGGTGCCGGCACGAGCCACACCGCGACATTCTTGCGGGCCCTCGGGCCAGAACCGTGGAAGGCTGCCTATGTGCAGCCGAGCCGCCGCCCGAAGGATGGCCGCTACGGCAACAATCCCAACCGCCTGCAGCACTACTACCAGTACCAGGTCGTGCTCAAGCCGGCGCCGGCCAACATCCTCGACCTGTATCTAGGTTCGCTGAAGGCCGTCGGGTTTGACCTCAACAAGAACGACGTCCGTTTCGTCGAAGATGACTGGGAAAACCCAACGCTCGGTTGCTGGGGCCTCGGCTGGGAAGTCTGGCTCAATGGCATGGAAGTGACGCAGTTCACGTATTTCCAGCAAGTCGGCGGCATCGACTGTCGTCCGATCACCGGCGAGATCACGTATGGCCTCGAACGGCTATGCATGTATCTGCAAGGCGTCGAGAACGTGTTCGACCTCGAGTATGCCGAAGGGTTGAAGTACCGCGACGTCTTCCACCAGAACGAGGTCGAGCAGAGCACCTACAACTTCGAACACAGTGACGTCGAGTTCTTGCTGCAGTCCTTCGACGCACACGAACGCCAGTCGAAGAACCTGATGGAGCAAGAGCTCGCGCTACCCGCCTACGAACAGTTACTGAAGGGCGGCCACACGTTCAACCTGCTCGATGCCCGCGGCGCGATCAGCGTCACCGAGCGCGCCGCCTACATCGGTCGCATCCGCAACCTCGCGCGCGCCGTTGCCAAGAGCTACCTCGACAGTCGCGCCCGCCTCGGCTTCCCGATGGCGAAGAAGGAATGGGCGGACGAAGTGCTGAAGAAGATCGCGGACGACAACGCGAAGCAGCAGGCGAAAGCGCTCAAGGCCGAAAAGAAGAAGTCGGGCCAAAAGAAGCCTGGTCAGAAGAAGACCGGCTAACGTAAGCCGAGTAGCGCGCGGCTACTCGTCGGCTCCTACTCGTCGCGCCCTATCTATCGCGTCCTATTCATCATCGGGGCCCGGGTCGACCATCGCGCCCCAACCATCCACCTGGCCGCCGTGCTTCTCGGCAAAGCCCTGTAGCTTTGCCTGCAGGTCGATGATCGGCTGGTATTCCGGCGCCATCTCGACTTCGACCGATACGACCCAGCCCGGGTCGATACCCTCTTCGGGGTCGCCGTCCTCAAACTCCGCCACGGCCGGATAACCGGCCGCCGCGATATCCGCCTCGATCGCCTTCGAGTGCTGCTCACTCGGCGCATCGATCACAAACTCGATCGTCAGCTCCTGTTGCATATCGACGCCCGACTCGGCCATCGCCGCGAGCACATCACCGTCCGCATCATCGGGATAAGAGATAGTCATTGCAGACGTTCTAGCGCTCGCACCCGCCGGGAAACACGCCAGTCATTGCGAACGCAACAAACTCATCGCGCCGATCGTTACACTGTCACCATGAGGACCCTGTTTCGCTCGTTTTCCCTCGTCGCTCTAGCCCTTTGCGCCAGCTGCAAATCCAGCGGCGACGCCATTGCTGAAGAGCTGCTGAATACGCCGATCTACACGCGTGTCGGCATGCACTTCGACAACAACCGCGGCCGCTTCCTGATGTACTCCAGCAACTACATCTCGATGGGGCACTACCTGCCGCCCGGCACGCAACTGACGCTCACGAAGGTCTCCCGCAAGGGCTTCGAACTCACGGATGATGACGGCTCGAACTACGTCATCAGCTACGTCCCGAAGCACTCGATGATGCCGATGGCCGAATGGCGCGAGCAGCACTTTTCGGAGAGCCCGGTCTTGCTGCCCGAATCCCTGACCGATGACGAACGCGAAGCCATTCGCAGCGGCGAAGTGCGCAACGGCATGTCGCGCGAGGCGGTGTTTCTGGCCATTGGCTACCCGCCGAAGTCGAACAACCCGTCACTGCAATCGGACGTGTTGAAATACGAACTGCGCCGGTTCATTTCGCGAAGCATCCGCTTCGACAACGACGACAAGGTCGAGCAGATCGGAAGGCGCTAAGAGTCATCGCTACCGCAGCGCGCGGCGCTCCGGCAGCGGCGCCGCGTCGGCGCTGGCCATCGCGCTGGCCGTCGCGCTGACGTTGGCCGTCAGGCTGGCAGTAGCAGTCGGGCTGCCCCTTCCGCCGGCAACGCACTGCAAGTCACGAATGCGCTTGCTCATCGCCTCAATCCACAACGGGTGGTCGTTGAGCGCTGGCACGACAATGAGTTCTTGCCCGCCCGCCGCTTCAAACTCCTCACGCAGCTCGACCCCAATTTCGTCGAGGGTTTCGAGACAGTCCGCGGCGAATCCTGGCACCGCAATCGCGATGCAGTCATAGGTCTTGGCCAGCCCGACGACGAACTTGTCGGCGAATGGCTGCAACCACGGTTCATCCCCGAACCTCGACTGGAAGACCATCTCCCAGTCGCTGCGTTTGAGGCCAAGCTCCTCCGCAAGTCGCACCGCGGTCACCCGACAGTGCTGCAGGTAGAGATCACCCTTCGCGACGTAGTCTTCGGGCAAGCCATGGAAGCTGAACACATGGAACTGCACGGTCTTGCCCGCGGTCGACGTGCGCACGCGATCCGCCAATGCGCGGATGTAGTCCGAGTCTTCGTACATCGGACCAACAAACTGCAGCGCCGGCGCATCGCGACGCAAACCGGCGACCCGCGCGACCTCCGCCTGCAACGTGCCCGTCGTCGTATTGCTCGCCTGCGGGAATAGTGACGCGACGATCACACTCTCACAGCCCGCGACCCTGAGCTGATCGATGCCCGAAGCCAGACTGGGATTGCCGTAACGCATCGCCAGGCGCACTTCAAAATCATCGCCAAGCCGCTCCGCCAAGGCATCACTGATCGCTTGGCTGTTGGTCAGCAACGGCGAACCCTGCGCCGTCCACACGCGTTGGTAGGCCCGCGCCGAGCGCGGGGACCGCAGCGGCAGGATGATGCCGTTGAGAATCACGAACCACAACCAACGCCACACTTCGACGACGCGGCTGTCCCACAAAAACTGCCGCAAGTAGCGGCGCACAGCGGCGGTGGTCGGCGCGTCGGGGGTGCCGAGGTTGGCAACCAATACCCCGATGCGCCGAACCGGTTGCGGCTCGATCGATTCGACGCGCGTCGGCAGCGGCGGCGGGATGACGCGGAAGTACATCCATGAACTGATCAACATCGCCGCGCCAACGCCCGCGTAGATCGCGGCGATCGAAGCCCAGTTGAACCAGCCTGCGGCGGCGCCACCGCGCAGCAGCAGGCCGAGACCGATCATGCCAACCACCAACAACCAGGTCTTGCCCGTGAAGACGTTCCAGATGAAGGCACTCGGCAGCGCTTCGATGCGCGCCCGGTTCCGGCGCGCGGTCTTGCTGAGGACGAAGCGACCTTTGCCAGCACCGAGCAGCGCCCCGACCAGCAACGCAACGATCGTGGTCGTCCAGCCGGACTGCTCGCTGGCCGCTTCGACCATCGGCACACTGCGGGTCAGCAGCATGCCGCCAACCAGCACCCAGATGATGCCAGCCAGTGTCTTCAGTCGATGTGGTTGCACCCTCATCTCGCGGCCACCTCAGCAGATCCTTCGTGCGCTGCACGCAGTCCCGCGTCGCGCCCGAGTTGTGCGGTCACTGCAATGCCCTCGTAGCTATTGCCGCACAGGCGTAGCCCGGGAGATGAACTGAGCAGATTGGTGATGCGCTGCATGCGTTGCTTGTGACCCAATTCGTATTGCGGAATCGCTTCGCGGCAGCGAACGACGTGGCGGAAGGTCGGGGAGATCTTCTGGCCCACGTAGCGCTGCAGCGTCGCAACTGCCGTATCGATGAGATCTCGGTCTTCGCAGTCAACGACGTTTGGATGCAAAGATCCCCCCATCATCACGCGAATCAACTGGTGCCCGGCCGGCGCATGGCCCGGAAACAACTGCGAGGCATAGATCGCGCCAAGCACCGGCGTGCCCGGTTCGTTCTCGAGCAAGAAGCCAAAGCCCGACAGCTTCGCCGGCGGCTTCGCTATCGGCAGTCCCAAGTACACCGACGCGAGCGAAGCGAACGGGATGGCCGCCAATTCGACGGCGAGTTCGGGCGCAGCGTGCTTCAGGAGCCGCGCGCTGACTCGCGCCGGGCACGCCAACACCAAGCGGCTTGCGCGGCGTTGCGTACCGTCGCGCAAGTGCGCCGTCCACCCAACGCCGTCGTGCGACACGGATTCGACCGGCGCATCGACCTCGAGTGCATCCCCGACGACCTCGGCCAACCGGTTGACAAGGCCTTCGATGCCATCTTCAAAGCTGTAGATCTGAGGCTGTGACCCGCCCGATTCGCCGCGGGCACGCTTTGCCTGACGCTTCGCACGCATGCCACGCATCACACTACCGTGCTCTGCTTCCAGCTGCGTCAGGGACGGCATCGCGCTCGCGACTTCAAGCCGCGACGCGTCCCCGGCGAAGATGCCGCCGAGCATCGCCTGCACCAACGGCACGGTTTCCCGACCAAAGCGACGCTCGCAGAACGCTGCCACCGACTCGCCGCCATCAAGCGCCCGCTGCATCGGAACGCGAACTTCACGCAGCAAGCGGAACTTACCCGACAACGACAACAGCCCCGTGCCGAGCATGGCCAATGGCTTGGTTGGCA
>CAXBFC010000239.1:0-12140 GCA_963974725.1 uncultured bacterium | reverse complement strand
TCTTCGGGGCACCATCGCAACCTGCTGATGGCGAGTCATCGTGAGATTGGCATTGGCGCGAACGGTCGATATTGGGTTCAGAACTTCGGTTCTGGCGAGGTGCACAAGACCCACCCCGTTTGGCCTACTCTCAAGAGCAAGTGATGCCGTTTCCCCGTGAGTAGCGAACTCGAAGTAGTCGCTGCCGACGGGACCCGTTCGGTGCTGGTCCTTGGGCGAGGCGGGCAGGTCTTGGCGGAGCTTGGCGTCCAGGTGCGGCGCGTCGATGGCGGTGTGCGGATTGAGCCGACTACTCCAGGGGCACTGTTGCACATCGATGGCGAAGAGTTGTTCTGCAAGCAACTCTGTGCCGGTGAGTTTGTGATCATCGATTCGGTTCGCCTGCGGTTGCTCGGCGCAGCATCGGCTGCTTCGGCACAAGCACGCCAGGTTGCGGCTCGTGCATCGCGCCGGCGGTCACAGCCGCAGCCGAAACCGAAGCAGAAGCCGGAGGCGCGGTCCTCCGAAGGACCGGCAAGGTCCCGCGTGCGTGCGCGCCGGCGCACCAGTTGGGTGCCAGCGTCAGCGATCACCGCAGCGGTGTTGTTGCTGGTCGTGTTCGTCGTCCAGCGTTTGCAGGATTCGACATGGCCACATTCGCCCAAGCATTTTGTTGAGTTGGCGCAGGCGCAGTTCGACAACAATAAGCTCGAACGCGCCCTTGAGACGCTGGCGTTCGCGTTGCGCGATGCGACCGGTGACGAGCACGCACACGCCGTCGCGCTCGACGAGAAGATCCGCAGTCGCATGCTGGAGAATGCGGCCGCGCAGCAGGTCTTGCGTGCGCAGCATGAACACGACTTGCTGAAGTCGTTTGTCGCGACCTACCTGAAGAGCGTCGAGCGTCCGGCGGCGCGTGAATGCGTGCGACTCTGCGATGCGTGGCTCGATACGCACCGAGAAGCTTGCAGCGTGCATCCGCAAGGCAAGCGGTTGCTGCAGGCAATCGAAGCGATGCGAGAACGTTTTGTGATTCCCGCCGCATTGGGGAGTGCCGAGTCGGCTGCAGATGTGCTGTTTGCGGCGCGATCGATGTTGCGGTTTCAGTGGCGTGATTACATCGGTGCGATGGCGCGCCTCGACGCGTTCTTGGCGCGCAACCAAGGCCACGCCGAAGTTTCGGCTGCTCGCGAGGACATGCTTGCTGACGGCGAGCAGTGGTTGCAGAAGCGGTTGCAGCGCCTGGACCGAACGCTTGCACGCGGCGATACCGGCAACGCGGAAACCGATCTGAATCAGTTGGAGCGTTGGGTCGCAATCCCGCGGTGGCGAACGCGCATCGCGGAGCGGCGCGCCAAGCTGGCGTCCATGCGCTAGCTCTCATGCCAGTAACCCGCCCGCTAGCGTTGCTGGCAACGACGAATGAGGTCGCGGGCGGCAGCGGTGGCGACTTGCTGGCCGGCAGCGACGCGCTGTTGTGCTGCGGCGAACTCTGTCTGCGCATTCGGCGACGCCAGTAGCTCTTGCAGCAGGGTTTCGCGAACCGTTCGGTTGAGCCATTCCACGGCTTGTTGGCTGCGCCGCTTCTGCAACTGGCCACTCTGTTGCCAATGCGCGACCTGTTGCTCAATGCACTGCCACAGTTCCGTGATGCCTTCCTTGGTGACCGACGATCCGATCAGAACCTTCGGTGGTTCTTGTTCTCCCGAGTGCAGCACGCGCATGGCGAGCATGCACTGCTGCGCGGTTCGGTTGGCCGCTGGCAGCAAGTCACCGTCCGCCTTGTGCACCAGGACTCCGTCGGCAAGCTCCATGACGCCTCGCTTGATGCCCTGCAATTCGTCGCCGGCGGCGGGGGAAAGCATGACGAGGAAGAAGTCGACCATGCCGTGAACCGCGACTTCGGATTGGCCGGTGCCGATGGTTTCGATCAGTACGATGTCGTTGCCCGCGGCTTCGCACAAGATCATCGCTTCCTGCGTGCGGCCGGCGACGCCGCCCAGAGTGCCACCGCCTGGCGATGGCCGGATGAACGCATTGGCGTGGCGACTGAGTTCATCCATGCGCGTCTTGTCGCCAAGGATGCTGCCGCCGCTGACGGTCGAGCTCGGGTCGACCGCGAGTACTGCCAGCTTCGAACCTGCATTGCACAGCTGCATGCCGAGCGTCTCGATCAAGGTGCTCTTGCCGACTCCCGGGGCGCCGGTGATCCCGATCCGAATCGCCTTGCCGCTGTCGGGCAGCAAGCTGCTCAGCAGCGCCTCGGCGGCCTGTGCGTCCGCGGCTCGGCGACTTTCGACCAGGGTGATAGCGCGCGCTAGTGCGCTGCGGTCGCCTTGACGGATGGAGTCAGCTAGATCGTTGCATGGTGCCACGCCGCCAACGTATTGCGCAGCCGTGCAACTCGCCACAAGTTGCGCGCTCGCCGCGGCACGGCAGCAGGACTTCGGGAAAACCCTCATGGGTGCAAGGTCGCAATCTGCCGATGGTGTCGCTGAAGTCATGCGATCTGCTGGGAAACCCAAAGACGAAGCCACCAGGCTTGAGACCCTGCATAGCTGCCAGGTTCTCGACACCGAGCCGGAGCGTGTCTACGACGACATTACGCGGCTGTTGTCGCTAACGTGCAATGTGCCAATGGCGGTGATCAGCCTGGTCGATGGCGATCGGCTTTGGCTCAAGTCGAATGTTGGCGTTGGGGAACTCGAGCTGACACGTGACGAAGGGTTCTGTTCGCACGCGATCCTGCAGCGCGAAACGTTGATCGTACCGGATACGTTGGCGGATCCGCGGTTTGCTAACAGTCCGTTGGTGACTGACGAACCAAAGCTGCGGTTTTATGCCGGCAGCCCGATTGTGATGCCGAACGGGCAGTGCATTGGTGCCGTTGCGATCATGGACGTGCGCCCGCGCGAGCTCACCAGTGAACAGCGCGAAACGTTGCTGGCGTTGGCGCGGCAGGTTGCCAGCCAGTTGGAGCTGCGCCGCCGCATGCACGAGCAGGACATTGTCCATCAGCGGCTGGAGCAATCGACTGAGCGCCTCAACCTTGTAGTCGAAGCTGCGAGCGCAGGCATCTGGGACCTCGACCTCGGGTTGCGGTCGGTCTTCTTGTCGCCGCGCGTATTCGGCATGATCGGCTTGTCCAACAGCAGCGGCAACGTGCCGCTTGCCGGCATCTGGCCGCTGGTGCATCCGGATGATCAACGCTGTTTGATGCGCGCTGCGGTGGGACAGCTCCGCCGCGGGACTCCGTTCGAGCGCGAAATCCGCTGTCGTCACGCGGAGGATGGGTGGCGTTGGTTCTACGTGCGAGCGGTCTGCACTGAGTCGGAACGTGGCCAGTCGCGACGTCTGGTCGGTTCGTTGACCGACGTGCACGAACAGCGCACGGCCAAGGAGAGCTTGCAGCAGGTGTCGCGCCTGTTGGCCGAGTCGCAGGCTCTTGGGCGGGTCGGTGGTTGGGAACTGGACCTGCAAACCGATACGTTGTACTGGACTGCGGAGACCTACCGCATTCACGAGGCATCCCCGAACTCGTTTGTGCCGACGATTGACGCCGCCATTGCGTTCTTCGTTCCCGCGGCGCAGATCGAGGTGCGGGCAGCGCTCGAAGATGCCGTGGCGCGTGGCCGCGCATTCTCGCTGGACTTGGAAATGCTGACTGCTCGCGGGCGACGCATTTGGGTGCGAGCGACCGGCGGTGCGGTGTTCGTTGCCGGCCAAGCGGTTCGTGTGCTCGGTGCGTTTCAAAACATCACGGAGCAGCGCCGCTTCGATGAAGAGCTTGTGCGTGCCAAGGAGAGCGCCGAGTCGGCCAATGAATCCAAAAGTGCGTTCTTGGCTGCGATGAGTCACGAAATCCGGACGCCGATGCACACCGTGCTTGGCTATACGGACATGCTCCGCGACAGCATCCTCAGCGACGAGCAACGTGAGTGTGTCGATATCATTTCAAGCTCGGGCAACTCCCTGCTGCGCTTGATCGATGACATCCTCGACTTCTCCAAGGTCGAGGCCGGCAAGATGATGCTCGAGCGGCTGTCGTTCGACTTGCACGAAGTCGTGCTGAAGGTCGCTCGGATGATGCAGCCACAAGCTCAGCCAAAGGGTTTGGCGGTCGGCGTCGACGCCGTTGGTGTTGGCCCGTTCAAGGCGTTTGCGGATCCGCAGCGCGTGCATCAGGTGCTCGTGAATCTCGCCGGCAACGCCGTCAAGTTTACTTCGCAGGGCAGCGTGACGCTTGCCGTGGCGGTTCTGGATGGGCGCGTGCGAGTGGAAGTCAAGGACACGGGGATTGGCATCGCCGCGGAAGCCTTGAACAAACTGTTCGAAGACTTCGTTCAGGTGGATTCGTCGACGCAGCGGGAATACGGCGGCACGGGGCTTGGTCTGGCGATCAGCAAGCAACTTGTCGAAGCGATGGGGGGTACGATTGGGGTCTCCAGTGAAGCGGGCGTTGGTTCGATCTTCTGGTTTGAGTTGCCGGTCGCGGCCGAGGATGCCGTCGACGATGGGCTGGTTGCCGTTGAGCCGCCAGAGTCTCTCTCTCGTGAGTTGGCAGTGACCGCAGGCCGCAAGGTTCTGGTCGCCGAAGACAACCGACTCAACCTGCGGCTTGCCGTGCGCGTGCTTGAGACCTTTGGCCTCGAGGTGGACACTGCGATCGACGGCGAGAGCGCGACCACGATGGTTCGCCAGAACTCCTACGATCTCGTTTTGATGGATTGCCTGATGCCGGGCATGGATGGCTTTGAAGCGACTCGGCTCATCCGCGAGCGCGAGGTCGATACCGGGGAGCACATCCCGATCATTGCGTTGACCGCGAACGTCCTGCCAGAAGATCGCGACGCCTGCCTCGCTGCCGGCATGGACGACTTTGTCAGCAAGCCGTTCACGCGGCAGGCGCTACTGAAATCGATGGTGCGTTGGTTGTCTGCCGACGCGACGTAGCTGGTGCGCAACGATGCGACGCGCCAACGCCTACGGTGCGTTCGCCTCGAGCAGGGTCAGCAGATCGATGGCCGCCTTTGGAATGACGGTTCCTGGCCCAAACACGGCGGCTACGCCATTGTCCTTCAGGACTTGCATGTCTTGTTGTGGGATCACGCCGCCGGCAACGACCAAGATATCGGGGCGACCCAGCTTCTTGAGTAGCGCAATCAGTTCGGGAACCAGCGTCTTGTGGCCGCCGGCCAGCGTGCTGATGCCACAGATGTGCACGTCGTTTTCGACCGCCTGCCGCGCGACTTCCTCAGGGGTTTGGAACAGCGGTCCGATGTCGACATCAAAGCCCATGTCGGCGAATGCGCTCGCGATGACGCGTGCGCCACGGTCGTGGCCATCCTGACCCATCTTGGCGACCAGCATGCGCGGTCGTCGTCCGGTGCGTTGCAGGAATGCTTCACTGCGTTGTTGCGCTTGGGTCAGGTCTGCCATCGATTTGCCTGCGGCAGCATACACACCCGCGACCGTCTTTGGATTCGCCGTGTGACGGCCGAACACCGCTTCCATGGCGCTGGAGACTTCTCCGACCGTCGCCCCCTGCTCGACGGCGACGACCGCCAGACCGAGCAAGTTGCCATCGCCCTTGGCCCCAGCGGTGATCGCCGCGAGCGCCGCTTGCACTGCCGATTCATCGCGTTCCGCCCGCAGCTTCTCAAGTCGCGCGACCTGCGCCTTCTGCACCTGTGTGTTGTCGATCGACAAGATGTCCAACGGCTCTTCTTGCTCGGGTGCGTACTTGTTGACGCCGACGATCGTCTCGTGACCGGCATCAATGGCTGCTTGGCGGCGCGCGGCGGATTCTTCGATACGCAGCTTCGGCAGGCCAGCTTCAATTGCCTTGGTCATGCCGCCCATGCCTTCCACTTCTTGGATCAGCTGCCACGCCTTCTGTGCCAACTCGTCGGTCAATGCTTCGACGTAGTGCGAACCGGCCAAAGGGTCTGCGGTGTGGGTGACGTGGCTCTCCTCTTGCAGGATCAGTTGGGTGTTGCGGGCGATGCGCGCCGAAAAATCAGTCGGCAGCGCAATCGCTTCGTCGAGCGCGTTGGTGTGCAGCGACTGCGTGCCGCCAAGCACGCCGGCGAGTGCTTCGAGGCACGTGCGCACGACATTGTTGTAGGGATCTTGAGCTGCCAGCGACCATCCCGACGTTTGGCAGTGGGTGCGCAGCGCCAGGGACTTCGGGTTCTTGGCGCCGAATGCCTTGACGATCTTCGCCCAGAGGATGCGCGCGGCGCGCAGCTTGGCAATCTCGGTGAAGAAGTTCATGCCGAGAGCAAAGAAGAACGACATGCGGCCGGCCAGTCGGTCGACGTCCAGTCCTGCTGCAACACCGGTGCGCAGATACTCAAGGCCGTCGGCGAGCGTGTAGGCCAGTTCGATGTCCGCCGAGGCACCGGCTTCGTGGATGTGGTAGCCGCTCACCGAGATCGTGTTGAACTTCGGCATGTGCTCGCCGCACCAACCGAAGATGTCGCGCACGATGCGCATACTCGGCGCCGGTGGGTAGATGTAGGTGTTCCGGACCATGAACTCCTTGAGGATGTCGTTCTGGATGGTTCCGGTTAGTTGCTCGGTGCTGACACCCTGCTCTTTGGCCGCGGCGATGTAGAGCGCGAGGATTGGAATGACGGCGCCGTTCATCGTCATCGACACCGAAACCTGATCGAGGGGAATGCCGTCGAACAGGATGCGCATGTCGGCGATGGAATCGATCGCAACACCCGCCATGCCGACGTCACCCGTGACGCGCGGGTGGTCGCTGTCGTAGCCGCGGTGGGTGGCGAGGTCGAACGCGACGCTCAGGCCTTGCTGGCCGTTTTTGAGCGCCTGGCGATAGAACGCGTTGGTCTTTTCGGCGGTGGAGAAGCCGGCGTATTGACGGATCGTCCACGGCCGCTTGGCATACATGCTCGCGTACGGTCCACCCAAGAACGGAGCCGTTCCCGGAATGCCGCCAGCGTGGGCTCGCGGTTCGTCTCCGTAGAGCACCTGGTGGGCGATGCCCTCGGGACTCGTCCATGGCGGCATGGAGTTGTTGATCGAGGTGCGCGCATCGGCGGATGGCTTCGCGAATTCGTCGAAACCGTAGGACTGCTTGGTGAAGTCTGGATTCATCGGGCGGTGTCAATCTAACCGCAGTGGGCCACGCAACCCCAGAGGATCGTGCCGGCAACTGCGCCAGCTTGCCCGTGCCCGTCAGGAGCTGCTACCGCCGGGATTGCCCCGAGCGCGTGGACGTGTTCGGGCCCGTTCTGCAGGCTCTAATCCGATCCTGGCACGGTGCGGGAGCCAGCAAACGCCCGCTCCGCATCCTGTGCTGGTGCCGTCAGAATGGCGCTGACCGCGGATCGAAGTTCGCGGCTGCCACGTGGCGAAGAATTGGCGAGCGCCTGGGCGGCACCGAGGCCTCGCCACCACGCAACTTCATCGCGCGGCGGCATGCGGTCGGTCAGCAAAGCAACTGCACAGGCTTCGGCGTCGAGGCTACCCAGTGCCCGG
The DNA here is from genome assembly GCA_963974725.1 of uncultured bacterium. Lineage (GTDB taxonomy): Bacteria > Planctomycetota > UBA1135 > UBA1135 > UBA2386. The sequence continues at coordinate 4,652 of CAXBFC010000239.1, read as the reverse complement.
CATGGCATCGGTCGGGACTCGTGCACCGCGCACGCATGGTCGAGCAAGAGCGGACACGGTGCCCCGACCAACTGTTCCCAGGACTGCTCGCGTTTGCTGCTGCTTGCGTCGACGATGCGTTCGATCAGCTCGGGCCGCAATCGCACGGCCGCCACCAATCGCATCGCTTCGGGATACGTGACGCCAACTGGATAGTGGCAACAGTGGCTGCAGCCCAGGCGGCACGCCAGCTGCGCATGATCCTCGGTCTGATCCAGCAGTGGCTGGATCGCCTCGTGTACGCGAGCCGCACGATCCGCGTGAGCCCCTCGCGACGGCCGCTGGTCGTGCCGTAGTGCCGCGCTCGCGACTTCGAGACCACGATAGTACTCTGCTTGATTGGTCGACATGGTTGGCGGCTGCGCATCCGGATCATAGAGGCCCGGCCCAATCTCAGTGCACAACGCCTGCGGCGGTTTCACCGCACTTTCTGGCCCACGAGAGCCTGGGCGAATCAACTCGCTGCGTTCTCGCGGACCACCACGCACGGCGAGTCCATCCAGACGCGAGGCACGCTGACTACCGGCCACACCCCTATTACAGGCAAGCACAAATGTGCGGCCCACCGACCAGCATGGTCACATCTTGGGACCAACAACGCACGGGTTGCACCGTGAACTCATGCGCCGGTTCGCGGTAGTCTGCCTGTATGGATTATTTCGAAGCTTCCCTCGAACGCCACCGTGAGACGAAGGGCAAGATTGAGGTGCGGTCACGCATGCGGCTGGAGTCGGTCGATGACTTGAGCATCGCCTACACGCCGGGAGTGGCGCGACCGTGCGAGCAGATCGCGAAGGATCCTGCTTCGGCGTGGGACCTCACCTGGAAGGGACGCACGGTTGCGGTGGTGTCCGACGGTTCTGCAGTGCTTGGCCTTGGCAACCTCGGCGGCATGGCGTCGCTGCCAGTGATGGAAGGCAAGGCTGCATTGTTTCGCGAGTTTGGTGGGGTCGACGCGGTGCCGGTCGTGTTGGCCACCCAAGACGAAGACGAGATCATCCAAACCGTGCGCGCGATTGCACCGACCTTTGGCGGCATCAACCTCGAAGACATCTCGGCACCGCGGTGCTTCCGGATCGAGGCGGCGCTTCAGGACCTCGGGATTCCGGTTCTCCACGATGACCAGCACGGCACGGCGATCGTGTTGCTCGCGGCATTGATGAATGCAACGCGGATCACTGGGGTGTCGCTGCCGAATCTGTCGGTGGTCATCAATGGCGCCGGGGCGGCCGGCCGTGCCATCGCACGGCTGTTGTGTTGCCAGGAAGAAGACGATCGATGCATTCCGGTCGGCAAGGTCCGCGTCTGTGATTCGAAGGGCATCATCGCGCCGTCGCGAACCGATCTTGACGAATACAAACGAGACCTGGCCAGTTGGACCAACTCCGAAGATGAGCAAGGTGATCTGCGCGATGCGTTGCGCGGCGCTCACGCGTTCATCGGCGTCAGCAAGGGCAACTTGCTCAACGGCGAGGACATCCGCAGCATGGCGAAGGATCCAATCGTGTTGGCGATGGCGAATCCGACCCCGGAGATCATGCCGGCGGAGGCCGAAGCCGCCGGTGCGCGCATCATTGGCACGGGCCGCAGCGATTTCCCCAACCAGGTCAACAATGTGCTCGCGTTCCCTGGTCTGTTCCGTGGCGCCCTTGAGGCCCGCGCCGTCAGGTTTACCGCGGCGATGAAGTTTGCCGCGGTCGAAGCCATTGCCGCCGCGGCGGGCGAGCCGTCGCCCAAGCGCATCTTGCCAACCGCCTTCGACCGTTCGGTTGCCGTTGCGGTCGCGGAGCGCGTCGCTGAGGCCGCACGCCAATCCGGCGCGTGCCTCTAAGATTGGGGCCACGCGTACGGGGTTCGCGGCGCTGCTACTTGCCGATCATGCGGTAGATGTCGATGTCCCAGACGACCTTGAGACCGAGCAATAGCGCGATCACAGTGCCGCCAACAAGGCCGAAAACGATCGCGTCGGCCGTCAGTCGCGCCATGAAGGCCTTCTGGCTCTTACTCGAGCCGCCGTTGCGCGATGGTCGTCCGAGGCGGGTCGGCGCAACGCTCGGGTAATCGAGTTCGTCTTCGTCCAAGCCGAGCGGCTCGGTGCTGCTCGGCAGGATCATGCGATCTAGCCGTTCGATCACCGCATCGGCCGATTGCGGCCGATCGTTCGCATCCTTGGCCATCATCGAATCGACGATGAGCTGACCGAGGTGGTAGGGGACTTGCACATCGCGATCTAGCAGTGGCGCGGGCTTTTGCCTGAGATGTCCGCGCGCCATCTCTTTGCGGTCTCCGCCGAACGGTGGACTGCCGGTCAATGCGGCGTACGCGGTGCAGCCAAGTGCATAGATGTCGGCGCGCGCGTCGACGTTCTCGCGGCGGAGTTGTTCGGGCGACATGAATGCGATCGTGCCGGCGTGTTCGCCGCTGGCCGCCAGGCCCAGGTCGGTCAGCTTGGCTTGGCCGTTGGCTGCCAACAGAATGTTGCCTGGCTTGACGTCGCGATGAACGAGCTGTGCCGCGTGTGCGACCTTGAGTGCGAGCGCAATGTCGCGCAGCATGCGAATGACTTCAGGCCAAGGCATTGGTCCATCGCGACGAATCTTGCGTGCGAGGCTGCCGCCTTCGATGAGTTCCATCGACAGGAAGTGTTCGCCATCGCTTTCGCCGACGTCGTAGATCTGCACGAGGCGCGGGTCGCGCAATCCGGCAGCCAGTCGTGCTTCCCGGAGGAACGCTTCAATTTCGGCCTTGTGCGCGCTGCTGTCGTCGCCGTGTTTCAGGATCTTGAGCGCCACTTCGCGATGCAGTTGCACCTGCTCGGCGCGATACACCGTGCCGTAGCCGCCTTGGCCGATCGTGTCGAGAATGCGATAGCCGGCGATGGCGCGGGTTGGTTCTGTTGCGGCTGCAGCCTCAACGTCTCGGTCGCGTGGTTGCGACGGACTGCTCGCGGATGGCGTGTTGATCGCCGTCGCCTCTGCTTCGATGTCTGTGGCCGGTGCAGCCGGCGCAGCTGGTGCAGCGGGTACGGCTTTGGCGGGTGCCGGCGAGGCAGCTTCTGATGCGGGTTTGGCAGCAGCCGGCGCAGGCCTGACCTTCGCCTGTTGTTTGGTGCCGGCAGGTTCGAACTCCGCCAGTGCGTTGCCCAAGTGGCACGTGTCGCCTGGCAGCAGCTCGCAGTGCCCGACCCGTTCGCCATTGTGGGTGACACCATGCGTCGAGCGCAGGTCGTTGATGACGATCTTGCCGTTGGTGAACACGGCGACGCAGTGCTCGCGCGACACGCTCTTGTCCTGCAAGTGGATGCCGCAGCTTGAGGCGCGGCCAATGGTCACGAGTTCATCTGCGACCAGGACGAAGCGGCGGTTCTGGCCGTTGATCTTCACCTTGAGCACCGCTTCGGAGCTCACCGGGTTGTTGCTGTCACCGTTCATTGCAGTCGATTCCGTCGGTCGGCAGCTTGGGGGCGGCATCAACCGATGGGGGACGGTAGCGGTCGGGCGGCGACTTGCCCAGGCACTACAGGCGGAACGCGATGCGCCTAGAAATCGAAGATGGTGTCGATGCCGTTGGTAACGGTGAATCCGAGCGCGGCGCCAGCGTCGAGCACCAATCCTTGGTAGCCGATGTTGAAGCCGATGAAGGCCGGATTGTTGGGTAGCGGCAAAACAATCGAGGCCGCACCGGCTGGGCTACTCGTGGTCGCGGTTAGGGCGACAGCACTGATCGGGTCGAGATAGGCGTCGCAGCCCGCGCCGATCGGCAGTGCTACCGGCGATACGCCGAGGCTGCCGAACAGGCCGACAATCGAACTCGGCGGCACGTCTTCAAATCCAACGGTGAAGTCCTGGTTGCCGAGGAAGGGCCACGACCACAGGTCGAGCTTGGGCGTGGTGCCGCCGGTGCCGGCGCAACCTGTGCCGAGCAAGGTGTAGTTCGCGTTGCTGTGCTCGTCGGCGCCGATGTCATTGGTGGCCAGGCGCGGTTGGCCTTCGAAGTCGATCGCGACGCCGGCTGCCAGCGTCGATGCATCGATGCAGGGCGAGCCCGGGTTCAGGTGGAAGTCGTCGTTGGCGACATCGCGCAATTGCGGATCGAGAGCCAGTGACTGCGCGTCCTGTCCGAGCAGTTGCCAATCGCCGAACGTGTTGGCGATCAGTGCCGCGTTGGCGTCGTAGGTAGCGAAGATGCCACCGCTGGCGTCAAAGAAGCAGTTGGAATCGCTGACCGTCGGAAACGGCGACGTGCTGCCGGCCGGGGTGTAGAAGCGCATCATCGGCGCTGCGGGGCTGACCAGCTTGACGAATATGTTGTTGCTGATCTCGGCGAACGGCACTTCGCTCACGCTGCTGCAGCGCGCGCCAATCACGCAGTAGTTCGCGTTGTTGTTCGACAGCGTGTCGACGAAGAAGGTGTTGTGCACGATGCGCGTGCCGTTGGCACGTCGTGACGAGATGTAGCCGAAGCGGCCGGTCGTGCTGAAGGCGCCGCCACCAGTCAGCTGGCAGCTCCACATCGTGCAGTTCTGCACCAGTGTGTTCGCCGGCTGCGAGCTGTTGCCGTAGATCGTGATGGCGGTGCCGTTGCAGTGGTGGATGCGGCAGCTGTCGATGATC
>CAXBFC010000238.1:0-12181 GCA_963974725.1 uncultured bacterium | reverse complement strand
GGCAAAATGTGCTAAGCCGTGCATCAGGTGCCTGGCTTGGTTCGACCATGCGCAACGTCGCGAGCGGGATGCCGAGCAACGGCCTTGTCGTCGAAGTGCTTGGATTGGCGCCCGCGCTGGCACCGCTGCCGCTATCCAGTTGCACGCTGTGGGTGCGCCCCGACGTGCTTACGCTGTACGTGCCGGTGGCTGGCAGGGTGGGTATGCAAAGTGCGATTCCGACGTCGCCAACGCTGATTGGTCAGATGCTGTACCAGCAGGCCGTCGGCGTCGAGTTTGCCGGCAGTGCGATCACAGGCTTCACCAGCAGCAACCGCCTACAGCATACGATCGGCGTGTTCTGAGGATGTGCGTACGGTGCCAGGACCGAACGACACATCCTCACCCAGCCATCGCAGGTCGCGGGCGGATCCGCAGGAATACGTTGTTGGATGCTGCGACCGATCCTTCGTTCGCGGGGCAAAATCCAAGGCGACCGCCACGGCACCGATGGGTGCTGTGACGGTCGCGTCGGGCTGCACAACGGAGCTGCCTCAGTAACTATGCAGCTCGATCGACTCAGTTGCCGATCGTTCCTTCCAGGCCGTTCGACGTCAGGATGTTGGCAGGGTTTGCCAGCGTCAGGCACATCGATTGCGCGGTAAGTATCGAGCCCGCGAACACCGGGTTCGATGGGATCGCCAGACTAGCCGTTGCCACACCAGCGGCCGCCGGTGCCGACAGGCTGCCGAGGATCGTGTTGATGTAGACGCTGCACATCGGGTCCGCGTTGGCGAACACCAGGGTCAATGGAAGGTTGACTTGGGAGTTGCCGAAGAACGTGATCGCAACAGGCGAAATCGGGTCGACGTTCGACGTGGTAATGTCCCAGTTTGTGCCGAGCATCGGCAAGTTGCTATCGACTTCCAAGCCGCCACAGCCAGTGCCGTACGTCACCTTCGCGGCGCAAACGGCGGGCGGCGGTGTGTAGACCACGACCCAACCTGGGCTGGTCGGTATGAACTCCAGCACCGAGGACGCCAGATCGAACAGGGGGTTGCAGGTCAGCGGAGCAGACGTCACGAACTCCTCGAAGATCTCGTTGGTCGTCACGACGGGTAGCGTGCTGAGATCGCTCGGAGCCGGCAGCGGGGCGAGCGAATCCGACATGCCGACGACCGCGTTCAGGCCAAACCCGCCAAACGCGGAGCCCTCATTGCAGACGCGATCGTCGTAGCTGTAGATGATGCGGCCATCGTTGAACAACGTCATCTGGAACGAGAACGGCTGACCATCGATGTAGGTCTCGACGTCTGTCCAGGTCACGGTGCAAGACGTGCCGTTCGTGTTGTCGATCCACAGCTCGCCGATGTTGGTGCCGGCGACCGTGTTGTAGAACATGCTGTGATCGCTCCAAAACGGAGCGAGTAGCGCCGTGCCGGCCGCGCCCAGGTTGGCGGACGTCGGCTCATACGTGAACGGAATGGCCGGCGGAGCTGCTGGCGTGCCGCCGTTGTTCAGCGCGGCCATGCCGTGATCGGACAAATACATGTCGGTGTACGTCACTCCACCGAAGGTGAACGCAAACCCGATCGGGACAGGGGCAGTCCAGTCGTCGAACAACACGCCGTTTTGTGCGAGTGACACACCGGGCGGCGTGATCGTGCATTGAGAGATCGCAACGGGCGTCGCGGCGGCGATTGCGAGAGGGAGAAGAATCTTGTTCATGTCTTAACCTACGTGGTTGTGGTTATGGCGAGAACCGGGGCTCCTTCCCGCCAGTTGATAAGCGGAAACTACTCGCTGCAATCGTTGTTGCCTAGTGCCCGAGCTCCGACAGATTCTCCAGCTATTCGGTTGTTGGGCACCGCAAGATTGTTGCCAAAAAATTCTACGTAGTGCGTGACGGCGTCTTTGCAATGACGCCTTGAGACTACGTCGTACGTACGGTGCCAGCCACAGAAGTATCTCGTTTGTGCTGCCGCGCGATTGGCATGCGTCGCATACGTGACGGTGCCGCGTTGTGTCGGCGGCTTGGGTGTGCATGCCAAGCGATTTGCCGCGCGTCACCGAGACCATACGCGCGCTCGAACGTTGACCAACCGACGTCGGGGAACTGCTGGTTCACGCTAATCCGTGGTTGAAAGCGAGTGAGTTACTTCTGTGCCTGCGACAGTACGTTCGCGTCTCAGTTGGGCAAGATCAGGCAGGGCTCGGCGTTCGTGACCGCAACGATTGGCGTAGCCGTGCCTAGCACGATTGTCGCGTGACGAACGGTGAGCGAGCACGGCAGGCCACCGGGGATTTGCGTGGCAACGGTACTGTTCTTCCGTCGGCGAGGGTGGGGCGGCGGTCGGTGAGAAACGACCCAGAGGCCCGGCCGAAGAGCTGCGCACAACGCCTGCGGCGGTCTCGCCGAACCCTCTGGATCCGCGCATTGCATGTCGACTCACTGTGCAATGTGCGTGGCAACCTAGATGTCGCCGACGGTGCCCAGTAGCCCCGCGCTCATGGCAACGCCGAGCGGATTGGCGCCGGGGACTAGCGCGACACCTTGCGAATACACATCGAAACCGATGAAGATCGGGTTGTTCGGAATCGCGAAGCTGTAGGTCGGCGTCGCCAGCGGCAGCAGAACGACGGCGGTGGCGCCGCTGTATTGCGTGCAGCCGGGAGCGATGACGCTGAGTGACAGGTTCGGGTTCGCGGTGCCGAACAGGATCGCTGCGACGATCGTGCCCGTCGGGAGGTTGCCGAGACCCAGGTTCCAGAACGTGTTGGTGATTGGACGCGTCGAACCCGCAATGGTTAGGCCGCCGCAACCGGTGCCGTAGGGCGTGTTGACGGCGAGCGTGCCCGATGGACCATACTCCCAAGTATCATCGGCGAGCGACGCTGGTGTCGTCGAGAGATCCCGACCTCCAAACAGCACCGTGCGTTGCCGGTTGAAGTCGTAGGTCATGGCCGGGTAGCGCCGTGGAAAACTGGGCGCGTTCGCTGTCGTGATCTGTTGCCAGGACACGCCGTCGTATTCATAGGTGTCGCCAAGATTGCAGCCACCGAATAGAACGACTACTTGGCGAGCCAGGTCGTAGACCATGTTGTCGGACCCGCAGCCGGCTCCAGGAGGTGCGTTGTTCGGACTCATCTGCGTCCACGTGATGCCATCGTACTCCCAGGTCTGGCCGCTGTCCCCGAAGTGCACGGTGCGCATGCGGACCAGGTCGTACGCCAGGTTGCCGTTGGTCCCGGGAGCACTGACGGTCGCAACCTGCGTCCAATCGACGCCGTCGTATTCCCAGGTCTCGGGGCTGCCACTGACCGAGCTCTGTCCGAACAGCACACAGACACCGCGCACCAGGTCGTAGACCATCGGGCGGTGGGGGCCCAAGGCGTGCGTGTTGGCGGTGACGTTCAGCGTCCAATCGACTCCATCGTATTCCCAGGTCTCACCTGGAGCGACGTAGCCAGCGGTGCACACCGTGACTTGTCGGACTGCGTCATACGCCATGGACATGCCATCGCGAGGGGACGGGGAGTTCAGCGTGGTGATCTGATTCCACACCGTGCCGTTCCATTCCCACGTGTCGTTGCGACGCTGCGTGCCGTCCCAGCCACCAAACAGAATGCTGACTCCGCGCTGGGCGTCATGTGCGAGCGCACTGTTCTGGCGACCGGGAGGCTGGGTCGTCGGAGTGATTTGGACCCAGTTTGGTGCTTGAGCGGAAAGCACGGTTGCGATCGCGACGAAGGTCAGCGGTCCGGGGAGCTTGTGGGAAAAGCGCGGCATGGTGTCTCCTGGATAAGAAGTCGATGGAGGTGCGAGGTGGGTGCGCGCGATGGCGCAAGTCCCGATGCTACGGCCGCCCAGATTCGTGGCGGGTATACCTGCCTGCAGTTACCAGGACGCGACAGGCGGGGCGGGGCCACAGGCTCAATGAGTGGCGGGGCCATCAAGTCGGGATGCCGCGGGTGCTCCCTATCGTTTCGGCCGCCCTACACCATCGCGACTCCGTTCCGCCAACGAGCTGCCAGGCAACCGTTGCTCGTCTGAGGCATACTGCTTGCAATGCCAGGCCCAATGACACCCCATGTTGCCCGAACGTTCTTGTTGTGCACCTTGGTCGTGGCCGGCCTGCAGGCCCAATGCCAGAACGTCTGGAGCGATGGCTACGGCTGTCCGGGCACGCTTGGCTACGTCAACGCGATGACGCGCTGGGATCCGGACGGTTCGGGACCGCTGCCCGAGCATGTGGTGGTCGGGGGCGAAAGCCTGAGGGTCGTCGGGGATGCCACATGCGACAACCTGGCGATGTGGAACGAAGCGACCGGCGCGTGGGTGGGCTTGCCGGCGGCGCCGTTGCCGGTGGTCGGAGCACTTGCAGTGACCGCGACTGGCGAGTTGCTCGTCGCCTGTTCGACCTACGTGTACCAGCCCCCTGTTGTCGGTCGCGTTGCCGTTTGGAACGGCACGGCGTGGACGACGTTGGGCGGCGACTTCGATAGCGAGATCACTGACTTGCTGGTGCATTCGAATGGGGATGTGTTCGCGGTTGGTTCCTTCGCCACCAATGGCGCGACGGCGCTGCCTTCGGCGGCGCGTTGGAACGGACTTGGTTGGCAGCCGCTGGTCGGGCTGACGGCGACGCGCAGTGGTGGTTTGTTGGAGATGCCGAACAGCGACGTGTGGTTTGGCGGCCAGTCGGATGTTTGGCGTTGGAATGGCACGCTGGCGAGCAGCCTTGCGGCGGTTGCGGTCGGCAACGTCGCGACGCTTGCGCTGACCCAGGCCGGTGACGTGCTGGTTGGCGGCGATGCTGGGCTGGCGCGCTACGACGGAGTCAACTGGACTCCGGTCCCGGGGCTTGATGGCTCGCCGTATCCTGCCCCGAGTGTGACTGCATTGCTGCCGTTGCCTGGTGGGGAGGTCATTGTTTCGGGCGAGTTTTCACGGGCTGGGGGTGTCGTGTCGCGTGGTATCGCGTCGCTCGATCCGCAGGCGCTGACGTGGTCGGTGTTTGGTTCTGGAATGAGTCAGTCGATTGGCAGGGGACACGCGTTGGCGACGCGAACCGGCGGTGGCTTTGTCGTCGGCGGAAACTTCACTTCGGTGGATGCCTTGCAGGTGCGCAACCTGGCAGCTCACAATGGCGTGGCTTGGCAAGCGGTTTGGGATGCGCCGTTCGCGGTTTCCTGTGGCCTGCCGGTCAGCGATACCGAGTTCTATGTTGGTGGCAGGTTTACCAACGCCGGCAATGTGAACGCGAGCCTCGTGGCGTTCTGGGATGGCAGCGCGTGGAGTGCGGTTGGTGGCGGCTTGTCCAGTAGCCAGGCGAATGCCGAAGTGCGCGACTTGGTGCTGTTGCGTAGCGGTGATGTGCTGGCAACCGGCTCGTTCGAAACAGCCGGTTCGGTCCCGGCCGCAGGGCTTGCGGTGTGGAACGGAATCAGTTGGTCGGAGTTTGCTGGTGGCCTGCAGTCTGTCAACGGTGCTGGTTCCGGCTTCGGCATCCTGCCGCAGTCCGATGGATCGTTGGTCGTGTCGGGTTGGTTTGTGTCCGCCGGCGGTGTTGCCGCCAACAACATCGCGCGATGGCAGGCCGGCGTTGGTTGGTCGGCGCTCGGTGCCGGCTTGCCAGCCTACCCCGGCGAAGTTGTCAACATGCCCGGCGGTGGTTTGCTGGCAGTGGCGAGCAACGACATCTGGCAGTGGGATGGCAGCACTTGGACGATGCTCGCGAGCTACCCATCGAGCACTGGTGTGCAAGCGATTGCGGTGTTGCCAGACGGCAACATCGTCGTGGCGGGCAGTGAGACGCAGTTCTTCGGCCAGTTTTCGCAGGCGTTCGTGGAGCTTTGGCCGTCGCCCATTCGCTACTACGCCAATCCCCAGTTCTCGTGGATCAGTGGCATGACCGTCTTGCCTGACGCGAGCGTCTTGGTTGCGGGGCAGATCGGGTCGTTTGCTGGCCAGCCAGCCAACGGTTTCGTGCGCATCTACCCGTCCACCATGGGTGCGGTGCCGACTTTCGATACCAGCACACCGGGTGGTCCGGTCGAAGACTTCGAGCAGTTCCCGAACGGCGACTTGCTGTTGGTGGGCGGACTGTTTGGTGTCGCGGGAACGCCATCATATGCGGTCGCTCGCTTGTCGAGAACGTGTCCGGCACTTGCATTGGCTAGCGGCATGGGTTGCGCCGGTGCCGGCGGCGTCAATGTGTTGACCGCGACATCGCTGCCGTGGATCGGTAGCACCTTCGCGTCCGAGGCGACCGGCATGCCCGCGACCGGTCTGGCGCTTGGCGTACGAGGCCTGGCGACGGTCACCTTGCCGTTGGCTGGGATTCTGCCGCAGGGGCAGCCCGGGTGTGACCTGTTGGTTTCCCCGGACTTGCTCGACTTGTATGTGCTCGGTGGTGGTCCGCTGATGACGTCGTTTTCGATTCCGAACGCAGTGGCTTTGGTCGGTCAGGTCCTGCACCAGCAAGTTGTGCCGATTGAGTTACATGCTCAGGGCAACATCATGGCGCTGACCAGCACGAACCGTTTGTCCCTGACCATTGGTGTGTTCTAGGGCGATCGGTGTGGTCTAGCGGAGTCTCGGCTCCCGTTCGCTGGTCCGCAGCTGCCGTGGTTGGCAAAACTAGCACGATCTCTGCAACGGTTCGAGGGCTTGCGGCATAAAGGAGGTTGTGCGACCCGAACGTGACTTCTGTCTGTGGCTCGATCAACGCGATGCGGATGCCCTCGGCCGCGTATTTGATGCGATGGGAGGCAAGTTACTGTTGCTGGCGGCGCACCTCGCCGGCCCCGGACAGCAGGCGCAGGATCTGGTGCAGTCGGCGTTTCTGGCCGCGATGGCGCGCGGGGCTACCTGGGATCGAGAACGGCCGTTGTGGCCGTGGTTGGCGACGATCTTGCACAACGAACTTCGCATGCAGGTCCGCAGTGGTCGCCGTCGCCGCGAGGTTGCATTCGATGACGCAGCCTCTGGAGACTCGGGCGTAGCCGCCGACAACGTCGCTGATCCAGCGAGCCTGGTTGCGTCGCAAGAAGTGCTGACAACAGTGCTGGCGGCCGTCGACGCGTTGCCGTTGCCGTATCGGCAGGTGCTGCGCCTGCGACTGGTGCACGGGCTGCGGCCGGTGGACATCGCGCGTTCGTTGGAAGTGCCCGTCGGCACGGTGCGCGCGCAATTGCATCGAGGACTTGAGCAGCTTCGCGGTGCCTTGCCGGCTGGAGTCGCAGGATTGGCAGGGCTGGTGCTCGCAGGCGAAGGAATGGTGCTGGCACAAGTGCGCGAGCACGTGCTGGCCTCAGTCGGAGGGAAGGCCACGGCCGCGGTGGCCGGTTCTAGTCAGGTGTTGCGAGTTGGAGGAATGCTAGCGATGAATGCAAAGACGATGACGGCTCTGGTCGCCGCGCTAGTGGTGCTCGCGTGTTTAGCGATTGCGGTCGGTGTTCCAAATTGGTTTGCGCCTGGTGCGACGCCAACGGTTGCGTTGGACCCCGTGCGAGTCGATGCACCGGTTGTGGCCGGGGAGGCAGGGGGCGTCGCAAGCATCGGTCCGGAGCGACAGGTCGTCGACGAAGCGGTTGTGCCGACGTGGCCATTGACTGTCACGGTAACTTCGGGCAACGGCGAACCCGTCGTCGGTGCAACTGTTCAGGTCTGGACGGCGCCGAACAGTTTTGCGTTCTGGAACCGTGGTCAGGCTGCCTACATGCGCGAGGACGTCACCGCTGGTGAGACGGCAGGGGACGGTGTCTTTCGTTCTTCGTTGGATGACTTGCGCGGCCAGTCTGATTTGAACCGGCTCGGCCAGCGGCTCTGGGTGGAAGCGAGTTGGCCGCATGGCCCTTCGCAGAACGAGATGATCGCATTGCCGAAAACGCGCCGTGCGCAAGCTGTCGCGGTTTCGATTGAGCTGCGACGCAGCGCTGGCATCACGGGTCGTGTTGTCGATGCAGCTGGCAATGCGGTGGCTTGCGCCAACATTGGCACGGTGCAACAACAGCAATACCACTCGGGCACCCAGAGCGATCGCGAGGGTGCCTTCTTTGCCGAGTTCGACCGCCCGGCGGAATACTGGCCGACCAAGCTATGCGTCGTGCATCCACGGCTTGGTTCGGTCACCGTGCCAGTGCCGCCATGCAAGGAGCAAGGCGTGCCGGTCGACCTTGGCGACGTGGTGCTTGTGCCGCGGCATCTGGTGCGAGGCGTAGTTCAGCTCGGGGACGGAAGTCCTGTTGCCGGTGTGCAGGTTGGCTTGCGAGAGATCGACCCGAGTCTCGGCGGCGATCGCAAAGCGATTCGTAAGTGGTTGATGGCGGAGGGGAGGAAGAACATCGGCGCGGTGCTTCGTGAAGGCGCGCTCGTAGTGCGAGACATGCAGACCAACAGCGAGGTCGATGGGTCGTTTCAGTTCGCTGGTTTGGATCCGAATTGCACCTACATCTGTAAGCTCTGGTTGGCGAATGGTGATGTCGATGCGATCGTGCACGCAGGGGGCGAGCCGGTGCAATTAGTAGTCGATGGCCAGTTGTTTACCGTCGAGGTCGTCGACGTTCATGGCGATCCGGTGGTCGGCGTAGAACTCAACTGCGAGGGCTACGATCCCGAAGGCAAACATGCTTCGTGGGTGAAGCGGCCAGGCTTTCCAACGACCGGGTTGGTCTGCAGCAACATCGCTTGCTACGGGGACGCTGCCGGGCGGCAGGTGATGCTGTCGCCGTTTGGCTTCATCTGGCGCATAGGCACCAAGGACGATTCGCTACAGCCCACGTTTGCTCGCCACGAAGCGTTCGCCGGTGTGTATCGCACGACGTGTCGGCTGGTCGTGCAGGCTCAGTCCCAGTTTGGCCACTTGCACATTGTGGCCGTCGACGAACACGGCGAACCGATCCGATTCGGCGCCGCCTTGAAGGCTGTCGATGAGGATCTTCAACACAACAACAAGCGCATGATCTCGCCGCCAGAAGGTTGGACTTGGGATCTGCCGGTGGGCCAGTGGCAGGTGCGAACCTTACTCGGCCAAGAGCTCGTCTACGTCGATACCGAGGATGGCTTCGCCCGAGGATATCAGGACGAAGTGGTCACCATCGAGCATGGAGGCACGACGGAGCTGAAAGTCGTCGCGAAGCCTGCGGGATTGGTTGCGTTTAGGTTGCGTTCTGCGGTGCTGCCTGCGGATGCGTGGCGAGGGCTGCGAATCGAAGCGGCGGGGCGCGAAGTTGCCGTGCACACGAAGCGTCCTCGCCCCTGGCTTGTGGATCCGAAGGAGACGTCGCATCTGCCCGAGCTTTACCTGACCAAGCAGGCGCTCGCGCCGGGCATGCACCGATTCTATGTGCAGGTAGATGGCTACCACTCCAAGGTGTGTGAGGTCGATGTCGTGTCGGACCAACTCAGCACCGTGATTGTGGACTTGGAGCCTCGCTGAATAGATAGGCAGATGCTTGCGCGAGCGCGCAGCAAGTCACTCAGCCGTTCGAGTTGGAGCTGAGGTTTGATCACGGCATGCGTGGTGGCGGCCATCCAGGTTAGGGTCTCGCACTCCCAGCCTATGAACGCCGACCAGATCATCCTCTTCAGCTTGCTCGCTGCCATCTTCGGGCTGCTGATCTGGGGACGCTATCGCTACGACCTGGTCGCGTTCGCCGCACTTGTGGTCGCATCGATCGCCGGGGTCGTACCGAAGGGCGAAGTGTTCTCCGGCTTCGGCCACCCCGCCACCGTGATCATCGCGCTGGTGTTGATCGTCAGTCGCGGCTTGTCGAACTCCGGCGCAATCGAACTGCTCGCCAAGTTCCTGATCGATGGCACTCGCAGCCTGCGTTTGCACATCACCTACATGGCAAGCATCGCCGCGGCCCTGTCGGCGGTGATGAACAACGTCGCTGCCCTGGCGCTGTTGATGCCGGTCGACATGCAGGCCGCGGCGAAGTCCAAGCGCAGTCCGGCACTGACGCTGATGCCGCTGTCGTTCGCTTCGATCCTCGGCGGCATGGTGACTCTGATCGGCACGCCACCCAATGTCGTCATCGCGACCTTTCGTGAAACCGCGTTGGGGGAGCCATACCAGATGTTCGACTTTGCACCGGTCGGCTTGATCGTCGCAACCATCGGGGTCGCGTTCGTCGCGCTGGTTGGCTGGCGCTTGATCCCGGTCGAACGCACCAAGCGCGACACCGTCGAAGAACTCCAGGACCTGTCCGGCTACATCGCCGAGGGCAAGGTGCCGGAAGACAGCAAAGCGGTTGGACTTCAGGTGCGCGAACTGCAGACGCTGGCCGACGAGAATGACGTCAACGTCATCGGCCTGGTGCGTCGCGGCAAGCGGTTGCCGGGCGCCGCCCGCGATGCAGTGATTCGCAACGGCGACCACGTGGTTCTTGAAGGTGGCCCACAAGGCATCGAGACGTTCTTCGGCGCGGTCGGCTTGAAGGTCGCCGGTTCGAAGAAGCACGCCAGGGTGAGTACGGATACCTTGGCGCTGGTCGAGGCCGTCGTGCCGGATGGATCCAAAATCGCCGGCCGTTCGGCAGTGGACGTTCGCCTGTTGCGCCTGCAGGGAGTCACCTTGCTCGGAGTGTCTCGACGTGGTCGGCGATTCCGCGATCGGGTTCGCAAGCTGACCATCCGCGCTGGCGACATCCTGCTGCTGCTCGGGCCCGCCGGTCGGCTGCCCGATGTCATCAGCTGGCTCGGTTGCTTGCCGCTGGCCGAACGCGGTCTGCAGGTCGTGCAACGTCACAAGGCGATGAGCGCCGCCGGCGTGTTTGCCCTGGCGATCGCGATCGCGAGTTTTGGTTGGATCTATCTACCGGTGGCTTTGGCGATCGTCGTGATCGCCTACATCCTGCTGAAGATCGTGCCGTTGAGCCAGATCTACGAATCGGTCGAGTGGCCGGTGATCGTGCTGCTCGGCTGCCTGATTCCGATCGGCGGCGCGTTGGAGGCGAGTGGTGGCACGGCGTTGATCGCCGAGGCCATCGTCGATTGGACAGCAGGTTTTCCACCGGTTGTGGTGCTGGGGATTCTGATGTTGGTGACGATGACGTTGTCGGATGTGCTCAACAACGTCGCTACGGCGCTGATCGCTGCGCCGATCGGCGTCAACATCGCCAACCAGTTGCAGCTCAATCCCGACCCGTTCTTGATGGCAGTAGCGGTCGCCGCTTCCTGCGCGTTCTTGACGCCCATCGGCCACAAGAACAACACCATCATCATGGGGCCGGGCGGCTACAAATTCGGCGACTACTGGCGCATGGGGTTGCCGTTGGAGTTGTTGGTGGTTGCGGTGGGGCTGCCGTCGATCCTGTTCTTCTGGCCGCTGACGACGTCCTGATTGCGGTTGCCTTGGAGGCGTCGATGCGCCTATCGCGTGTTGCCAATGCGCTCAAGCTCGATGGCCCGCGCGAGGTCGGGCGCGACCGAGAAGCGGCGGCGCGGATTGTCGGGCAGGGTCCGAAGGCGGCCGTCGCGGTATTCGAACTGACTCGACGGCCGGTTGTTGCTCGAGGTGAGTTGCACGCGACCATTGCGCAGG
This sequence comes from uncultured bacterium, assembly GCA_963974725.1. Lineage (GTDB taxonomy): Bacteria > Planctomycetota > UBA1135 > UBA1135 > UBA2386. The sequence continues at coordinate 650 of CAXBFC010000238.1, read as the reverse complement.
CTCCAGGAACCTTCGTCGGTCATGCTCAGGCCGCCCATGTCGCTTTCGAGGTGGTAGTTGCCGTTCGCTCGCAGCTGCAGCACAACAGTGCGCTTTATGTCCAGCATGCCAAGCTGGCGTCGGGCTTCCTCTCGTTCGGACTCGGGGATGCTGGCCACATAGGCGTCCACCGATGCCTTCATGGCTACGGCGAGCTTCTGCTCATCGAGAGCGTAGGTTCCTGCGACAGGTTCGACGGCAGGCGCGGCGGCACAGGCAGCAAGAAGGTTGGCCAGCACAAGGGCCGATACCTGGAGGGCTCTCATGCAGTGAGCATAGGGGCGGCATGCGATTCTGTGGCTGCGCGGCGCCGGAATGCTGGGCCAACACGATGCGAGTGCGTCGATCGCCGCCTGTCAGTTGGGAAGCGGGCTAGAGCATGCAAACCACGATGTCGACGGTGATCAACACGATGATGATCCACTCCAGCCAGTGCGACTTGTGGGACTGCCAGTCATCGAGCAGCGTGCGCAGCGACTGCTCGGCGGTGTCCAGCTGACGAAGCTCGGCTTCGGATTCGCAGGGTCGCATCGCCGCCTGCAGGCGGGTCTGCATCACCCGGCCAAGCAGTTCCCTGATGGCGCGCGGGTTGCGCGGGGTGCGGCCCTGCA
>CAXBFC010000237.1:0-12274 GCA_963974725.1 uncultured bacterium | reverse complement strand
CCATCGCAGACTTCGTCGGCGTCTAGCGGCACCAACGTACGGTGCCAAAACGTACGGTGCCAGGCACAGAAGTAACCTGTTCGTTCACGCCCGGCGACATGCAGATGGTGACCGAAATCGCGGTTTCATGCCCTTTGGCATCGCATCACGGCCAGGCGGCGAAGGTGTTGTTTTTGTGCCAGGCACAGTACCTGTACTGTGCCTGACACAGTAGCCGATGCTACAGCGAGAACGGCGTCATCATGCCACGGCTGGCAGTGATCAGCAGTCCCGTCGAGGTGGAAGCCGAGTCGATGAACAACGTCTGCCACTGACCCTCGGTCCCGTTGAGCGCCGGGTTGTTGGGGATGCTGATGCTCAGCGAGTTCGATGCGGGCATCGAGACAAGGGCTCCGCCCCATGGCAGTGCCTGGTTCCAGCAGAAGCCGAGCAGCGTGGCACCGACCTGTGGACTGCCGGCTGGTGCGAACACCTGGAGCGTCAGGAACGGGAAGACCGCGGTTGGACTCGCGTTCGATGCCGTGATCTCGACGGTCGTTCCGATCCAGGTCCCGCCGGAAGTGATCGACAGGGACGGGGCCCCGAAGCCGGTGGCTGGCGTCTCGCAGCCGTAGTACACGGGCGCTGGTGAAACGGCCGCCAGTGCCAGGTCCGCCATGAGGATGCCGTTGCCGCTGTTGACCTCGAAACCGGGCGCCTCGACATCGAGGCAGCTCGACTCGAGCGCCGCACGGATTTGGGCGTTGTTGAGCGTCGGGTTGCGTTCCTTGAGCAACGCCGCGATCGCTGCCGCGTGGGGCGCGGCTGCACTGGTGCCATAGAACGGGTTGAGCCCACTGCCCGGCGGCAGCGTGGTGACGCCACCGTCAGCCGCAGTTAGTGCCGGCGTTGGAACCGTGACACCGCCACTCGAAAGGAAGTTTCCGGGGGTGATCGGCGTTCCGTCCGGGTTGTAGAACATCTTGTGCGGACCATCCGAAGAGGACGTCTCCGTCATCGACGAGGTCGAGAACGGGTTGGGGAACACGGCCGGGGCTTCGGTCGCCGCGACGCAGATGCAATTGGGGGTGCCGGCGTGGCCGATCGTCTGGCCTGCCGTGGCGATCTGGAGGGGGCTGCCGGTGAACGAGATTCGCAGGTAGCGATCCGCAGCCGTTGCACCGAACTTCACGATGACGATGCGTTCTCCGGCTTGTACTCCGTAGACAAACTCGTAGGGCTCTTCCGTTCCGTTCTGCGGGTCGGTCGAAGACGACACGATCGCTGTCCCGGCTGCATTGAGGATGAACAGGTCGTAGTCGTTGTTGGACGAGTTGTATTCGTCGCTCCACTGCAGCGAGCCGTCCGACGAACCGCTGGCCATCGTGTTGTAGTTCTGGCCACCGAAGTCATGGATACGACCGGCGCCGGCGAGGGGCCCGGCTCCTGCGCCGCCGTCGACGAAGTCGCCTTCCCACGTCGTCGAGTTGCCTCGGTAGAGGCTGCCTTCATTGCCCGAAGAGGACAGGTATACCGCGCCAGCGGCGACGACGGTGTTGACGGCCTGGCCGATGACATCGTCCTGGAACTGCCACTCGTTGCCGTAGGAGATGTCGTCGACGATGATGTCGCAGCCGGCCGCACGCAGTTGCAGGATTGAGTTGGCGAACGCGGCTTTCCCGCCGTTCGCGCTGGCGAAGAAGATCTCAGCTCCCGGTGCCAGGTCGTGGACGATCTCGCTCATCGCCGTGCCCTCGCCGATCCCGGTGCCGAACAGGCCCGGCAACACCGTGAACGTTGACGGCAGATCCCCGAGGCTGATCGAGTTGGCCGATCCGTCGGCGCTGTCGGAGATCACGCCGACTTTGACTCCGGATCCGTCCACGCCGAAGGCGGCGCGCGAGACGTCCGCCTTGTGGGCTGCATCGCCTTCGCTCGTTACCGAGCCGGTGTGACGAATCGGTTGGTGTCCCTTGCGGATGCGCCGCACGTCGGCGCGTGCGCTCAACTCCAGCAAAGCGGACGGCAGAACCCGTGCTCGGATGGACTCGAATTGGCGCGACTCAAACTCGACGATGCCACCGCTCGCGATGAGCGCGGCACGCAGCGCGGCACTGGGCTTGGCATCGAGATCGACGACCACGCGGCCGTCGTGCTCTGGGCTCAGTCGTGAGCGGACCGAAGGCGTTCCGGAGACCGCGAGCTTGCCGGCGGTTTTGCGCTCGACCGGAGTGCGGGCGTGCTTCTCGGCGTAGAGCGCTTCGAGCTGCAGCTGAACAGATTGTGGTAGTTCTTGCGCGACGCCGTCGCCGAGTGCAACGGTCAGAGCGAGTGTGGTGGCGAGTGTGGACTTCATGTTGGTCATTCGGTTTCTGGGTGTGCCGCGAGCTTGGTCGAATCGTCGTCCAACGCTCGTACGCACTGTTCAACCTAAATGGATAAGGAGCTTGGCGCACGTGGTTGTGTTCAGGATGTTGTCGCGACAAACGCCAACAAATCGAGCGACGAGGAATACTTGCCAGCGCAAGCACGTGCCTCCGTGGCAAGCTTTCGGGAGCGATGAACACGACGTCCGCTTCATCGTGTTCACGCCACAGGAGAGTCGACTTCGGTCGCGGACTGTCTTCCGACCAAGATGCTGTAGATCCGAGCAATCCGTCGCGTCGGTGTGGAGCGAGGGCGTCGACCGGTCGTGAGTCCGGGTGGTCGGGAAGGCAGCTTGCATCTACCTCCGCGGGAGCGTTTCGAGGCATGGCCCTTTGGCCAACAACCAGATCGCGAACGCCAACTCGGCGAGCAGTGCCGGTGCCAGCAGGATCGGGGATGCGGAGCCGTCGTAGCCTGGCAAGGCCAGGAAGGTGATGCAGTCCGCCAGATAGCCTGTACCTGCCAGCCCGAGCAGCACGCCGATCGTGCGAGGGATCGGTCGAGCTTTGCAGGCGAGGTAGGCGATGATCAGCGTGCCGACGCCGAAGAACGCGAGTCCGATCACGTAGCCGTACTTGTGTGCGTGCAACAGCAGCATGGCGATCGCGTGTTGTTGCTCGATACGCAACGCGTCCGTGTAGCTAGTGCCGCCGAGGATGTGGAGCGCCAGGAACATGTTCAGCAGGTTGAGCGCGATCACGGCCGTCTGCGTCATGTGGAACGCCGCCGCGAGCAAGGACAGCGTGCGACTCAGGGGTCGCAGCAGCTGGTAGAGCAGCACCGTCACGGCCACGTCGCACAGCATCATCACGAGGTCGGCGAGCAATGCGCTGCGGAATAGTCCGGAGCAGCCGACCACATTGTGGGCAGTGGCTTCCGGGTCGTCGGTAACCACGAGTTGCGAACGCACCGCCGCTTCCGCGAACATTCCGCACGCGATGATTGCCAGGTAGAGCAGCCCCGCGGTGCGGGCGCGAGACCAAGTCTTGGGTGGCTTGTTCATACTGCTACCTCGCCGTTCGAGCCGCGCCGAAACCAGTTGATATGACCCGACGGCGCGAAGCCGAGCTTCCGGTATAGCCCCTCGCCAAGCGCGGAGGCTTGCAGCGCCGCGTGTCGTTGGCCATCGGCGCGCGCTGCTTCAAGCAGGCGCAACATGACTGCGCCGGCGATGCCCTGGCGGCGCGCTTCAGGAGCGACTCCGAGCATGTGCAGGCCCGCGACGTTACCGGTCGTGAACAAGAGGCCCGTGCCGACTAGCGTGCCATGCAGTCGAGCGAGAATCAGTCGACTGTCGCTGCGATCGCGCAAGCGCGCGACCATGCGGCTGTCGACGTGGTAGCCGAACGAGCGTGACGCAAGCTCGCTCCACGCTTCGATCTGATCGTTGCCGTCTTCGTATTGGAGCGCGGGAGTCGTCAGTCCTTGCCAATCGATGGTGTCGAGGTCGGCATCCATGACGGTCGTTCGCAGCGCGGACTGCAAGTTGCTGCGCTCGAGTTCTGTGTGCCATTGCTCGTGCGCGTCAGTTGGCATGACGGCACGCCATGCAGGTAGCAAGAACTCGCGGCTAGAGGAGGTGGCGGTCGCGATCATCTCTGCGCGATCGGCTGCCGAGGCGGACTCTTGCACGTCGAACCAGAGTCGGTGCGGCCAGCCGAGCGATTGGTGTTGGTGGCTGCCTTCGGACAGGGTCGTCGTCTCGGCACCGAGCGCGTGCCACATTGCGGTGAGGTTGTCGAGGTTGGCCTGAAAGAGGTTGTGGGTTTCCATTGCTTTCTCAGCCTCGGTGGATCAGGCCAATGCCGACAAGAAGGGTTGCTGCACCCGAGAAGCGCACCAGCGACATGGGTGTCTGCGGCAGATCAAACCAGCCGAAGTGGCCTGCGATCAGGGCCAACAACAGTTGTCCGGTCAGCGCAAGCGACAGCGTCGTGCCGATGCCGATGTGGGGGATCAGCCAGTAGAAGCTGCCGAGTGCGATGACGCCGATCAGACCTCCGGCGAACCACAGGTAGATGGGGATGGCGGGTGTTGCCACCTGGTTGATGTCCGCGTCAAGCAGTGGTGCTGTGGTCGTGCGGCCGAACACCAGCGCGGCGATTGCAGCAAACACGAAGCCAGTGCCGAACGCGATTACCGTGGCGTACAGCGGCGAGCCGAGTTGTTTGCCAAGAGAAGAGTTCATCGCTGCCTGCACCGCGATTGCGGCGCCAGCAAGCAGTGCGAGCATGGTGTGGAACATGACGGGCACGCTAGAGACGCAGCATGCCCGACGCCTTTACCTAGGTTGAGAGGCGCATCGATTTTGTCGGCGGTGGCTCAGCGCATCTGCACTTGCCGTGTGAAGGGGCCGGCCGAAGAGCCGCGCACCACGCCTACGGCAGTCTCGCCGCACTTGTTGGCCCACGAGAGCCTCGTCGAAGCGACCAATTCGTCTGCGTTCTCGGGCACCACCACGAACAGTGATTCCATCCACACGCGATGCACGCTGACTACCGGTCACACCTTTATTCCGGATCTCGCTCCGCCTTGCGGATGCGGCTCAATTGGGTTGGCGTGATGCCAAGGTGGGACGCGATATGGAACAGCGGCAGACGGGCGGCCAGTCCGGGGGATTCGGATTGGAAGCGTCGGTAGCGAACGCCCGCTTCCTCCTGTACGAGGGCGAACTCGCGCGGTTCCTTCTTCAATACCCAGTTGGTCTCGAGGTATCGGATGTGAAACCACTGCAGGTCGTTGTGCGCCTGTAGCAAGCGGCGAAATCCGGCAAAGTCGAGACTGATCAGTTCGCTTGGCTCCAGTGCCTGGATCGCCACGTGGGCCCGGTCGTTGTTCAGCAGCGCCGTGATGGCACCCGGGAAGGTGCCCTCGTCGAAGAAGATCTTGTTGTATTCATTGCCCTCTTCGTCGCACGTGTAGTAGCGAAGCAGTCCGAGCGCGACGAAGCCGAACTCGGTCGGCAACGAACCCTGCACGCAGTAGTAGTCGCCTTTGTTGAGGGTGATCAGGCGACCACAGGCCAGTAGCTCTGCGAAGGTCTCTTCGCTGATCGGCGCATACTCGTGCATGGCACGGCGCAGTGCCTCGGCCGCATACGCATGCGACCCACCAATCTGTAGCGCGGAATCCATGGGCAATGATCGCAGGCAGATCCTGTGTGCAGTGCACTGCACCCTGGCAGGCGCGATTCGTCAAGATGCTGGTTGCACGGTGTTCTGATCGACGTCGAGTGGACCGCGCAGGCCGACCTTGCCGAATCGATCGAACGAGACGAACTCCTCGAAGTCGAGCAACCCGAGGCGCGGGTGTGCCGCGCGGGTGCCACGACCGACGACGACCAACAACAGTGGTGGGTGGGAGTCGTCAAGGCCGAGCAGCTCTTGGACCTTGCTGCGGTCGAAGCCAGTCATCGGTCCGGAATCGAGCCCCATGTCGGTGGCGGCGAGCATCAGGCTCATCGCCATCATGGCGGTTGCGCGTACGCCTTCTTCATGTAGGGCCACCTCGTTGCCCTCAAACTGGCCCGCGATCATCTGTTCGAGCGACTCGCGCGCGGGGGTGGGGGCGTTGCGCAGGTAGCGGTCGGTGCGGCGATGTGCCTCGAGGTCGGCGGTCAGCACGAACACCGCCGAAGCCTCCGCGACCTGGCGCTGGCCGAATGCGGCATCGCTGAGGCGCTGTTTGAGCGCTCGATTGCGCACCACGACGACGTGACGGTTCTGGATGTTGAACGCCGTTGGCGATAGCGCACTGGCCGTCAGCAGGGCGCGGACCTGGTCGTCGTGCAGCTGGTGAGCGGGGTCAAAGACCTTGATTGCCCTTCGAGTTTCGAGGGCGTCGAAAACGCTGGAGTTCGCCCCGGCAGGGGCCCTGGTCTGGAAGTTCATCGCGGCAAGCTAGGTCGCGTGCCTCGGCATCTCCTCAACATGGGTTGATCCCATGGAAAATCTGAGTCTGGCGGCGGACGGCAACGGCGCAGATGCGTCGGTCGCGACAGGTGCGTGCAACCTGGCCAAGGCATCGAGCCTATGGGTAAGGACTCGCGTCGGCAGGGAACAGAGGCGCGAATGACGCGCCAGCCCAAAGAGCATGGGCCGGCGCTGGATGCAGCTAGCGCGACTACTTGTTCTTCTTGCTCTTCTTGCGCTTCTTCAGCTTGCTGCCTAGCTCCTTCTCGGCGGCCTCAATCCAGGCGGTCGGACCGCCCTTCACGTAGCCGCTCTTGCCGACCTTCTTGCCGCGAGCGTTAAGGAACAGGATCGTCGGATAGCCTCTGATCGAGTGCTCCTTGGCGAGTTCGGCGTTCTGCTTCTTCAGCTCATCAGGCAGCTGCTTCTTGCGAGGGAAGTCGAGCTCAAGCAACACGAAGCGATCTTTCGCCCACTCCGTGAACTCTTCTTTGCTGAAGACCTCCTCCTTCAGCCTGATGCACCAACCGCACCAATCGCTGCCGGTGAAATCTGCAAGGATGAGCTTCTTCTCCTTCTTGGCCTGCTTCAACGCAGCTTTGTAGTTGGTCACCCACGCGGACGCTTCACCATCGGCGTTGCCAATGGCCTTTTCCGCAGCGGCGATCCAAGGACCTGGACCGCCCTTCAGGTAGCCGCTCTTACCGAGCACCTCGCCTTCGGCGTCGAGAAACAGAACGGTTGGGTAACCGCGGACTCCGTACTTCTTGGCAAGTCCTCTGTTCTGTTTCTTCAGCTCGTCCGAGATCTCCGTCTTGCGGGGGAAGTCGAGCTCAAGCAGCACGACGTTCTTCTTCGCCCACTTCTGGAACTCTTCCTTGCTGAAGACCTCCTCCTTCAGCCTGATGCACCAACCACACCAGTCGCTACCGGTGAAGTCCGCGAGGATGGGCTTTCCCTCCTTCTTGGCGGTGGCCTTGGCCACTTCGAAATCAGTGAGCCAACTGCCCTCCTGCGCGACTGACGGAATCAGTAGGCCGAGGGTGGCACAAACGGCAAAAACGCTTCTTTGCATGACATAGTTCTCCGGGGAATAAGGGACAGGCGAAGCTGATACCCTAGTGCCAAGCCACGGTTCCCCAGCCGTCAACGATGCACCATTGATGCACGTCGTTCGCGGTGGTTTCGGAGCCGCCTTGGCACATAGGAACTCGACAGAGTCGAAGACGGCGCGTCGGCAAATCCCGTGCCTGTTGCGTCGCCGAGCAACCGACTTGCCGCTTAGAGCCAGTGCATGCCACGCGGCAGACTGCCGCGATTGCCATCCTTGGAGTGCACTGCACGGCTGCCGTGAAGTTTTCGCATTCGCAGTGTTATCGGCGAATTGCCATGGCCCCTTGTCCATAGGCGACAAGCGCGCGGGGTAGTCCAGCGGGCCTCGGTCGCAACAAGAGGTATCCCTATGCACAACCTACTCCCCCTTCCATCTTCGCTGGCCGCCGGAGTTCTTCTGGCGGCGCTGGCAGCTCCTCTGCTGGTGGCGCAGGTGCCTACGGCGCCGATCACTCCTCCGGAAGACTACGAGGAACTGACGAACCCGTTCTCGTCGACCACGAACTTCAACATCGAAACGGTTCGCGGCCTGCTGCTGCGCAGCAACGGGCTCTACGCGATCAACACGCACGCTAGTACCGTGGTCCATCACGGCGACTTGACTCCGGCCTACGAACAGGAGTGGCCAACCGTGCAGAACCCGATCGCCATCACGGAATGGAGCGGTCGCATCCTGGTCGTTGGCGGGTCGACCTGGTCACTCGTCGAGCACGATCTGGCAACCGGCCGGATCCTGCGGCATGTCGATCTGCCGGCCGAGCCAGCGGACATCGTGATCGATCACAGCAACGATGACGCGTACATCGCATGCCAAGGTGCCAACTGCGTCGTGCGCATCGACCTGGTGACATTTCAAGAAACCAGTCGTTATCCAGTCGCATCACAGCGCCCGCGCTTTCTGGTCTTCGACGACACAGCCACCCCGGCTGCCGTCTACGTGACTCCAGCCCTCTCGGGCAACAACACGACGGCCTCCGATGTGCAAGCGTTGCCATCGGGAACCGGAGTTGGCGGCGTCGACCAACGGTCCATCGTCGTGGATCTCGACGCGACGTCGACGGCCGGAACCGACCTGCCGGACGAAGACTTGTTCCGCATTCAGGTCACCCAGGCTGTGAACTCGCCGGCCGTAGCGGTGCTGCACAGCGCGGGCACGCTGATGACCGCACACGGCATCAATCCGATCGATGGCAACTACTGGCTGCTCAGCACCGAGAGCCTGAATGCCGCGCACAATAGCGAGGACAAGCATCGCGGTGTCTTTGCCTTCGCGCAGCTCGCGATCGCCAATAACGTCGGAGTCGGGACCCGCCCGAAGCCTTCGACCCTGATCGACTTGGACGCCCCGATCGGCGGCGGTCAGAAGACGGTTGGCTCGTCGATGTCGTTTCCGTATGCGCTGGCGTTCCACAACTCCGGACACGCAGCGATCGCTGCCTCGACCAGTGACTTGATCACGTTCGTTACTCAGACTGGCACGCGCTATGCGGACGTTCCGATCGTGCAACCCGCTGGTATGCCGACGCCAATTGGTCGGGCAATCCCGCGCGACCTCGAGTGGGACCAGCAGCGCAACCTGCTCTACGTCTACTGCTGGGGCTGGAACAAGGTCCTGCTGTTCGATGGCAACAACCCGGCCAACGCCCCGTTCTGGTTTGAACTCGGACCAGATCCGCTCGCAGTCGAAGTGCAGGAAGGGCGCTCGATCTTCTATGACGCCAAGCGAGCGCAAGACAACAACACAAGCGGCACGCCGTTCCATGGTGCGGTCACTTGCAGCACGTGTCACCCGGGAGGCGGCATGGATCTGCTTGGTTGGGGGCTTTCCGATTCGTTCGCCGACGTCAAGGATCTGATGGTGACGCAGTCGTTGCTCAGCATTGGCGACACGTTTCCCTACCACTGGCGTGGAGAACGCAATCTCGATCACTTCAACGGCGCCTTCAAGGGGTTGCTGGGGCACCAGAGTGTGTTGACGGCGAGCGAGCTAGAGAAGTTCGAGGCGTTCGTCTTCTCACTGCAAGCGCCAGCAAATCCAATCCAGCACATCGACCGCAAGCTCGATGGACTGCCGGCCCGTGGCGGCCAGCAGGCGTTCTTGCACACGCCGAACGTGCTGTTCGGGCAGACGTGCGCCGACTGCCACCAGATGCCGAGCGGCACCAATGGCAATCGCGTTGCCGAGATCGTGCTTGGCATCGCCTCGACCGCGACGTTCGACGTTTCTCATCTGCGCCAATTGACCCACAAGAACCAGGATCGATTCACTCTGACGGTGCCTGGCTCCCTGTCGACGCAGCGCGCGCGCGGCGGCTTCGGGATCGCGCACGAGGGACTGTCACTGGATGTGAAGGACTTCTTGAGTCCAAGCCGATTCAACATCACTGCTACCGAACAGGATGAGCTGACGGAGTTCATTCGTCAGTTCGATCAAGGCATCGCACCGGCCGCCCATCGCGCCTACTTGATCGACGTCAACAACAAGGTCGCCCAAGCGGCCGTGATCAGCTCCGTGCTGCTGTACCAAGCCAATCCGGCGCGCGGCTGGGTTGATGTCGTGGCCATCGGTTCGGAGAGCGTCAGTGGCGCAGTCAGGGATATTCGTTGGGTGTATGACCCCGCGACACAGATGTTCCAAAGTCACGACGGCAGTGTGCCGGCGCGCAATTGGAGCAACTTCCAATCGGCGATCACCGGCAGCGCGCGGTATCTGTTCCTCGGTCTGCCTCCAGGCGGTGGTGTGCGGTTTGCGCATGACCCTGATAACGATGGCCTGACCGATCTTCAGGAGTCGACGGCTGGTAGTGATCCACGCAATCGCGATACCGATGGCGATGGTGCTGACGACGGCTACGAGGTCCAGGTTGGCAGCAACCCACTGCTCGTGGACACCCAAACAGACGCGGTGCCTCCGTCCAGTTCCGCGTTCACCACGGATCACACCGCGGCGACGTTCGCGAAGTTCCGCGTGAAGTTCAGCGAGCCTGTGAAGTGGGAAATGCATGCGGTCGACGCCACCAATACGGTCGTGTCGGTGACGCGTGGAGGAGCCTTCGTGCGAGAGGCAACCATCCACATGCACGAGCTCAACCCGTCGACCGTAGATGCGTTCGGTTTCGCGGGTAAGAAGCACTTCTATACGCCGCGATTGGTGCTTACCGACCTTGCTGGCAATCCGTCTAGCCAAGATATGACGGCGCACAATTTCCAGGCTGCCGATCAGCTCGTTTCGACGACGCCCTCGGCAACCGTGAAGCTGTTGATCGACACGCTGACGCCAACCGTCATTTCGCGCAGCGTGCCGCCGGGCCAGCTCGACGTGCAGGCCAACGTCAGCGTGCGAACCAAGGGCGAAGTCACTGCGGTAAACGGACCGTTCCCCGGAACCTCCCGGGTCGTCATTGCCCACGTGCTGCATCGTTCGCCAGGCAATGCTACGTGGACCGTGATGAACGCGCCGCAACTCGGTGGTGCGTCGGCAATCGCCGGCTTCCAGCTGAATGACGGGACCAACACGTACAACTATGCAGCGCTCCCTGGTGGCTTCGTTGCCTCGACGGTTACCGACGGCGCTGGCGACGGCACCTTCCAGTTCAGCCTGTCGGGCCTGTCGGTCGGTGATGAAGTCCGGCTGTCGGTCGTCGCGATCTTGAAGCCGTCCTCAGGGACGAACATCTTCCAGCGCGTGAGCCTCGAAGAGTGGGATCTGCCGCAGACCCAGAATGGTGCCACGGCAACGGTGCCAACAGCGCAGGATCTACGCGGCTTCTCGATCGTCTACTGATTGTGTCACGTGCGAGGCGAATGCTTGGCACTCGTCTCGCCGCCCGGTCGCCCGACCTCGGTTCATTGGACCTCGCCGCGCATTCAGCACGCGAATCGAGCCAGCGAGCGTCGACTACGCCTTCTCACGTGCTGGCACTGCCAGCAGCACGAGCATGCCGACGATGCCGAAGTGCACCAGTCCACAGCGATCGAGTGCGGACCACAGGTCACGCCCGAGCAGCGATTTCTGCCGAAGGATCATGCCGAACGCAAACGCTGCGGCGATCAACGACCACACCAAGCGTCGCACCATGGTCGGCTTCGGTTCCGCCACGAACCACATGCCAGCCAACGCGAGCATGGCGCAGTGGTAGCTGCGCGTCAGCGGCGAAAACAGCGCCATCGTGATGATCACAACCGAAGACTGCATCACCAAAGCGGCCCGGTGCTTGCGCGCCGCGAAGAAGGCGAACGCAGCTAGCACCAACACTGCTGCCGAGTAGACGTAGCTCACGATTCGAAGCGTGGCATCGGGCAGGTCGCAAAGGTTGGTGCGGATGGCATCGGATTCCGGTGACTGCTGCAGCAGCGTCTGCATGGTGCTCTTGATGCTCGCGCTGGTTCCCGCCCACATCGCGGCGTCGCCTTGTGCGGTGCCGAACAGCGGTGCCAGCATCGCCTGGTAAAACTCGTGCAGGTGTCGCGCGTGCTCGCTGCTACCCAACACCGGCCAGGGCACCAAGAAGACCAGCGCGACGACCGTGCCCGCCATCCACACGGCGGCAGATGCGAAACCCATCAGGGGCAATGCCACCAAGAACGCGAGTGGTGTCAGTTTGGCCGCCGCAGCGGCACCGATCATGATGCCGCCGCGTGCGATGCGGCCACCGTCGAGTTCGGCAATGCCACGGATGGTCAGCGCGGCGACCCACAAGCTGAACTGGCCGGCCGTGTAGTTCGACGAGAACCAGCGTGCGAACAGCAACCCGAACACCAGCCAATGCCAGGCACGCAGCTCAATGCGCTTGCGCACGATGCGATGCACGTCGAACAGGATCCAGACCGTGGCAAGGCCCTGG
>CAXBFC010000236.1:0-12435 GCA_963974725.1 uncultured bacterium | reverse complement strand
GAACAACACGCGGTTGCCGTTCGTCGTCAACGCCTCAGGTCGCACGTCGTGCGTGCCGCCCGTCAGCTGCGTCAACGAACTGGCGGTGATGTCATAGACGTGCAGATGGCGCACGCCGCCGAGGTCGGCGTCCAAGAACACCTTGTCGCCGCGCCGCGCGAGCGTGAGCGGCTCGGCACCTGCGGACCCCGTCACGACATCGACGAGCACTTGGGTTCCCGTCGGCGTGCCGTCGGACACGAACAGCTCCCGGCCAACGAGGTCAGCGGTCGCTGCGAACGCTACTTTCGTGCCGTTGCCGCCGGCGAGCCACAGGTCTGGCGCTGAGTCGGTGTTGGGTCGGCCGATGTCGGCGAGTACGAACGTGCCCGCGAGCGTGCCGTCGCAAAAGCACGGTTCGCCTGTACCAGCGCCGGCCAAGCCACCGCGACACAGCACGCCGGCGCCAAACGGGGTCGTGGCGACCGCGCCGATGCCATTGGTGCCTGCGATAAAATCTCCGAGCAGGTTGGTGCCAGCCGGCGTGCCATCAGTCTCGAACAGTTCGCGGCCGAACACAGGATCGCCCGAGCTGAACCATGCCTTGGTGCCGACCCGCACGAAATCTCCCGGGTTCGAGCTACCTGCGCCGGGGATGAGGTCCGCCAGTTCGAACGTGCCAGCCACCGTGCCGTCGGTACGGTAGGGCTCGCGACCGTTGGGACCGTCGGCCTCGAAGAGCACGATGTTGCCGACAGACGTCAGATGATCTGGCGAGCTACCGAAGCTGCCGGTGGCAATGTTCGCGAGCAACTGCGTGCCCGTGGTGGTGCCGTCGGTGATGAACAGCTCCCTGCCCTCCGTCGCCGTCTGCGCCGAAAAGACACAGCGGCCAGCTACTTCGGTCCATTGCTCCGGTTCGGACCCGAAGCTGCCCGGATAGAGATCGGCGAGCTGGAAGGTCCCCGCCGCAGTGCCGTCACTAATCCAAGGCTCGGGGCCATCGACGTCATCTAACGAAAAGACCAACAGGTTGCCGAATGCCGCAAGCGTGCTGATGTCCGAGTCACCGGGCCCTGGCGTCAAGTCGGCGACCAGCGATGTGCCAGCCTGCGTTCCATCCGACGAGTACAGCTCCCAGCCAACCGTTCCGTCATCTGCAGTGAAGTACAGCCGATTGCCGACCACGCTCAGCTCACGATGACTAAACAGACTGAAGCCTGGATCCATGTCGATAACTTGCACGGTTCCCGCCGTAGTGCCATCGGTGCGCCATACTGCGGAGCCATTCACGCTCGACGCGGAGAAGTAGACCAGACCGCCCAGCTCACAGAAGTTGAAGTAGCTGAGCGACACTCCTGTGGCGGCCCCAGGATAGATGTCCTTGACTAGCACGGTGCCAGCAGGTGTACCGTCGGTCTTCCACAGCTCGCGGCCTAGGCCCGGCACGATTGCCGTGAACAGCACTTCACTGCCGATCGCAAACAGAGACTCTGGCAAGCTGCCGTAGCCATCGCTGAGATCCGCCAGCAACCGCGTGCCCGCCGCCGTACCGTCGGTCACATAGAGCTCGGTGCCAAAGGCGCCGCTCGCGATGAAGGCGGCCCGCGAACCGCCCGCGAAGACGCAGAAGTCCCGGGCGACACTGGACGTCACATAGCCACCGGTCGTGTTGAGGTCGGCAACGAGATTCTGCGACGGAGTCGGAGTTGCCAGCGCGAGCGCGGCGACGGTCAGATGCGAAAGTGGACGGCGTAAGAGCATGGGTTGGGCCTCGGTAGTGAATGCAGCGGACCCAGCCCCAGTGCGTTACGGCATTCTTGGAGTTCGGCGCCTACCCGGCCAGAGTATCCCAGCAATCGGCGATCGCACCTGCCTGCACCTGTTGGCCTTTGCGAACGGTCGACCGATAGCAACTGCTCGGCGCAGGGCGCGGCGGACCTGCTTCATCAACCGGGCACCTGCGGCAAGTTGCGCTTCCGACACCTCGGATCACGGTCTCGCTTCAGGACGACAAGTCGGATGAACCACGCGAGCCGGCGGCAGAGGACAGCGATCCAAGAGCTGACTCCACCATCGACCTCGACATGCACACCACTTTGGCCGTTCAGGCTATGTCCATCAAACCGGGGGAAGGTCACAGATGCAGATGCTCGCCATTGCTTCTTTTCGCCAGCTCTCGGCGCGAACTGCGTGCCCCTTCTCGGGTTCGCGCTCCTGCACTGCTCGGAGACCGTGACCAGATGTCCGGCGATTGCCGCAGCCCTGTCGCTTCCGATCGCGACGGACACCTCATGAGCTTCGAGCAACGCGGCCTCCGCATCCGACATGTATCTAGCGACCCGCACTCGTGCATGACCGCCTTCCGGATCGTTTGCGATCTAATTGATCGTGACGGTGAACCCTGGCGAAAAGGCGTAACCCTGTAGATTCAGCGCGTTGTAGGTCAGGTTGGCAACGTAGAACTCGAAGCCCTGCAGTTGCGCGTTGTTTGGCACCGAGAATGGAATGCAGGCGTAGTTGCCAGTGCCGCCGATGCCGAAGTTGCCGAGCTCCCACGCTGCCGCGATGGGCCAGCCGACCGGAACCGTGACTCCTTGCACAATGGTTGGACCGGGCGTGGCGGAGATCCACATGCACGAGTGGCAACCGAAGCCGCCGGTGACGCACAGGTCGAACGTCGAACCAACGGTGGTTTGGCCGACCGTGTAGATCGACGTCCGGCATTGGTCACAACTGCCGACATAGCCGCCTTCTTGGCCCTGCAAGCCACCGCCTTCGAACTTCAGGGCGACGCTAGTCGCGCTCGGACTGCCTTGCGAGATCGTCGCGATGATCGCTTCGGCGTCCATACCTGCGGTGCCGGGACCAGTGAGTTGCAGCTCGAACGTCACCGGACCGAACACGGGGTTGGCCGTGGTGATGTTGGTCGCTGCAGCGTTGGCGATGCCGCCAGCGCCATTGGCGCCGGCAGTCAGCGTGACGTTGAAGTCACCGAGGCAACCTGCGGCATTCGGATTGGGAGCGGCCGCGCTATCGGCATCGAAGCTCATCGTAAAGGCCGGGGTGGCACCGCCCGACCCGGTTTGGTTATTGAGCGTCACGCCGGTGACGGCGCCATTCGGGAAGTTGAGGTGCACTTCGCTGACCGTCGCAGTGGCTTCGCCGGCAACGATCGGAGTACTGTTGGTGACCGACACCTGCAGCACGGCATTCGCCTTGTTGTAGGACATGCCTACCACAGTGTTGACGACCACGCCTCCGGTCAGGCGACCGCCGAGACCTTGGCAGCCAAGGCCGAAGTGGTTGATGATGGTGGATGCGCTGCTATTCTGCGCTGCGAGCGACGTGACAGCGATCAGCGACGTAACAACGGCGAAAGTGGTGCGCATAGTGGTTGGCGTCTAGGTAGGAAGAACAGAATCTGTCGCGACACACACACCCCAAGGAATGCCCAATTGCCTCGTGGAACCGCGGAGCTGTTGTCGAGTCATTGATCGAGCGTCTGGGCGCCGGACTTTAGGAAGACGCCATTGGCATCGGCCGTTTGGGGCGCGCGACCTAGAGAAGTTCCACGAGCTGACAAGCTCGTTGCCTGGCCGCAGGCAGCTTCGCCAACGTTCAGTATTGCCGGGGCAACCAAGCCGACCGGAGGCCTTCGCATCGACGGATGCAACGGCCTCATACTGCGTGGTGCCTACGGCGCGAGCAGCAGGCGCCTATGACAAATCGCTGATGGCATGCCAGCACACCAGCCAGCCTCCAGACTGGGTCATCGCGTCCATCGCTGGCACCGCAGTCGCACTCGCCGCTACCGATCCCTGTGCGCGTCGTGTCCCGTGCCGCATGTGACATCGTTGAAGAGCGACTCGGTGGTCGGCTACGCCGCGATCGTCGCGAGGCCTGATGGCCTGGGCCTCGTAGACAACCTTGTCGCTGAGTTCGAACCGGGTCACCAGTCTGTGAACTCGACCGAAACCGTCCCTGACTCATTGCTCAGCGGCGAGGGCGCACGCGGCCATCCGTTCACGTCGCCGATCAAGTCACCAGCCACTTGTAGGCGACGACAAGCCGGGTACCTTGCGTGGCAGAGCACTCGAACGCAGATGGAAATAACCAACAAGACCCGCCGACCGATCAAAGTTCCTCTTCCCGAGGGCAAGAAGTTGTTCCTCGGCCCCGGCAAGTCTGGGCAAGTTCACGCCAAGGCCGCCAACCATCCGCCGGTGAAGGAGCTGCTAGAAGCGGGCGACCTGGAGCTTGGCGACGACGACAAGAAGCGGCCTGCCAGCAGCGACGGCTCGTCGAGCCCGAGCGGCAATCAGAACTCCGGACCGACCGGCAACATTCGTCGCACCGGCGACCGATAGGCACATCGCTGCGACGGCCAACAACGTGCGCATCGCAGACCAGCCGCGGACACGTCAGCACTTCCAGCTACACCGCTCGGCCACCACCCGAACCACGTAACCGAGTAGTGAGCAGAGCACGAACGCGCTTCGAGAACCGCCACACGCCCCCACTGCCACATCTCGCCACGCGTCGCAGCGCTAGAACAACACTCCGTTGTACAGGAGCAGAAAGGCCTCTTCGTCCTCGGGCCGGAACGGGCGGATGGCCGTCACGGCATCGGCCCACTTGCGTGCCGATGATTCGGCCTGGTGGTCGAACCACTCAAAGACAGCCGAACAACATCCCGTCCCAGGTTTGCTGACATGAAGACAATTCAATCGGATGGCCCGTCGACTGCTCCACCATCACTGCCAACGCGAACCCCGTCGCGTGGCTCTGCGTCAACAATCCAATGACAACGGACGTTTGGGTTGTGCGCCACCTGCCCGCATGGCACGCTTTCGGCCCCCAAGCCCTGACTTGCCAATGCTACGAAACCTCTGCCGCTCCATCATTCTGACTGTTTCCCTGACCGCGATCGCTGCTTGCAGTGGCGGCAGCGGTGGCCCAAGCGTTCCGCAGATTGCAGCCAATGTGCCGGACGGTGCTGGCTCGGTGACGATCGCAATGGCGGGCAGTTGGGAGATCCGAAACGCGGTGGTGATCGACAGCAACTCTGCGAATCCAGTACCGCCGCTCAACGGCACGACCTTCACGATCCAACCGGACAAGGTGGTGTCGATCGGTGGACTGCCGGTTGATCCGGATGGCCTGGCGCTGTTGCTGGGCGCGCCGCTCGACTCCTACGTCAACGAGGTCTCGGACCGCACGTTGTTCTACGGCCTGGTCGTCGACCGTCGCGCCGCAGGCATGACGCGCGAAGAGGTAGCCGTTGCTGGCGGGTCGCTCAACGCGGACACCATCGCGGTCGAAGCCTATTCGAGCTCGCAGTCTCCAGCCGCCGCGGACCCGGTGTTTACCTTGTCGCGGTACGAGTTGGTGCGGGTTGCGCCGGCCGCGCCTGCGGCGCCGGTGGAGCTCTTGGCGGAAGGCGAACAGCGCACCTTGCAAGCCTTGCTGCAGGAAGCGTTCGGCAGCCGCTGACGCGATTGCGCCGCTGTTGCGGCGATGGTGCGTGAATCCAACTCACGACAGAACGACGCATCGAACGCACCGACTCAGATCCGGACCGCCTACGAAGCCGGCATGTCAAGCTCGGCCATGCGGTTGAGGATGCCACGCAGTTGCGGATGTTGTTGCGAGCCGAGCCTCAACGACCTGCGGATCCCCGTCGCCCGCATGCAAGCGGTCGCCAAGGATCCGGTCAATTCGCGCTCAGGCCGCCTCGGCCCGGTTTCCGGACACTGCGGAGCCGAGCAAGGCGACGTCGTCGCCGCGCTCACAAAGCTCGTCAAGCAGTTGCTACTCGATGTACCAGAGCGCGGGGCCGCTAAGCGGAATACTGCCGTCCAACAAGAACGTGAGGCCTTGGAAGGCGAACACTTCACCCCGCAGCGTTGGGTCATTGGGGATCGAAACGTTGAATTGCAGACCGGCGGTGCCTACGAATCCTGTGCCGACCATCACGAACGAGAGTGGGTTGATGTAGAAGCGACCCAGCGGCAAGGAAATCGGGGTCGCCAACAAGGAGTTCATCGCAATCGCGCCGAACATCTGCGTCTCGGATGTCATTCGCACCACAGCGGTGCCGCCGAGCACGGCCGGCCCCGCGTTGAGCATCGGCACATCCTCGATCACTTCCGTGGTCGTCTGTGCAGACAAGGCCGGCGCGCCATTCGCTGGCCCCAGCTGAAACAAACTCGGGGTCCAGTTGATGTCACTGTCGAACGCTTCGAATGCGCTAACGGGAGCGAGTCCTGAGCCGATCACAAACATGCCGCTGGAGCCATCGCTGGCTAGCCGTGCGTCGGTGTCAGAGATGCGAAGCGCGGGCTCATCCGTGCCAACGTAGACCGTGCGTGCCGAGTCCAACGATGAATCGGAGATAACCGCACCCGCACCGTCGCTGTTACCGATCAGGTTCTCGGTGCTGATAAAGTTGCAGAACTGCGCGTCCAGCGCCGGGTCACCGATCAAGATCGCACGAGCGACATGCACCGAACCGGAGTTGAGGACCTGAAGCGCCGCCTGCTGCAGATCACCGAGCAGCGTTACCTTCTCGATGATGACGGGAGCCTGCACATTGCTGACACTCATCGCGCCGAGCACTCCCGACTCGATCAACGTCGCGACTCCCCTGATCACGAACGGATCCGAGCCAGCGATGTTCTCCACGCGGATCGTGTAGTTCGCGCCAGCCGGCGGATTCACAGTGGCATTTGTCAGAACGACACGCAGCGCCTTCTGACACGTAAACCCGGTGTAGGTACCGGGCCGCACTTCGACAATAGAACCGGGCGCCGCAGCAGCAATCGCTTGCGGCAGGTCGGTGTGATTAGGATTGATGCCGCCAACGGTGACGACAGGACGCTGCGCTGAAAGTGTGCAAGCGCACGTCAGCGCGACCAGACCGGCGATGATTGATTTAGACATGAGGGTTCTCCGCCAACAGGCTAGCGGAAGTTCCGCGTCAATGCCGCCCACCAACGTCAGTGGATGAACACGCCATCGCGCCCATGATCGGCCGAACGTAACGACGTCGAGATGCCGAGTGGGTCGGCGCAATCCACCGCCGGAACCACATCGCCTTGCCACCGAGCAGTGAGCCCGCCTGCGCAATGCGCATGCCCTTGCCACCCGGGTGTTCGGCGAACGGCTCGCCTGTTTTGGTCGACCACGCACGCAATCCCAACCGTGAAGATTTCTTTGCTGGTGAGCGCGAGCGCTTCGCCGAACTGAGCCGCGCCGCGGAAACCGGTCGGCAGGCTCTTCTTGCCGAGCACGAACTTGTGAGCCCGCCGTCGGCAAGGTGATCGAGCATCGCGCCGTCACCATCGAAGCCCCTTTCCATCAAGCAGTGGGCACTCGACGAGATCAATAGGTCGACGACATGCTTGCCACATACCTCGTCATCGATGACGAGGTTCCGCGGATCGCGGCGGCAGTGACGGGCGACCCGTCAGGGTTCATGCAGCTCCGGTGCGACTACTTCTTGCTCGGCTTCTTCAGCTTCTTAGGCGGCGACGCGAGCTTGATCGTTTGCGTGACGTGCATCGTCATCTTGGTCTGGCCATCGAACGTCGACTTCATGATCTGGGTCGCTTCGATGGGCGTGCCGGTGCGCAGGTCAAGCTTACTGGTGCCGGTGATCGACAGCGCTTCGGGTTTGACTGCGCCGGGGAGTTCTAGGGTGTCCAGGTCGATGATCAATCTCTGCTGCACGGTGATCGAACCACTGTCGACGGCCAGCAGTTTGTAGTCCATCTCGGCATCTGGGTTCGCTTCGGCCAACGGCATTAGCGACACCTTCTGCTTGAGCTTCCAAGGCTCTGCGATCGCAATCGGACGATCGGGAAGCTGCGTCAGGCCTTGCGCCATCCAATGCTCGAGCTCGGCTCCAACCGCCTCTGGCCGAGTTTCGTCACCAGGCAAATCAGTGTCGATGGCTTTGCCTCGATCACTGAGCTTCATGACGGTCTTCTTGCCGACAAAGCTGGCCAGTGACACGAGGGAACCAGGATCGCTGTCCTCGTCGTCGCTGTCGAAGTTGAGCTTCAATACGGAGCCATCGGCGAAGGCTTTGACGCGCGTAATCACCTGTTCGATGTGCGCGATGTTGCCTTCGGTAGCCTTCACCGTCGTCGTCACCCACATGGTCGTCTTGAGCTTGGTGACCATTTCCTGCTTCCCCATGCTCACGGTCATGATCAGGTCTTGCTCCATGACCGTGTGACGAACCGTTCCCGCCTTGAACGAGAATCGCATCATGTGCTTCTGCTTGGCTGCGGCCGTTGGCTTCTCCTGGCCGGTCGCGGGAGCAGCCAGTGCCGCCACCATGAGAATGGCAAACGACGTGGCAGCGAACTTGGCGGCGCGTGATGATGGCATGGCGTGGTCCGTCACTTCTGCTTCTCTGCTTCGGTTGGGGTGTGAGCTTGAGAGCATAGACCATGCACCCCCACGGCTCGGACCACCCGAACTCTAAGCCAACACGACCTGCCCCCCGATCACCGGCAACGCCAGATTAGTCAGAGTTGTCCGCGACATCGAGGGGATCACCTCGAGCGCCATCTACGCCCGGTGGGATCACTAGCCCGAGTCGCCGACGAGGCGTTGTCATCACCTACGCTCACCCCAGCTCCATCCTGCAACCGCCTCGACTCACATCCTAGCTCCGAACGAAAGCGGCATGCCAAGTTCGGCCATGCGGTTAAGGGTGTAGCAAGCGCCCATCGTCATGGTGCTTTGGTCGAAGAGCGTTCCAGGCTGGCTGCACGGCAGTTTGCCAAGCTCGTGGCGGCGCTCAGGCAACCGCTAGAAGGTGAACGCCACGACGTCGCTCGTGTGGCACGCTGCCGGGTCGTAGCACTGGAACAAGAACGGCAGCCCGGCAAGGAACGCTGGCACCGGCACGGTGACCAGTGCAGTGCCGTTGGCGTTGGCGTTGCCGACTGCGAATGGCAGCGGGTTGGCGATGTCGAGTGCTTCGAGGCAACCGCTGATCGCGGTTTCGCCGCCGAACATGGACACGAAGAAGAACACTGACTGGCCCGGGGTATTGCCGGAGGCCGTGAACGTGTTCATTGCGCCGGCTGTGCCCGGTTGCGGTGCGGAGAGATCAACCGTAGTCGGGATCATCACGAACGGTTCGTCGAGATTCCCGCGGCGGCCGGTGCCGACGATCCAACCGTTGTCGTTGATGTCGTTGCCAATCTTGAGATGCCAGGGGGATTCCGCCGGCAGCAGCGAATCGAGTTCGGTGATGGACCCACCGGCGATCCGCACGAAGGCCGTGTAGTCGGGCCAAGCCAACGCGCTGCTGCCCACGATGTCACCGTTCGCGTTGATGGCATAGCCGGTTGTTGGGTTGCCCTGAAGAGTGCCGAGATCGGTGATGACGCCGTTCGTCCAGGTCACCAGATGACGCGTATTCTGGATGTCGTGCGACCAGCCGACCGCCACGCCGCTGTCGTTGATGTCGATGGCCGCGCCAGCGCTGAATGACGTGGTCAACGTTGGTAGCTGCTTGGCCTGCCAAGAGGTCGTCGCGGGAGACCACAGCATCGGTTGCGCGGTACCCGACGAGAAGTATCCTACGAGTTCGTCGCGGTTGTTGATGGCCACGGCCTGCACCGCAAACACCGGCCCGAGGGCAGGCAGCAAGAAGGGAGCGCCAACGTCGCTGTCGTCCCGCCAGATCGTGGCGAACAGGCCGCCTGATCCCTGGACCTGCGAGCCGCAGGTTCTCGAGTTCGCGTTGATCCCACTAGCGCCGCTGAAGATCGCTGTCGGCGATAGGCCGAGATCGACGTGCGCATAGCCGAGAGGCGTCGGGTCCCATCGTGCGGCGGTCGAACCGGTTGCCGTCGTAGTGCTACCGCAGATGACGCCCAGCTCGTTGATTGCCACCGCGGTGCCTGGTGAGTTCCCGGGCAGCAGGGTCAGTTGATCGTTCGTCCAGGACACTGCGCGCCATGCGCCCATGGTGTCAAACATGTAGCCAACGATCTGCCCAGCACTGTTGACGGCCTCGGCTACGCCATGGGTTAGCCCTGGCGCCGAGGGCAGCCTGCGAATCGTGTAGGCAGTCTGCGATACGGCGTTTCCTGTGCAGCACAGCGCGGCAAGCGCGGTGGCGATGGTGACTTCGAGGCGCGTGGGGTTATTCATGGAAGGGCAGGTGTGCAATCGGTCCGTTCTCGAGAGCGCATAGCCACGTTCGGGCGACTAGTCACACGGGGATGGGAGAACCTGCAGGGATTCCTGAAGCACTCGCAATGAGTGTGCGCCCCCTCTAAGTCGCACGGCATCATGAGGAGCCACATCGGCAACTGACCAAACGGTTTTCCAGAAGAGGTCACTTCGCGGACTCCGTCCATCGTCACGACGAGGTAGTTACCGCTCGCCAGGAGTCGACCCGAACGAAGACCAGGCAGGCCATCGAGAACCAGACGCTCTTTCCCGCGTCCATCTATCCCGACCAACTTGCCGTCGGCGCATTCGGCAGCCAAGAGGAAGCGCCGCTCACTCCCGAATTGCGTCTGCAGCGCTTTGCACGGCAGGAGCCATGTTCCTGTCCTTGCCAAACTCCAGCGCCAAGATCCTTGCCAGCGAAAGCTTGCCGGCTTTGCCGAGAAGGCCAAGCGCTCGAATGGCACGCAGTCGAATCTCAGGTCGTGGCTCAAGCAAACAGACTGCCAAGCTCGAGACCACTTTCGACCCCGCCCGACACCCCGGCGGCAACTTCATGACGCAAGTCGCGCGCAACCTCACCGATCACGTCGACGGCTTCGTGCGCGACAAGAAGCTGCTGATCCTCGACAACGATGCGCTGTTCGCGAAGAGGTTTTGCAGCACCCTCGAAAACGGCCGGCGTGAAGATCGTGCGCACTGCCTACCAAGCCTATGACATGAATGCGTTCGCAGAACGTTGGGTGCAGACCGTGAAGCGCGCATGTCTGAGCAAGCTGATCCTGTTTGGCGAGCGACATCTACGGCGCACACTCTCTGAGTTCGCCAATCACTATCATCAGGATCGCCCACATCAATCGTTGGATGACAATCCGATCGCTCCAACAAGCGGCGAGTCGCCGGATGGCGACAGGGTGGTCGTTGACGAGTTCGAACTGGCCAATTCGGTTGAGAATCGGGTCGGCGTACTTTTCGGACACTGCGCGGCCAGTTAGACCGAAGTGCTCCCCGAGCTGTACGGGTTTGCATACTTCTGGGTGAGAGCAAGCGCGCCCCAGCGGCCAGCAAGTCGGCGAAGTCAAAAGCAGTCAAGCCGATGGGGTCGAAGTCAGCGGATCTACGCTATCTTGCTTTCGTGTCATCTGACCCCGCCGATACCTGCTGGACCGTGCTGCGCGCCGCCGCCAAGGGAGACAACACGGCACGCTCGACGTTCTCGCGCAGCTATCTGAGCACCGTCCGCGACTTCTTCGCCCAGCGCTGGCACGGCCGCGTGCTCATGGCCGATGTCGATGATGCGAGCCAGGAAGTGTTCATCGAGTGCCTCAAACCGGGCGGTGCACTCGAACGCGCCGAAGAATCTCGCGGTGAGTTTCGCGGCTTGCTGTTCGGCGTCGCCCGCAACGTCGGTCGGCGGTTCGAGGAACGCGCCGCGGAGCGCGGGCGACTTCGGCCCGAAGACAGTGCGTGGCTGCAACAGGCTGCATCTGACGAACCGGGACAGGCCACCATGTTCGACCGCAGCTGGGCTCGCGCGCTGATGCGCACGGCCAAGAAGCGGCATCGCGAACTGGCCATCGAGGCCGATGGCGATGCGGGGCGCCGCAGGATCGAGTTGCTCGAGCGGCGGTTCGGGGACGATCAAGCGGTTCGGGACATCGCCGCGGCCTGGGGCGTCGATGCGCAAGAGGTGCACAACGCCTACCGCAAGGCGCGGACCGAGTTCTACCGCTGCCTGCGTGATGCCGTGGCCTTTCATGCCCCCGCCGACGCAGACCTTGACGCCGAATGCCGCCGCCTGCTCGGCATGCTGCGCTGAAGCAAATTAGGAATCGGCTCGATTCTTCTGATGAAAACGGGCGCCGTGCGGAAGATGGGGAAAGGCGCCCACTATGAGCCACGACAAACAACCGCCCGACGACAGCTCGACTCCCGACGAGATCGACGATGGCCTGGCCTTCGCCTACGGCCAGGACTCGCAGCAACGCCCCGAATCCGACCCAACGCCGAGCGTGATCGCTCGCATCGGCGAGATCACTGGTTCGAAGCCCAAGGTACTGCTGCGCGACGACCGAGCGGGCGACACCCCGATGCTCCAACCGCTCGGCCCTGACGACACTAAGCAAGCCGGCAAGTACGTCGTGCAAGGCGAACTCGGCCGCGGCGGCGTCGGCACCGTGCACCGCGGCCACGACCAAGACCTCGGTCGCGACGTCGCGATGAAGTTCCTGCACGAGAAGTACAAGGACGAGC
>CAXBFC010000235.1:0-12449 GCA_963974725.1 uncultured bacterium | reverse complement strand
GGGGACGTTTGGCACCGTAGACCGTGGCGACGACCACACTCGCGAACAACAAACCCGATGCCGCAATCACACCGACGCGCGCAGTCGCGCCCTCGGACCACAACCGCCACATCGGCAACAGGGCAGCAATCGCAAGCAGCAACAAGGCAACCAAGATCATCGGCGCACGAGTCTACTCTCGGTCTAAGGAGACGCGGCACAACAGAATAAGACGAGTTCCAGATTCGAACGCGCCGGCCAGTCGACCGGGCTATGCAAACTCGGGCGCAGCGTTAGCATCTGACTGGCGAGTCAAAAGGAAATCGACACCGGGCGTAACGACCGGCCCCAAAAGCCGCCAACACAGCTGCCGCCAACAACTCCACAGCAGCTGCACGACCGTGCTGCGACCCAAGTCTGTTTTCGAAGAAGAAGAAGAAACACGTCATGCGCCCACTCCTATTCGCGATCTCCCTCCTACCGGCCTGCCTACTCGCGCAGGGGGCAATTCAGCCTTGCTCGATTGCCTCCAATACCCAACTCGCCAACGGCGCAACCTATCGACCAGCCATCACTCCGGATGCCCGTTGGATCGCGTTCAGCAGCACCGCCACCAACCTGGTCGCCAACGACACCAACGGAGTTGCCGACGTCTTCCTGCGCAACCGTGCCACGGGCAGCATCGAACGGGTCACCGTCGACACCGCGGGCACGCCGGCGAACGGTGACAGCTGGACTACCGGTATCAGCGACGACGGCCGCTTCGTGCTGTTCTTGAGCCTCGCAAACAACCTGGTGCCAGGCGACACCAACGGGGTAATGGACGGCTTCGTACGCGACCGACTCAACAATACCACACGGCGCGTCACCATCGGTGCCGGCGGCGTGCAGGCCACGGCCTACATCGACTCCGCTGCGATCAGCGGCGATGGCAGCACGGTCGCCTTTGGCACGGCGAGCCCGCTCGTGCCCGGCGACACCAACGGACAACACGACGTCTTCGTGCTCACACTCGCAACCGGCGCGGTCGAGCGTGCCAGCGTCGACGCGGCCGGCAACCAGGGCAACGGCGGCGCATTCTCACCGAGCGTCTCGGTCGACGGCCGCTTCGTCACCTTCCATTCGACCTCCAACAATCTGGTCGCGAACGACACCAACGCGGCGCGCGACATCTTCGTGCGCGACCGGCAGACGGCAACCATCGAACGGATCAGCACGGGTCCCGGCGGCATCCAGAGCAATGCCGACAGCCGCTACTCCAGATGCAACGCCGACGGCCAGCACATCGCGTTCATCAGCTTTGCCACCAATCTGGTGCCAGGAGACACCAACGGAACGGCCGACGTGTTTGTTCACGATCGCACGACCGGAGTCACCGATCGAGTCAGTGTGTCTTCCACTGGCAGTCAGGGCACGACCTCGATCACGAGCTACCTGACATTGCCGGCAATCAGCGCACAAGGTCGCTACGTCGCATTCTACTCGCAGCTGGACGGACTCGCCGGTCCCATCAATGCGACCGACGACGCGTTTGTTCACGACCGGATGACCGGGCGAACGATGAAGGTCAGCCGTTCGTCGACCGGTACGGCCGGCAATGCCACTAGCGGTCCGCTCGCCCAGTTCGGAGTGACATGGCTGCTCGAAACGATGGCGATCGCAAGCGATCCCCCGATCGCGGTGTTCAGCACGGAGGCGTCAAACCTGGTGCCGTGGGATAGCAACGCATCCTCCGACGTCTTCGCCGTCGATATCGGGTTGCGCTGCGTCGCGGCTGGCCCGGCTGTGATCGGCGGTGCTGCCACTGTCGATCTCGCCGCCGAGAGCTACCCCAACCAACTGTTCGTCGGCACGTTCTCAGCCACGGTGAACACCGGCGTGTTCCTGCCGGGCACGCAATGGCTACCGCTCGATCCGCATCCGTTGGTAACGGCGACGCTGAGTGTGGTCATCACCGATGCCTCTGGCGATGGCTCATGGTCGGTGGCGCTCCCCGCGATGCCGGCACTGGTCGGCGTCTCGCTGCACGCCACCGCGCTGCGCCTCGACTTCGCCGGGCCAACGCTGTTTCCGGCAATCGGCAACGTCGTCACATTCGTCATCCAATAGTTGGCACTGCGCGATCGCGTAGCCACTCGCGGTGACGTTTGCGTTGGTGGGTACACAGATCACGGCACAGGCGCCGGATCGACCGTGGCACCGGGCGATTCACCGAACCGTTGCAGAGGACGGACCACTGGAGCAAGCAACGACGTCAGCCCAAGGTGTGGCCCGCAGTTCGTTCCGGTAGACTGCTGCCCGCGGATCGTTCTGCGTCCTGCCCTCCACCCATCCGCACCCCTTCATCTGTGAACTACTCTTCGCTGCTGGCGACCGGGCTCACGCTCGCGATCTGCTCTACCCTCTCCGCCCAATACCTCTACACGGAACAAGCCGGTTTGATCACCGGCCCGACGGTTCGCTCCGAAGGCTGCATCATGGCGGACATCGATGGCGACGGGGACCTCGATGCAGTGTTCGCCAACGGCTACGTACTGTCGATAAGCGGCCAGGCAATCCGGCCAACGATCCTGATCAACAAGATCAACCAAAGCCTCGGTTTTGTCGACGAGTCGACCCCGCGCATTCCAACCACGGCGATCCGCGGCACGCTGGTGATGGCGTTCGACATCGAAAACGACGGCGATCTCGACCTGTTCTTCGCGTGCAACGGCAACAGCCAACAGCGCCTATACGTCAACGACGGCAGTGGCAACTTCACCGATGAGTCGGTGGCACGGTTTGGCACTCTCAACCTATATGTCGCTGGCTGCGCCTACTGCGACATCGATGAGGACGGGGACTACGACCTGTTCCTTAACGACGAGCGCAACAATGGCCAGCTCAAGTTGTTCCACAACGATGGCGCCGGCAACTTCACCAACGTCACGGCGACGCACATCGTGTCGGCACCGAAGACGAACCAGCAAGACATCGTGCTCGCGGACGTTGACAACGACTTTGACATCGATGTCATCAACGTTGGCAAGTCGTCCGGCCAGCAGATCTTCTTCAACGACGGCACCGGGCATTTCCCGACCGTTACGACCAGTTTGCTGCCAGCCGGCGGCAGCCTCAGCTACGAAGCCGAAGCGGCCGACCTCGACCACGACGGCGACCTCGACATCGTGATGCTGTCGGTGTCGGGCGCGACCGACTCCGTGTTGCGCAACAACATGATTCCCAACGGCACGCTGTCGTTCACCAACCTTACCAGCGCGCTCACCGGCGGCAACGGCCAGGATGACAACGAATGGGCCTTGGTGGACAGCAACAACGACGGCTGGCTCGACCTGATCAACGGTTCGCTGACCTACAGCTCCGAGAAGCTCTACGTCAACAACGGCGCCTTCTCGTTTGCGCGCCAAAACGGCACAGCTGGCTTCTCGCCCGTCAGTGACCCGACGCTCGACCTTGCCGTCGGCGACATCGACGGCGATGGCGTCTTCGATGTCATCACGGCCCAAGGCGAGTTCGGCAACTTCACCAACCGCGCCTACTTCGGCAGCGGCCCGGCCGACACCCAGCCGCCGCGCTTCGTGCACGTCGAGCAGTTGCCGGCGATGTCGACGACTCCGGATGGCTGGGCCGTGCGCGCCGTGATCCAGGACTCGATGGTCGACGATGGCGAAACTTCGGTCGCCTCGGCGAGCCTCGACTGGACGATCACGCACACCGGCGGCACCGCGACCGGCAGCACGCCGCTGCGCTTCCTCGGTGGCCTGATGTATCGGGCCAAGCTTACCCCGCCCGCCGGCCTGATCACCAACGGGGCGACGGTCCAGTTCACGCTGACGGCGACCGACCGCCAAGGCAACAGCTCGACGACCGCCGGCCAGACGTTCGACGTCTGTGGCTTCCAGAAGTTCGGCATTGGCCTCACCGGCATCACGGACTCGCTCGAAGGTTCTGGCACGACCAGCCCCGGCGACCTGCCGGTCATCTCGTGGACCGGCGGCGCCAACGCCACCGGCCTGCTCGGCGTCGCCGTTGGTCCGGATCAAATCGCGATCCCGCAGGGCTTCCTGCTGTTCAACCAAACGAACATCATCGCCCTGGTCCCGATCACGACGAACGGCTCGGGCACCGGCCAGCTGACGATCCCGATTCCGCCACTGCCCGCTCTGGCTGGCCTGCACGTCGCGATGCAAACGGTGCTCAACCCACCGCTGTCGCTGAGCAACGGCCTGTCGATGGTCATCTGCCCGTAGCGGACGAGGCATCGCCAGGGCCACCGCCAACCTGCTACCCGCCGGCGTCAGGTCAAGTCTGGTCGCCGTCGGCGTCGCTCTGGGCGTCGCTCTCTGCTGGGCGCCCGTCAAGGGCCGGCAACGCGCCTAGCTGACTGCGATAGTTCTTTTGCAGCGCTTGCGTTAGCTGGGCCAACGCCGCGAAATCGCCTTCGTCGACGGCGTCGATGATGCGCATGAGAATGCGTGCGTCTGCCCGATCGGCGGCAGAGTGCGCGGACTGCGCGGCGAGGAACGCGCGCTTCTGGAAGTCTGTCTGTGGCAAGGTGGTGCGCGTCGAGGCGAGATTGCGCGGGTGGTGGCTGTTAGTAGAACTTCCGCAGGGTAAGAATTCTAAGCAACGATACGTTCCTGACACACTTGCCCCGGTATCACCGGACAACCTGGCCCGAATAAGCCTGCATCGATTGCTGTGCAAAGCCGTATCGGGGCGACATTCACCGACCGATCTGCCAGTTGCCGGTTCCCATTCCCCCCCGCCCGCTTAGAAATGCTCAACATGTCGCTGAATGGGCGGATCGCGCTGGTAGCTGGCTTCGCGCTACTGGCATTGCCCGTGTGGCTGCCGCTCTCCCCGTTCGTCTACATCTGGTGGCGCCACAAGCGCAAGCAAGCCCGAGCGCGAGGATTGCTTGTGATCAACATGATCCAGGCGAACGCGATCGTCGCACACGCGGCAGCCATCCTACCGACGCCACCCGAAGGCGGCTGGTTTGTCGTCGCTCGCAACATCGACCGCTACCTCGCGACCGTCGACTCGCCTCGCCACTGGCGCAGTCACGCCGTCTTGATCGCACTCGAGTTCTCGCCTTGCCTGCGGCTGCGAGCCCCGCTGTCGCGCCTGCCACTGGCAAAGCGACGCGCCTTCCTCGAACAGCACCTCGCCACCACCAAGGGCCTGCTAGCGATCCCCGCGCTGTCGCGGCAACTGATCCGCATGGGCTACTACACGGATCCCGGCATCGCCCAGAGCCTCGGCTTCCGCACCATGCAGCAACGGCGCAGGGACACGGCAGCAAGCGCAACAACGCGCAGCAAGAGCGCCAACAAGGCCGTCGGCTGATGAAAACGATCACGTCCGAATACGCGGTGATCGGGTCCGGTGCCGGTGGCAGCGTCGTTGCCTACCACCTCGCGGCAGCTGGTGCCCGCGTCGCCATCGTCGAGCGCGGTTCTTGGCTGCACCCAAAAGACCTGTCGCACGACGAACCGCAGATGATCGCGAGGCTCTACAAGGACGGCGGCGCGCAGACCAACAACGACGCCGACATGTTTGTTCTGCAAGGCAACTGCGTCGGCGGCTCCACGGTGCTGACCAACGCGGTCTGCTTCCGCATGCCGGAAGACGTGCGCCAGAGCTTTGCACGGCACGGCTGCCGATTGGATCCAGACCTGCTCGCGCAGGGTCACGCCCGGGTTGAGTCGGTGCTCGGAGTCCGTGCGCTGCCGGACGATGTGCACAACCCAGCGACCGCGGTGCTCGCCGACGGCTTCGCGCAACTCGGAGTCCAGCACGGCGGCTTCCAGAAGGCGATGCAGGAGTGCATCGGCTGTGGCTACTGCAATGTCGGCTGTCGCTACGGCCGCAAACTCGACGCTTCGCAGACCTGGGTGCCGATGGCCGTGGCGAACGGCGCGCAGGTCGTGCCCGACACCGAGATCATCCGCATCGAACACGCCCGCGGCCAGGTGCGCGGGCTGCTTGGCCGCGACAAGAAAACTGGCGAAGCCGTGCGCATCCAAGCGGATCGCTACGTGCTGTCCGGTGGCGCCATCAACACACCAGAACTGCTGCTTCGATCGGGACTGCACAAGGGCCGCGCCGGCAAGCGCACGTCGTTCAATGCCGGCGGCATCGTGTTCGGCGAGTTTGCGCAGGACCTCGATGGCTTTGATGGCGACCAGATGTGCGTGCACCACATCAACGAACGCTACGTCATCGAACAGATCCAGAACCCGCCGGTGTCGCTCGCGCTGACGATGCCCGGGTTCTATGGCGACCATGCCGAACGCATGCAGCGGTTCCGGAAGATGGCCGCACTCGGCGTCTTGGTGCCCACCAAACCAACCGGCGAAGTCTTCCTCGGCCTCGGCCACCGTCTGTTCCGACGCCTGTTTGACCACGCGGACATTCGCTACCGGATGTCGCCCGAAGAGCTGCGCGACTTCCGCGACGGCTGCAAGACCGCCGCCCGCGCCATGCTCAAAGCCGGCGCCACGCGCGTGTTCATGCCGTGCGCGACGCCGGTCGAGATCACCGAGGTCGCGCACCTGGACCGCATCGACGACGCGATGCACAGCCAGAGTGATCTGGTCGGCTTCGGCAGCTCGCACCCGCAGGGCGGCGCATGCCGTGGTTCGGATCCGCAACGTGATGTCGTCGACGAAGAGTTCCGGGTGCGCGGCCTCGACAACCTGTTTGTCGCCGACGGCAGCTTGTTCCCGCACAGCGTGCGCGTCAACCCGATGCTGTCGATCATGGCGACGGCGGACCTGGCGGTGCGTTCGATCGGCGGCATCACGCCGGCGAAGGAAGTGCTCGAAGGGCCTGCCCACGACTTCCGCCAGCGCGCCATGGGTGGCAAGCAGGCTGAGGCATGAACCTGATCGGCAGCGTCGCCCAACGCCTGGCGACTCGCCGCATGCGCCAGATGCTGCGCCATGCCCAGCACCCGCGCGAACCGCAACAGCGGCTGTTCGAGCGGCTGCTCCAACAGATGCGCAAGACGGCGTTCGGACGCGAGCACGGCTTCGGCTCCATCAAGACTACCGCGGACTTCCAGCGCGCCGTGCCGTTGCAGAACTACCAGAGTCTGCTGCCGTGGTGGGACCGCGCGCGGGCCGGCGAACGTGACGTGATCTGGCCGGGGTTGACGAAGTTCTGGGCGATCTCGTCGGGCACCACCAGCGGCGAGAAGTTCTTGCCGGTGACCGCAGCGACGATCGCCAACAACAAGCGCGGCGGCTTCGACTCGCTGGTCCCCCACCTCGCCAACAACGGCGCCCGCTTGTTCGGCGGCAAGCTGCTGTTCCTTGGCGGCTCGACCACGATGCGTCAGCAAGGTGAGGTCTTCATCGGGGACAACACCGGCATCATGGCGCGGCACATTCCACGCTGCCTACGGTCGCTGCACGCGCCGGATCCACGCATCCGCGCGCTGCCATCGTGGGAACAGAAGGTCGCCGCCGCGGCCGCGCAGACCGCCGACGTCGACCTGCGCATGCTCGCCGGGGTGCCGTCGTGGATCGTGCTGTTTGGCGAAGCGGTGCTCGCGCACTGCCAGCGACAGGGTCGCCAAGTGCGCACGCTCGCCGAAGTCTGGCCGAACTTGCAGTTGTTCGTGCATGGCGGCGTCACCTTCGCACCCTACGCCGAACGCTGCCGCGAGTTGGTCGGCAAGGACATCCGCTACACGGACACCTACTCGGCATCGGAAGGTGGCATGCTCGCCGTGCAAGACGACCCGCAGGACCCTGGCATGCTGCCACTGCTCGATCGCAGTACGTTCTTCGAGTTCGTGCCCGTCGACGAACTCGAACAAGACCATCCGCGACGCCTTGCCATTCACGAAGTCGAGCTCGACGCCGACTACGCCGTCATCCTGACAACCGACTCCGGCATCGTGTCCTACGTGGTCGGCGACATCGTTCGTTTCACGTCGCGCGCCCCCCTGCGCATGGTCTTCGCAGGTCGCATTGCACACACCCTCAACGGGTTTGGCGAACACATCAGCGGTGGCGAACTCGATCGCGCCGTCGCCGCAGCAGCGCAGGCGAGCGACGCGATCGTCAGCGAGTTCGCGGTCGGCGTCGTGTATCCGACCGAGACCGAAGCCATGGGCGGCCACCGCTACCTGATGGAGTTCCACCGGGAGCCGTCCGACCACACCGCGTTTGCGAGAGTGCTAGATGAGACCCTGCAGAAGGGCAACGAAGACTACGCCACCCACCGCACCTACGGGCTGCTCGCGCCAGCGGTCGACAGTCTGCCCGCCGGGACCTTCGTCGAGTTCATGCGCAAGCGCGGCAAGGTCGGCGGCCAACACAAGGTGCCGCGGGTGCTCGATCCATCGCAGTTGGCCGATTTCGATGCGATCATTTGCGAGCGGTGATCGCGCGTAGCGAGCGGTGCCTCGATCCACGACTCAATCCACGACTCGATCCATGACTCGATCGACGCGTCAATCGAATTCTACGGGTTGCGCGCTCGCTGGCTAAACGCGGGATCCCGCACCACGACCAGAATCAGATCGCGCAACCTGACCTTCCCTTGCGTCAACAGGCGGCGCACTTCGAGGTCGATGCGCAACCGATCGACCGGGCGCAAGTCGCGGCCGATCGCGTAGACAAACAGCTTGTGAGTCAGCGTCCGAACAAACGCCGGATCCTGCGCCAACACCTTCTTGAGGCTGACGAGACCGTCGAGCTTGCGACCGTCCGGCAACTCGCCACTCGCATCAATCACACCGGCGCCATCCTGCTTGCGGAATCTGCCAATCGCATCGAAACGCTCCATCGCGAGGCCTAGCACATCCATGCGCACATGGCACACTGCGCACTTCGGCGCCTCGCGATGCTTGGCCATCTGCTGCCGCAACGTTGCGGAATCGTCGATAGCAGCTTCGTTTTCGAACGCATCGCTGCCCGGTGCCGGCGGCGGCGGTGCTTGGCCGAGCAGGGTGTCGAGCAGCCACTTGCCGCGTTTGACGGGTGACGTGCGCGTCGGGTTCGACGTGATCGCGTGCATGCTGGCGTGACCAAGCAGCCCGCCACGCACCAAGGCATCGCCAATCAGTTCGGTCCGCACGAATTGCTCCGGCTCGCCGTCGTGTGGCAAGCCATAGAACGTCGCGAGGCGCTGGTTCACATGCGTGAAGTTGCAGTCGAGCAACTCGCGGACATCGCGTTCTTCCCGCAAGATCGCCAAGAACAGCAACTCACTCTCGCGCCGGAAGGCGTGCCGCAATTCGTCATCAAAACCGGCGAAGCGGTCCGGATCGGGGGTCGTATCCGCCAACGCCCGCAGTGAGAACCACTGCGCCGCGAAGTCGCTCGCGAGTCGTTCGGAACGCGCATCCTCCAGCATGCGTTGCACCTTCCCCGTCACGACCAAGGCATTGCCAAAGCTCCGGCTGCGGCCAAACGCGCGCAGATCGTCATCGGGAGCACTGGCCCACAAGAAATACGACAAGCGCGCCACGTACTCGGGGCCGCTGAGCGGTTCCGCGGCAACCGACTTGGCCGAGTCTTCGAGTCGGAACAGAAAGTGCGGTGACGTCAGCGCAGCGGCCAGCACAAATCGTTGCACGGACACCTTCGACTCGCCGGCCTGCAATCGTTGCGAGCCCGCGCGCTGCAAACGATCACGCTCCTTGGCGGTCGCCGGTCGCCGCCACAGCTTGGGCAGCATCGTCTTGATCATGCTGCGCAACTGCGCGGCGTCCGTACGTCCCTTCAGCGACGCGCGCAGCCAGCGTTGTTCCGGCGGCACGGGGCGCGCATCGATTGGCCCAATGACCTCCAAGGCATCGATCCGCAAGTTGCGGTCACGGCGCTTGGGGTCGGCGTTCTTGGGATCGTAGTAGTCGTTGGTAAACGACAGCGCCACCTTGTGACGGCCGCCCTTCAGTTGCGCTTCGACGACGAAGTCCTTCGAACTCGTATTCGCCACTTCGAAGACTTCGCGCCGCTTGCCATCGAGTTCGAGTAGCATCTTGGCGGCTTCGTCACCAGCCTGCCGACCCGCCGCGCTAATGCGCAGTTGGTAGATGCCATCGCGCGGCACTTCCACGGCCTGCTCGATCGTGGCGTTGGTATACAGATTGGCCACGCCGCCAGTCATCGAGGCACCACGGTTGTTGACCAACCGCATCGCGACAGCCTCAAACATCCTGCGTTCTGGATTCGCCGGATCTTCGCCATGGAACACGGCGCGGGCGACCTCGCTCGATGCGGCGAGGTATTTCTCAAGATGCAGCGTCGAGAACGTCAAGGCGTCGCCGATCGAATCGAATCCGTAGCCGAGGTCGTCCGCCGGGAACCCGGACGTATCGACCGTCACCCCGAGCAGATCACGCACCGTGTTGCGCCACTGCCCGCGGCTCAAACGTCGCACAGTCACCTGGCCGGGGTCGACCGCCAGCTTGGGCACCTCGCGAGCCAACATCTCGTCAACCCACGCCGCAAACTCCTGACGCTCGGCGACGGTGACTTCCTCGGGGACGTCACTGTCCTCGACCGGCGGCATCTCAAACGTATGCACGCGCTCGCGCATGCGGGACCAGCGCGCCAACTGCCCGACGCGGTCTGCCGGCGCCACCGTCAGGTCTAGCTTGCCTTTGGCAGTATCGCCTTCGTGGCAGTCGAAGCAGTAGATCTCAACGAACTCGGCGATGCGTTCTGGCACCAGCAACGCGTCCTGCGCCGTAGCGGCACAGGCACTGACAAGGGCGACCAAGAACTTCGCGAGACAACCAGCCATAGCCGCCATCGTAGCTCCGAATGCCAACGACACGAAGCACCCCCACAACGAGTTCCGACCAGCGAATCGTTCTGCTGACGCCTGCGGCACGATAGGCTGCGCTCGTGGTCCGCTCCTCTAGCACCCTGCTGTTCGCACTCGTGCTGTTCCTGTCGTTCGCCCTGGTCCTGTGGTGGACGACGTTTCTGTTGCTGACGAGTGGCGAGATGACCGCTGCGAGTGACCGGCTGCTGGCTGGAGACACGGCTGGCGTCGCCAGAGCACTCGGGGCCAAAGACGCCGAAGATCTCGCCAAGATAGGCTCACGACGGCAATGGATGTTCGCCAGCGAAGGCGCATTCTTCGTCGTCGTGCTGCTCGGTTGCGGTTGGCTCTACCTCGGTTCGGTTCGCCGCGAAACGGCCCTGCGCCGCTACCAGGATCGCTTCCTGGCCGCAGCGACGCACGAACTGAAGACCCCGCTGGCGACGATCTCGCTGCTGCTGGAGTCGCTGCGCGAAGACCGCGTGCCCCCAGAAAAGCGCCACCGTTACCTGACCAACGGCTTGCTGGAGGCCGAACGATTGGAACGCGGCTTGCACAACGTGCTGACCGCCGCCGGCCTGCGCTCGACTGGCAAAGCGACCCGACCAACTACGGGCAACCTAGCCGACGACGTGCGCCAGGCAGTCGAAGCGATGCAGGCGCGCGCTCACGCCGCCGACGTACAACTCGAAGTTGCAGCACCAGAAAGCTTGCCCGCGCCTCGCGACGTGGCAGCATTGCAGCTGGTGCTACGCAATCTGCTCGACAACGCCGTCAAGTTCTCGCCACCCAACGCAACCGTGCACGTCACGCTCGCCAAGAACGCGAACGAGGCCCACATCATCGTTCGCGATGCTGGCCGCGGGCTCGACAACGAAGAACTCAGCCATGCGTTTGAACCGTTCTTCCGCGGCGATGACAAAGCCAGCGGTGGCACTGGCCTTGGACTGCACCTCGTGCACGAAATGGTTCACGCGCACGGCGGTTCGGTGACTGCAGAGAGCATTGGCAGAGATCAAGGCAGCACGTTCACGGTGCGTTTGCCATTGGAGAAGAACTCATGAGTCGCTGGATCCTGGTCGCCGAAGACGAACGCCAACTCGGCGAAATGCTGTGTGACAACCTCGGCCACGAGTCCTACCACGCCGAGCACGTACTGACGGGACCGCGCGCCCTCGAACGCATGGCGAAGGGCGGCATCGACCTCCTGATCCTCGACATCATGTTGCCGGGCAAGGATGGCTTCCAAGTGCTCGAAGAGTTGCGAGCACGCGGCGACCAGACACCGGTGCTGATCTTGAGTGCGCGCGCCGATGACCAGGATCGCATCCGCGGTCTCGAGCTCAAGGCCGACGACTACCTGATCAAGCCGTTCAACCTGCGCGAGCTGCTGCTGCGCGTCAAGGCTTTGTTGCGACGACGGCCGGCGCCGGCGGCCGGCGACGACACGCTGCAATTTGGCGGCAACGAAGTCGACTTCCGCGCGATGCAGGCTCGCTGCCACAACGGCAAAACGGAGACGCTGACGGCGACCGAAACCAAGCTGCTCAAACTGCTGTCCGGGCACGCTTCGACCGTGGTCTCCAGGCGCGTGGTGGTGGAGCACCTGTTCGGCAGCTCGGCGCCACGAACCGTGCGAACGCTGGACAACGTCGTGCTGCACCTGCGCAAGCTGT
>CAXBFC010000234.1:0-12507 GCA_963974725.1 uncultured bacterium | reverse complement strand
GAGCCACTTCATGGCTGCGGTCAAGCGGTCCCAAACCCACTCCTCCAGAATCATCCACACCGCGGCAAGCACGGCGCCAATGCCCCGTAGCAGGCGGCGGATCGGGGACAGCGTTGGCTTGGTCATGGAATCTCTGATGCTCGAATGCCTGTAGTGGCCGATCAGGATCGCAGCAAGCCGTCTAGTATCCGAAGAAACTGCGAGCCCAGATACGGTAGGTTCGGTGCGCCTCGCTCGCCAATCATGTAGTTGCGGCCGCCGACCAACTCATGTCCCCGGGCGCGCAACCGCACCACGATTTCGCCACGCCAATATGCACCTTGCCTCGGTTGCATGTGGATCGTGATCGCCGTCACCTCCGTATCCTTGGTGCCCGAATCGTCATCAAAGCACGCTTCGGTAACGAGATCTTGGTTGCCCGCCGCGCGCACGGAGATGTGCACATGGCGGGGCTCCACGCCGTCTGGATCTTCTGAGCTGGCGTAGTAGCCAGGCAAGATCGATGAAATGAACCCACCGCCCATCGCATCCACACGAACGACCCCAGCCAACCGCACGTTTGCCAGGGTCTTCTCCCGGAAGTAGTAGCCGGCGTGGTCGGTGTGATGCATTGCGAATGTTGCGCCAGGAATCGCTGCACCGGTCCTCGAATGCACCACACCAACGCGCAGCAACCACGGTTGTCCCGGCTCCAACGCATGCACCATGCTGGCGAACGATTCTCTTGCGTGCTGCCGCAACAGTTCGATCAACCCAGATCGCGTCACCGGCTTCGAGCAGCGATGCCATCACGCCGAGCCCGATCGCATCCATCGGTGGCGGATAACCTGCAGCCAGGCTTCTGCGCAGAGTCGCCAACGCCTTTGCGTGCTTCCCTGCGCGCGCCTGCACGACGGCAGTCCAGAACAGCTTGTGGGCTTCGGATGCTGCGAGCCCAACGGCGCCCAGCGATCGATGCTGGCTTGATTCAGGCCGACAGCCGTGCCACCGATCAAGAACTGCTCGCGGTCGCACTTGCCGTCCGCCGCCCAGCCAAACTGAGGCCCCACGGCCACGCCGTATTGGGAATACTGCAACATGTACGGCCGACCATCGCCGCGCCACATCCGCGCCCGCCCATGCTCGCGACCTTCGAACGACGCCCGCTCTCTGATCGCCGAGTGGCGCAAGCACCACCCGGACTAGGGCTTGCTGGGCCGGCGCGTTGGCATCGCCAACTGGATCGCCTGCTCGAGATCCTTCATGCGGATTGGCTTTGATACGTAGCCGTCCATGCCGGCGGCCAAGCACTTCTCGCGGTCGCCTTTCATCGCGTTGGCAGTCATTGCGATGATCGGAATGTGCACGCCGGTTCCGGCTTCGTTGGCGCGAATGACCATGGTGGCTTCGAGACCGTCCATCACCGGCATCTGAACGTCCATGATGACAAGATCGAAATCGCCATCCCGCAGCGCTTCGACTGCCGCGCGACCATCTTCGGTAACTGTGACGATGTGCCCCGCCTGCTCAAGCAAGATCGTCGCGAGCTGCTGGTTCACCATGCCATCTTCGGCAAGTAGCACCCGCAAGGACGGCACAGCAGGTGCCTCCGCATCTTTCGCGCGGGGCGACAAACCCGGACTGTCGCCGACAATTGCGTCGAGCATGTCGGATTGCTTGACCGGCTTGAGAAGTGTTCGCTCGGCTCCAACTTCTTCGGCGAACGCCTGATCGGGCTGACCTCCCGTCGACAACAACAGAATGCGAGTGCGGCGTTGCCCGTCGTTGACTCGGATCGTCTTCGCGACTTCCAGCGGGTCCATGTCGCTCAGGTCCGAACTGAGCAACACCAGCTCGAACGGCGCGCGTAGTGCCGTGGCGTTGCGCATCTCGAGCAGCGCCTCTTCGCCCGTCGAAGCAACGCTTGGTTCTAGCCTGAGGCTCTCCAGCATCGACTTCAGGCTGGCGGCGCTGGTCGAGTTGCTATCGACAATCAGGGCGCGCATGCCTTCGATGCCGGCCGGAAGCGCCAAAGCCGGCGCACTCTCGTGACGGTCAACCACGATCTCGAAGTGGAACGTGCTACCCGCGTTCACTGTGCTCTCGGCCCACATCCTGCCGCCCATAAGCGTTGCGAGTCGGGCGGAAATCGTCAGCCCCAGGCCGGTGCCACCAAACTTGCGCGTGGTCGTCGAATCCGCCTGACTGAAGGCCTCGAAGATGTGCGTCAACTTGTCTTCGGGAATGCCGATGCCGGTATCGCGAACGGCGAAGTGTAGACGCAGTCGATCCGTAGTGATGTCCTGCACGTCGACGGCGACCACGACTTCGCCCTTCTCCGTGAACTTGATCGCGTTGCCAGCGAGGTTGACGAGGATCTGACCGAGCCGAGCCGAATCTCCAACGACCATCGGCGGCACTCGGTCGTCGAAGTGACAGGCGAGTTCAAGCCCCTTCTCCGCAGCCTGAACGGAAACGGACTGCAGGCTCTCGGAAACCGCGTCGCGCACATCGAAGCGGATCGACTCCATTGCCAACCGGCCGGCTTCAATCTTGGAGAAGTCGAGGATGTCGTTAATCAACCGCAACAGGCGGTCGGCTGACAGCGCGATCATCGTGGCATACTGATGCTGATTGGGTGTCAGCTGCGTCTCGAGCAACAGCTCGGACGTGCCGATGATGCCATTCATCGGGGTGCGGATCTCATGGCTCATGTTCGCCAGGAAGTCCCCCTTGGCACGGTTGGCGGCTTCGGCAGCAGCCTTGGCCGAACGCAGGGCCTCTTCGGCGCGAACCAGGTTCTCGATGTCCGTGCAGGTACCGAACCAACGCACGATGTTGTTCTTTGCATCGCGCATCGGCAGCGCCCGCACGAGTTGCCAGCGGTAGTTGCCGTCAGCCATTTGGAAGCGCGCTTCCAACTCGTAGGTCTCGCCAGACTCGGCCGCCGCGAACCACCGCGCGCGCACGCGGGGCCGGTCGTCGGGATGGATCGCGGCACCCCACGCGGTGCCGAGGCTGTCGTCCGCCGACATGCCGGTCAAATCCTTCCATCGGTCGTTCATGAAGTCCACCAGCCCATCTGGACCGGTGGTCCACACGACCTGTGGCAAGGCGTTGGCGAGATAGCGGTAGCGGCCTTCGCTCTCTTTCAGTGACTCTTCTGCCTTGACGCGCTTGGTCACGTCCCAGTAGGCGCATTGGGTGCCGATCACCTTGCCATCGTGATCGCACACCTGCGTCTTCATCACCTCGACGAACTTGCGCTTGCCGTCGCTGTCGAGGTGTTGCTCGATGTCGTGAAACTCCTCACCGCTTGCCATCACGCGCTTGTCATCGGCGCGGTACTTGTCGGCGAGATCCTTCGGGAACAAGTCATGATCAGACTTCCCGTATAGCTCTTCAGGTGTACGCCCCATGTCCTTCAGGAACGCGGCGTTGCCGAGCGTCAATCGACTGTCTCTGTCCTTGCGGAAGATGCTCAGTGGCAGCCCGTCGAGCATCGCATGATACAGCGCTTCCGAGCGACGTAATTCGCCGCTTCGCACCTCGACCAGCCGCTTGAGTTGGCCAGAGTTACGCCGCACGTTGCGAATCACAAACGCCAAGAATGCCATCGCGACGCCGATCAGTATCGCCAGCACGAGAATCGTCTGACTCAATCCGGAACGCGCGTGTGCTTCGACAACATCGACCGGCAACGTCACTTCTAGCACCCCACGAAGGTCGCCTGCCTGCCAGTCGGACTTCGGCGTATCCGGATGGGTATTGTGACATTCGACGCAGCTCGCGCGCATCAGGTCGGCGGTGGCGTAACGCAGGGACGAACGGCCGTCGACGATTTCGAATCGCTCAAAGGGCGCGGTCGGATCCGCTTGAAGCGATTGCCACGCCCGCTTCGCAAAGTCATCTGGCAGCCCTCCTCCTTGCCTGTTCGCGAAGGGAAAGGGGCTGTACAGCAACGTGCGCGCTCCGGTTCCGGCGGCGCCGATCCGCTCGCCCAACTTCATGCTCAGAGTTGCGGGCAGCGGAATCGCACCATTCAACGTTTCGTAGTTGTGAGCGGCCTGGATGCCCTGGTCGCGCAGCCTGGCCACGACTTCCGATGTATAGAGCGTGCGCACATGACGAATCGCGTCCGAATACGTCTTCGCATGCTCCCGGATCGCCGCACGGATCAGATTCTGATGCAACGTGGACTGTTGCCAGGCAAAGAACCCCCCGGCGGCGATCACCACGGCTCCTAGTAGCAGGACCGCGCGATCGTGCAGAAGCTTCCGGATGCCGCTGCGGACCACCCTGCTGGGACTCGCGTCGGTCGTCGAGTCGGGCGATGTAGGCCTACCTGCGTCGCTGGATCCTTCGGGTGTGACCATGCCAGTCCGTGACCATAGCACTCTGCGACGCGGCGGCAGCGTCCTGTCAACGCCTGTAGACGTAACGCGTTGGCTACATGTGGCGCCGCCCGCGACATCCGGCCAGATGTTTGCCGGCAAAGACGCGCAATCTGCAGCTCCATGACGAACAGGCCACGAAGAGGCGCGGCGGCGTGCTTGTTCGCATTCTCAGCGCTTGCGATCCAGCGCTGGACGCCAAGAGCCGAACGAACGCCTCCCGGCGGTGTCGATCGGAGAATCCGTTCGGCAGCTCACCAAACCCAACGCGCTTGACGACGCCGTGAACTCACCCGCAAGCCGCCGTTCGCGGTGTCGGCGCGCTCCGTCAACCCGCCGTCCGTGCTAGACCTTGACCTGGTCCGCACACTCGATCGCATCGACGATCTCGAACAGGACCCGTTCGGCATCGCCGTGTGGGACCTGACAGGTCGCGGCCGCCTGGTGGCCTCCGCCGCCGTGGCGCAGCGCGATCTTGCCGAGATCGGCCCGGCAACTACGATCAAAGATCGACTTGCCAAGGGCTAGCACGGTGGTCAGCTTGTCCCGCCCCCACAGCGCGTGTACCGACACGGTAGCCTGCGGATGCAGCGCGTAGATCATGAAGCGGTTGCCGGCGTAGATGGTCTCTTCTTCGCGCAGATCCAGTGCGACGACATTGCCGTGCACCATCGAGCAACGCAGCACTTGCTCCTTGAACTGCTCGGCATGCGCGAGGTACACGTCGATGCGCTCCTTCACGTCGGGCAGCTCGAGAATCTTCTCGATGCACTTCGTGCGGCATTCCTCGATCAGATTCATCATCAGATCGTAGTTCGAGATCTTGAAGTCGTGAAAGCGACCGAGCCCAGTGCGGGCGTCCATGATGAAGTTCAGCAACGTCCATGCCTTCGGATGCAGGACGTCGCGCATCTCGTAGTCAGCCGAGTCGGCACGATCAACCGCTTCCATCATCTCGTTGAAGGAGTGGCCATAGCGTTCGCAACCACCGAAGTGCTTAAAGACCACGCGAGCCGCCGACGGCGCATCCGGATCGATGATGTGGTTGGGATGTCCCGCCTTGCTGCGCTGGACTTCACTGGAGTGGTGGTCGAACACAAGGTGCGCACCCTCGACATATGGCAGATTCGTCAGGATGTCGCGCGGCCCGACTTCGATCAGGCCGTCCTGCATATCCTTGGGATGCACGAACTTGATGTCATCGATGAGATCGAGGTCCTTGAGCAGCACAGCGCAAATGAGGCCATCGAAGTCACTGCGGGTGATAAGGCGGTACGTATCTGACATGGAATATCGGTGGCGCGCCCAGGATGGCGCGGCATAGTGCAATTTCGTCCGAGCCGACGCTGGCGCTTGAGGCATAGCTGCGGCGGCGCGGATGGCCTCATGGCGTGGGTGGTTCCGCGCCGCAGCGGACCGGCCGAACGGGTAGGGCAACCCAGTTCGAATGCGCCGAACCTCGAACATGCTGTCGCCGCAGCGACCGCCCTTGTTCTGCCTGGCTGCGAACACGATTGCATCCGACCCGCGGAAGCCCCGCCGGAATGAGTTCACCTGATCAGCGCGGGGGCTGGGTGCATGCTGAGTACGCCCAGGCACGGTCGTCGCGCTGAGCGAATGAGTTGCCTCGGTGCCTGACACCGCAGAATCTCAGGCAGCGTAGAATCTCGGGAGCCGAGGTAGCGATGCACGTTGTAGAGGCATCTTGTGCAACACCATGTCTACTCAACGA
Organism: uncultured bacterium; assembly: GCA_963974725.1. Classification (GTDB taxonomy): domain Bacteria; phylum Planctomycetota; class UBA1135; order UBA1135; family UBA2386. The sequence goes on along the minus strand of CAXBFC010000234.1, from coordinate 6,402 downwards.
CACAACCCGCAGTCTTCTCCCCGGCGTCTCGGCCGATTTCGTGCAGTAGTTGCTGCCCTGGTGACGGCCCTGGGCCTGTCCGTGACGGTCTCTGGGTGCCAGTCTGCTGCAGACTTGGCCCCGATGCGGATCAACTTCAATACCGAACTCGCAGAGGACCCGGTCGTCGCGGCGGCATTGCAATCGTCCTTGGCGAGCTTGCTGGGCTCGGTTGCGCGTGGCGAACTGAGTGCCCAGCAGGTCGCGCCCGAGCTTGTGGATGGCAACACGTTCTTCGGCAAAACGCTGCGTGCCCTTGGTCAGCAACCTGGTGCCGCCGTACACGCGCCGCTGGTCCTCAAGTCGTATTCTCCTGATGGTGCGAGCTACCTCGTCACCGTGGCCTTCTTCCGCGCCGCCAGTCGCCAACCGCAGATCGCCAAGATCCTCGAGTTTCATGCCTATCGCGATGGCGACGGCTACCGGTTTCGCAGCCCGTTCGACCACTACAACTCGCTGCCATCGCACGAAGCTGACGGCGTCACGTTCCATGCGCGGGCGCCATTCGACGAGCAGCGCGCCCGTGAGTTTGTTCGGTTCAAGAGCCAACTCGAGCGCCTCGTCCACGCACCTCCGAGTCATCTCGACTACTACTGCTTTCGTAGTCTCGATGAACTACTGAAGGCCCACGGCATTCTCTACGACGCCACCAAGTGCAATTCGCTCGCGCAAGACCTTGGGTTCCTCGACGGCGACCTCTTCCTGACAGGCACCGGCGACGAACGCTACATCTTCGGGTACCTGCGGGACTACCTCTACCGGCACTGCAACGCCAAAGGCGACCTCTACGCACCGTTCGTCAACGGCATGGCTGCCTATTACGGTGGCTATAGCTTGAGCGGTGACGACATGCCGACACTCAAGCGACAGTTCCGGGCCAAGCTCGCCGCCAATCCGGACTTCGACTTCCTCCGCGAGTTCCGCTTGGAACGGAAGTCCTCGGTGAACCGCCACTTCACGCACTACGTCATCTGCGCCTTGCTCTGCGAAGAAGTCGTGACCCAGTTCGGATTCGAGCAGGCCATGGCACTGGCCCACTCGGGCAAGAACGGCAAAGACTTCTTCACCAAACTGCACAGCATTCTAGGTGTCGACGAGACAAGTTTTCATGCCCTCGTCGCCCGCCTCATCCGCACCTGAATCGAGCTTGCGGTGCCAGGCACAAAGGCTACCTGTCCGCAGCACCATCTCCTTCGCCTCGCCGACAACGCAGATCGAACGTCACAGGTATTCGCATACGACGGCGCAATCTGGCACCTAGCGCACACCTTGGTTACCAAGGATCGTTGCCGAAGAACATCGCGATGGGCGCGGCGCTACTGGAACGCCACGCTGTTCGAATGAGTTACTTCTGTGCCTGGCACCGTACGGCACCGCACGACGTCGCACTGCCAATCAGAGATTGCCGATCGTGATATCCAGCGCGTTCGTCAGCGTCAGAGCGACACCGTCGGTCGAAAGCCCCTGCGTGCAGAACGACAAGCCCATGAGGTTGCAGGATTCGGGAATAGGAATCGCAAAGGGCACACCCGCGACGCCAAGAAGCGGAGCCCCTGCCAGACCGCTGCACAGGATCGTTCCCAACGGGGAGAACGGCAAGTTGGCGGTCCCCGTGCCCAACGCAAAGAGATCGAACACAGCACCAGGCATGAACGACGAGTGATCGATGACCGGGTCCCAAGTTGCTCCGATCACCGGACCAGAAGTCTGACCGGGCAGCAGCGCCACTGGGTTCGCCGGCGTGCCAGTGCGGGTCACTTCGCTACTGACCAAACCGCCTGCAAACGCCGCAACGCCGTAGTAGAGATCTTCGACGAAGAAGTCATCGGGAGCGCTCGTCGAGATCGTCATGCTGCCGATCCCCGCCGCAGCGGCAATGCCGACGAACGACAGCACCGTCGTCGAATGGATGATCGCGATGGTCGCACCTGTGCCGTCCCGGAACTCGATACTGGTATCGTTGACCGGCCCGTCTACGGTCCAGATCCCTGCGGCCGGCACAGTGCTCGGTGCACCACTCACCGGATCCACGAACTGGATGTCGACTGGTGCGGTCCACCCGACTGCGGCGGAGCCGGCCAGCGTATTGGCCGGCGACATCACCCCGATACCGGCCGGATTGCTGGGCTGTGACACCGCAACATCGTCAATTCCGAGAAGAACGCCTACCGACTGGAATGTCGTGGTTAACGGCACGCTGGTGGAGAGCGCTGATGTGACGGGAAATGGCGTCGCGACCGTCGTGCCATCGGGATGCAAGTCGAACCCAAGCTTGGTTGGCAGTGCTGGATTCCACGGGGTTTCGCCAACGACCTGCACGGCTCCGAAGTCACACGGCCCCGATAGCACGGTGAACTGAGCTGCGACGGGAGCGGCGAGGTTTGCCAAGACTATGAGAACGGAGTAGCGCATCATCGGATTTGGAGGCGGCCGAATGGGACGAGAGGGATCCACACTTAGTGGGCTCTAAGGACCAGTCGCACGATGCGTGCGGGAGCCGCCAACAATTCGTGCAATTGCCGCCGGGCTCGATCACCTGCCTACGGCCGGCAATCCCCGGTAGCCGAATCGCAGAACGGAGATCGCCAGCCAGACCGCGATTGTCGATGCTCGACGAAGCAAGTAGCTTGGCAGCTTCGTTTTCCCACGAGAGGTCGGATCGTCAGCGAACCCGAGGATCGAACCCCAGAATCGGCCAAGGCTGCCGAGGAGCAGCTGCGGCTGCTTTCCAACCGATTGATCGTCGCCACCAAGGCGGGCCAAATCGGTATCTGGGACTACGACATCGCCACCAACGTGTTGGTGTGGGACGAGCAGATGTATCGGCTCTACGGGGTCGCTCCAGAAGACTTCTCAGGTGCCTACGAGGCTTGGGAATCGGGACTTCACCCCGACGATGTGGCCGGCGAAAGCGAGAAGCTGCTGCGCGCCATCCGCGGCGAGGAGGAGTTCGACACCGAGTTCCGGATCATCTGGCCCGCTGACGGATCGGTTCGGTATATCAAGGCCAACGCGACGGTCTTGCGCGACGCCGATGGCCAGGCCGTACGGGTGATCGGCACCAACCTGGACATCACCGAACAGCAGCGCGCCGAAGAGGAGTTGCGGGTCACGTCCAACCGCCTGCTGCTGGCAACCAAGGCGGGCGAGATCGGCATCTGGGACTTCGACATCACGACCAATGAGTTGGTCTGGGACGAGCAGATGTATCGGCTCTATGGGGTCGCGCCGGAGAACTTCTCGGGTGCCTACGAGGCCTGGGAATCAGGACTGCACCCCGACGACGTGGCCAACGAGAGCGAGAAGCTGCAGCGTGCGATTCGCGGTGAGGAGGAGTTTGACACCGAGTTCCGGATCATCTGGCCCGCGGACGGGTCGGTTCGGTTCATCAAGGCCAACGCGACGGTGCTGCGCGACGCCAACGGCCAGGCCGTGCGCATGATCGGAACCAACTGGGATACCACGGAGCAACGACGAGGCGAGCAAGCCCTGCTACTCGCCAAGCAGAATGCCGAGGCGGCCGTTCGAACCAAGAGCCAGTTCTTGGCGAACATGAGCCACGAGATCCGCACGCCGATGAACGGGATCATGGGCTTGACCGAGTTGCTGCTCCGCTCCGATCTCAACGAGGAGCAGCGGCACTACCTCGACTTGATCGGACAATCGGCCGGCTCGCTACTGACCATCATCAACGACGTCCTGGACGTCTCCCGGATCGAAGCAGGCAAGATGCAGCTCACCAATCGCAGCTTCAACCTGCGCGACTCCATCGGTGACACCCTGCAGACGGTGGGCTTGCGGGCGGTCGAGAAAGGAATCGAACTCGCCTACCGGGTGCCACCTGACGTGCCCGAACTGCTGGTCGGCGATGCCGGACGGATCCGGCAGATCCTCGTCAACCTCGTTGGCAATGCGCTCAAGTTCACCGAACAAGGCGAGGTCGTCGTGGACGTGCAGCTGACCTCGCGAACTAGCGACCGTGCATCGCTGCATTTCCAGGTGCACGACACAGGCATCGGGATCCCCGCGAACAAGCTCCGGAGCATCTTCGAGTCCTTCACCCAAGTCGAAGGCTCGACCACGCGGTCGTACGGCGGCACCGGCCTCGGCCTGACCATCTGCCGGGATCTGGTCGAACTGATGAACGGCCGCATCTGGGTCGAAAGCCAACTGGGCCAAGGCAGCACCTTCCATTTCACCGTCACCCTCGGAGTCGAGCCAGCGGCGGCTGGATCCCTCGACAGCCCACCGCGCGCGATCGCCGGTGTGCGCGCGCTGGTCGTCGACGACAATGCCACCAATCGAAACATCCTTTCGGAGATGCTTACGGGCTGGGCCATGGCAGCGCAGAGTGCCGCTAGCGGCGCCGAAGCCCTGACGAAACTGGCGGCCGCAAAGGATTCGGCAGAGCCAATGCAACTGGTCCTACTCGACACGATCATGCCGACAATGGACGGCTTGCAGGTTGCTCGCCGCATCCTCGACGAGTTCGGCGAGCAGGCACCCGCCGTGTTCCTACTCTCCCCAGCGGGCAGCACCGTCGCACCATCGAAGCTTCGCAAGCTCGGACCCGACCGGGTCCTGACCAAGCCGGTAAAGCAGATCGAATTGCTCGACGCCATCACCGACCTGTTCGGGCAACCGCCTCTGGTTGGCTCGGAGCAACCACGAGAGCTCGTCGCCACACCCAATGCTGTTCGCGCCATGAAGGTGCTCGTGGTCGACGATGGCGAAGTCAACCTGGTGCTGGCCGTCGCGCTTCTCGAAGCTCGCGGCCACTCGGTGGTCGTAGCCAGGGATGGAATCGAGGCCGTAGACCTGCACGCGAATCAGGCCTTCGACGCGATCTTGATGGACGTGCAAATGCCGAAACTCGATGGCTATGGGGCGACGGCCATCATCCGCAAACAGGAAGCAACGTCAGGGCATCACATTCCAATCATCGCCATGACCGCGAACGCCATGGCAGGCGACCGCGAGCTCTGCCTCAAAGCCGGCATGGATGACTACGTCGCCAAGCCGGTGCAGTCGGAGGAGCTGTTCGCGGTTCTAGAGCGATACGCGGGCGGCAATGAAGCTCACTAGAGGAGCTCGCAGCACGCGGGCGAAGCCCACTGGGAATCCGACTGGACTTCGAATCCGACTGGGAACCCCACTGGGAACCGCCGCGCAATCACGTAGCGCTTGCCAGGGACAATGCGACAGTCACGCGGAAAGCCAACTATTCGTCGCTGCGGCACCGCGACAGCGTGCCGCTCGAATCAAGGCCACGCACCAACTACGGTCCCCTATCAGGAACGACCCTGGACACCTCCATGAAACGTATTCGCGAACTCGACCAACAACTGGTCGCAGCGGCGCGCGACATCAAAGTTCTGTCGCGACTGACGTGGCCGACTCAGGTCGGCGACCAGTTCTTGGCTGATTGGCGGCGTGGCTCCGCGAAACTACCTGAGCCGTCAGTCGAACCTGTCGACTTGTCAGCACAGCGGCAAGCACTCGGTGCCATTGCCGACACCTGCGACGCAAGCCACCCGCTCGAGGACTTCCTGCTCCGCACCGCGCGCAGCTACATGCGCGCCGCAGAACTCATCGAAGCTCGCGGCACTGCGCGCTTCGGCCAAATCTCAGCCCTGCTTTATGGCAGTGCCCGCGATCCAATCACACCCGGCGGTTCCTTCTCGACCGAAGCGGCGGCTCGTCGGCTGCTGGAACTGACCGACGGCTACGCGCAGAGTTGCAGCCACCGCGACGCCGATTACTGCCTGCTAGCCGAGACGGTCGCCGACGAGCTGCGTCGTGCGCTCAATGCGGTCTTCGTCGACGATCCGGTTATGGTCGTGCTAGATGCTGGCCTCGCGGCCAAGGCAGCCGCCGGCGCCCGCCGCATTCGGGTGCGCGCGAACACATGCTACTCGCACATCGATGTACAACAGCTGATCCATCATGAAGCGATGGTGCACACATTGACGGCGCGCAACGGCAAACTTCAGCCGCTACTGACATCGTTCGAACTTGGCGCGCCGCGCACCACGCGCACACAAGAAGGACTGGCACTGTTCGCCGAGCTGATCACCAACTCGATCGACGTCGGCCGCCTCCGTCGAATCGCAGCACGCAGCGTCGCCGTCGGCATGGCGACCGATGGCGCCAACTTCATCGACGTATTCCAGTTCTTCCTGACCTGCGGTCAAACCGACTTCGAAGCGTACGCTTCGTCAAGTCGCGTGTTCCGCGGTGGCGACCCACGCGGCGGCGTACCGTTCACCAAAGACGTTGTCTACCTACAGGGGCTTGCACAGGTGCACGCCTTCCTGCGCGATGCAGTTCGCAGCAACCGGTTTGACGACGGCCTACGAATCT
>CAXBFC010000233.1:0-12525 GCA_963974725.1 uncultured bacterium | reverse complement strand
CGGACCCCGAGCACGAGATCACCAACCTTGGACCGTATGAGCTCGGTCATGAGATCGGCCGCGGTGCCCAGGGAGTTGTCTTCGCCGCGCGGCACCGTCGATTGAAGCGCGACGTGGCAATCAAGCTCATCCCGAGCAGCGCGGCGAATTCGGATTCCGCCGCGCTCCGGCTATTGCGAGAAGCAGTCGCGGTTTCGCGGCTCGACCACCCGGGACTCTGCAAGATCTACGATGTCGGACGCTGGCAAGGGCAGCCGTACTTCGCGATGCAGCTAGCTGAGCGAGGCACTCTGGCCGACCACTTGCGGGAGATGCGCAAGCGGCATTCGCTGGTGCCAGTCGCGCGCGCCATCGATATCGTGCGCGCCGTCGCCGACGCGGTCCACGTAGCGCACCAAGCCGGGGTCACGCACCGTGATCTCAAACCGGCCAATATCGCGCTTTCTGCGAGCGACCGACCAGTCGTACTCGACTTCGGCCTCGCGCTCGACCGCGAGTCCCCCTTTCCTGCAGTCGCAGAAGCACCGTCCTGCGGGACTCTCGAATACATGGCTCCGGAGCAATTCGGCGATCGCGAAGTCGACTGCCGCGCCGATGTCTGGGCCCTTGGGGTTATTCTCTGTGAGCTACTCGTGGGGTTTCGACCTTTTACGGGTTCGACCCGGGCCACCGTGCTTGCGTCGATGCTTGCGAATCAGTTGCCGATCGAAATCGGTCGGCGTCGCGGAGTCTCGCGTGACCTCCGAGCCGTGCTCAGCACCGCGCTCGCCAGCGACCCAGCGAAGCGCTACCAGACCGCCGCCGATCTACGCGACGACCTGGATCGCGTGACGCGCAACATTCCGGCACTCGCCAGCCGATCCGGATCCGGCACCGCGGCATGGCGGTGGGCACAACGGAATCGCACGCTAGCCGCGGCAATCGCCGTCACCGTCATCGCCTCGGCTACCGCGCTGGTCACCACAGACGCGATGTGGACGCAGCAATCCGAAGCCTCCGCGGTCGCTGCGTCCCAGGCCACGGCTGCTCACGATTGCATTGACAAGTTGATGCTGCAGGTGGACGAAGGGCTGCGGGATTTGCCCGAGTCCACCGTTGCGAGACGCCAGCTTTTGATAACAATCCGGAGCTGGCTGGTCGAGCTCGCCAAGCAAGACGCCGGCAACGTCGAAACAGTCGAACGACTCTCCGCTACCTACGTCAAACTAGGCGACGTACTCGGTCACCCGGGCACCCGAAACCTGGGGCAGATCGACGAGGCGCTCAAGTCGTACGCGTGTGCGATCAACGTCGCAAGGCAGCACCCGGAGTCTTCGAGACTACTGCGCGCCCAAGCCGTCGCGTTCAATCGACGCGGCGCGACGCTGTTGAGCAACGGCACGGTTAGCGCCGCGGAGCAGGACCTTACCCACGCCCTCAATCTGTTGGAGCGCGCGGCGCCGGAGGGGTCGCAGCTGGAACTTCTGAGGGAGCAGGCGACGGCCATCGGCAACCTCGCTCGATCGCTCGAATACCGCAACGACTGGGCGCGCGCGCTGCCCCTCTGGGATCGCGCAATCGCCAGGGGCCAGGCAGCTCTCAAGGAGGACGATAGCGACGACAAGGATCGCGCACGCCTAGAGTTCGTGCGCACCAGTCGAGCACTTGCACTCACACACCTCGGTCGCAGTCACGAAGCGCTTCCAGAACTAAGGTCTGCTGCTGAGAAACTCGAATCGATCGCCCAGCATTCACCCGGCGGCGGCGCCGACCTCTGGCCTGCGTTGTCCCAGGCCTGGCGAGGAGTCAGCCGTGCCGCGACGTTGTGCCGTGACAGTCAATCCTCGTTTGCGGCGATCGACCGGTGCGTTCACTGGCGACGTGCCGCGTTCGAGCGTGACTCCAAGAATGTGTCTGCTGCAGTCAGCTACGCGTCAGGCCTTAGACAGCGGCACGCGCACATCATGGACCGGGACAATCCGGAGCATCAAACCGACCTGGATCTGGCCGAAGAGCTCTTGGCGAACGTTCTCGAACAACACCCTGAGCATTGGGGCGCGAACCGAGCCTGGGTCCAGCTGCAGCGTGAATTCGGCCGGCTACTCAGGAGTCGTGGCCAGCTACAGCTCGCCAACGAACGCCTCAGTCGAGCGCTCGAGACGGCTCGCACACTCGCAAACTTGGATCCAGAGAACCTCAGAGCGGGCGCAGCTCATGTCATCGTGCGAATCTGAACTCGAAGCTGAGGCAGTCCAGCGCGAACACTAGCCACGGGCGAATGACATAGCGTCGACTGACCGTTGCTAGTATGGCTGCACCAATGCCCAAGATCGGTTGCGCCCTATTCTTCGCCTTCCTCCTCTCGCCAACGTGGGCCGGTTGTTCACTCGTTCCGAACGCCGCCGCGATTCCAACCCGCGAGGAGATCGGGCGATCGTGCGATGGTCGCCCGATTGAAGCCGTAACGATGGGGAACGGTGTCGAGGTGGTTTTAGTGCTTGCGTCCATCCACGGCAGCGAGCCGGCCGGAACACCGTTGGTCGAGCGTCTATTCGAACACCTCACCGCGCATCCGGAACTTCTCGATGGCCGGACGCTAATCTCAGTGCCGATCGTCAACCCCGATGGATATGCGAAGCGGCAGCGACTCAACTCGAACGGCGTAGACCTCAACCGCAACTTCCCAGCGAAGAACCGTCAAGAGCGGCGTCGACACGGCGTCGCGGGTTTGAGTGAACCCGAGTCTCGGGCGCTCGCTGAACTACTCGCCCGTCATCCACCTGCCCGTATCGTGTCGATTCACCAGCCCGTTGCCTGCGTCGATTGGGATGGTCCCGCGCGCGCCATCGCTGCGGCAATGGCCGACGCGTGTCCGCTGCCGTTGCGACGGCTCGGCAGCATGCCGGGATCACTCGGTAGCTACGCCGGCATCGACCTCGGCATTCCGATTGTCGCCTTCGAACTGCGACCTGGCGATGAAGCGATGGACGCGACAGAGCTATGGGGGGACTACGGACCGGCAATATTGGCGTTCTTAGCGTTTGCCAAGTAGCCGCGCGTACCGTGCCAGGCACAGAAGTAACATCTTCACGACTCGTCTTTGCTCCGCCGGAGTCTGCTCCAGGGCCAGATCCAACGCGTCGTCGCTGCTGCCAGCTTGAGCGTCTGCTTGGTCTCGCACAATTGGCCGTACATGCAAGAGCCCCGGCACCATGACACTACGGAGCGGTCGGGCGTCAGCGATCAAAACTCGCCGAGGGTGCCTTCGACGCCGTTGCTGAGGACGATGTTGGACGGGTTCGCGAGCGTCAGAGCTAGCGACTGGTTTCCGGGCACCGAAGTCGGTGATCGCGATCGGCGAGATGGGATCGATGCCGGTCGTGGTTAGATCCCAGTTGGTGCCGATGCTTGGGCGGGTTGTGCCCGCGAGATCCATGGCGGCCGAGAACGGGCATCGAGCCGGTGAACAACCCGCCACGACCAGACTGGCGAATGCGGGGTGGGCGAGTCGTGGCCGTTGCTTGCGCGATGCTCATCGCGGTCAGCGTCGTGCTATGGCTGCAAACGCGGCGCGCGCAAACCCACATCCAGACGGGATCATTCCTCGCGATCGCACTGCATCCGTATCGAGATACACGGCGAAGATCTTGATCGTGCCGGAGCCGGCGAAGCCCGGCCGCGTTCGTCCCCACGGTCCTCGATGAGACAACTCAAACCTCTGGCCTTCGGGCTGCTGCTGGCAAGCGCGTGTGTCGGACCGACCCCGCAAAGGCCTTGGTCTGCCCAGTTCGAGGGTGGGGCTACCTGGTTTTCGCGTAATGACGTCGCGGTACCGGGCGACGGCGGCACGCGCCTATCACTCGACGACACCACCGGCACCGGGCCGATTCCTGCCGGTCGCATCTACCTGGGTTGGCGCCCGACGGCCCGTCACGAATGGCGAGCGCTCGTAGCACCGCTGTCGATTTCTGGCGACGACGTCTTGTCCGAGCCCGTGTTGTTCGCCGACGAGACCTTCGCAGCCGGCGTGTCGACCGGCGCCAGCTATCGATTCGACTCCTACCGGCTGACGTGGCGATACCTGCTGCACGAAAGTAAGGACTGGAGTTGGCAGGTCGGCCTGACCGGCAAGATCCGCGACGCCGAGATCGAGTTGCGTCAGGGCGGCAGGCGCGCTCGCAAGACGGATCTCGGCTTCGTGCCCCTGCTGCATACGGCCGTCGAATGGCGTTTCGCCGACGATTGGCGCATGTTGCTGGATGTCGATGCCGCGTGGGCGCCGCAGGGCCGCGCAACCGACGCGACCCTGCAGTTGCGACGAGCGTTGGGCGACCACCTCGATCTCGGCTTTGGCTACCGCACGATTGAAGGCGGTGCCGACAACGACGAAGTGTTCACGTTCTCATGGATCCACCAGGCGGTGGTTTCGGTCGGCGTGCAGTTCTGATTCCACGCTGCAAACGGCAACAGGGAAACACTTGAAGCTGCAGCCCGACGTTCGGGAGCGGTCTGCTTGGATCATGCAATCTGCGTGCATCGGGCGCGGACCCTTTGCGGGCGACCTTGCGCTGGCCGCCTTTGGGACACCGCGATCAGATGGGTTTCGGCGCAAGCGTGGTGCAAGCCCTGTCATTGCGATTCGTTGAGAGCGAAAGTTGAGGCACCGAGGATTGCACCAATACACCTCTCCCGTTGCGTCGCGCCAACGTCCACAATGCAGGCGATGGCAGACCAGTCCTCCAACCCTCTCCCGTCGAGTTCGCCACGTAAGTTGGGCCCTGGCACGATCACGGATCTCGGTTCTGGCGACGGCCGTCTCGGTGAGCACTCGACAAACGAGTTGGTGCGGGAACTGCTCCGGCGCCTGGCTAGCCCGCACGAACCCAGCACAGCGATCTCTTGCGATGTGGACGTCAGCCGAGCTGGCTGGCTGATCCAAGAGTTGGCGATCCGGGCCACAGGCGGCGAAAACCGATTCGGTGTCCTGCGGGCGGGCTTGCTGCTTGAGCAAATCCAAGGCCACCCGCGTTATAGCCTCGAGCGCTTGCGAGGCGCAAACTGCCTTGAGTTGGGTTGTGGCGGCATGAATCCCCTCGCCGGGATGCTCACCCTTCTCGCCGGTGGCGCTGCTCGTTGTGGCGGGATCGATCTTGAGGAACTCGTCTCGATGCCGGCCGCCGCCCGCGGCCTCTACGACTGCGCGGTAGCGCTGCGCGCCGGGCTGATCCACCCCGAGTTGCTGCCACCTCACGAACAGATCGAAAGCAACCTAGCCGGTCTCGATCTCCATCAGCTCTGCCATGGTGACGCCCGCGGTGTTCCGTCCGACCAACTCTGGTATGAACAGCGCTCCGCCGGTGCAACCGGTCTGCCGGATCAGGGATGCGACCTTGTCTACAGCAACTCCTTTCTCGAGCACGTGGCCGATCTCGATGGCCTGCTCACCGAGCTGGTTCGCATCAGCAAGCCGGGCAGTATCAGCGTGCATGCCATCGACGGGACTGATCACCGTCACTACCGCGATGCGAACTGCGGCGTGCTTGACTTCCTGACGCTCGACACGGAGGAGCCCCTCGTGTACGGCTGCAATCGCGAGCGGCCGACGCAGGTGGCGGAACGATTCCGCCGCTATGGCTTCGAAGTCACAATGGAGCCGATCCAACACTTCGAACTCACGGCAGAGTTCCGCGGCCGCTTGAGCCCCGCGTTCGCCGATCTGAGCGACGAGGATCTGGTCGCGTGCCGGGCGCTGCTCTACACGACCATTCCCGGCTAGCCCCCAAGCAAGCGCGACCAGCGCCATCAACTTGCGGTTGGGGTTCGGCGCGATGTCGGTCCTGCTGCCAAGTCGCTCCATCAACGACTGCCGTAGTGCTCACCATCGAGTTCATGGCGGTTGCGCGGCGTGCCGATTCGGCGTTGCCAGGCGAACTCAGTGCCCTGCACCTAGCTGTGCGAGGCGTGCCTGGTTTTTGGGAGGGGGTGTGAAGTGGCTAAGAGTTCGGAATACGCCGGGAACATGCGGGCAATACCGTGCTGGCGAGCACCGCTCGGAGGTCCTGGCTCAGGTTGGGTTGGCAACGCCTGCTTTGGGTTAGAGCGGGATGTGCGCAACTGCGAACTCGCACAGCAGCGCTGCTCGGCCAGCTGGATGTCGACTTCGGGTCACCGGCGACACATCGCCGGATCACTTGCCGCAACACGCCCGGCGCTGCCGTGCCGTGAGCCGTGAGCCGTGAGCCGTGAGCCGTGAGCCGTGAGTAAGGCACATCGCGGGCCCGATGCATCGTAATCGCAGCGGCGAGTCACACGCCGCGCCAAGAATTCGAGATTCCGCGTGATCGCGAGTTCGCCCCAGGACCCTCAAGAGGGGCGAATAGGCGCCCTCTCGACTTGCTAAGACTCATGATGACACTCCCAACTAACCGTTGGGCAATGGTCACGACCATTGCCTTCTCTACTCTCGCACTGCAGGCACAGAACCTCGTGCAACTGACCGACAGCACCCAGCTCAATGGCCTGTCCGTTACCGGGCAACCGGGCCAGCTCGGCGGGCGCGACTGCGACATCGGCGACATCGACGGCGACGGCGACCAGGACTTCGTCGTCGGCGGCGCCAGCTTCCTGATCTACGTCAATGCACACGCAGCGCCGGGCGCGGTGTTCGACAGCAATGAGGCCTATGGCGCGTTCCGCATGGAGTCTGCCACGCGTGTAACCGGCGCCAGCTTCCCGTGGCAAGGTGCTGCCGACGCCGTGCATCTCGCCGACCTCGACGGCGACTCGGACCTCGATGTGGTCGTTGGCTTCCGGTCGCGCACGCAGGTGATCTACCTCAACAACGGCTTGGGTGTGTTCACGACCATCCCGACGAACCTGACCCCCGTCAACGAGACGACTACGAGCATCGACTCGGCCGACATCGACGGCGACGGCGACCTTGACCTGGTCTTCGGCACGGTTTCGCACGTGGCGGGCGGCGCCTGGGTCGGCGGCCAGAGTCAGCTCTTCCGAAATGACGGCATCATTGGGGGGCTGTTGACGTTCACCAACATCACCGCCACGAACCTGCCCGCCATGGTCCTGTTTACCGAAGATCTCGCGTTTGGCGACCTCGATGGCGACGGCGACCTGGACCTGGTGCTCGGCAACCGCACGTTCAGCAGCGGTCCCTTCGCAGTCCCCGGCCAGAACCTCGTCTACCTCAACAACGGGGTTGGTGCGTTCACGAACGATGCGTCGCGCATCTACTCGATCGGCCTGGGCAATGAGTTCACCTACGGCATCGAACTCGCGGATTTCGAGGGTGATGGCGACCTCGATCTCGTCGCCGCGAATGCGCCCGGTAGCCTCGTCGCGCTCAACACGGGCGGCGCGGGCTGGGCACTGGCGCCGGCGACCGTGCTCGCCAGCAACGGCGGTTTCAACCACGATGTTGCAGTCGGCGACGTTGACCTCGATGGCGACCCGGACCTTGTGTTCGCAAGCAACCGTCAGGGCGTCGGCATGCCAGCGCAAGACAACGAAGAGGTCTACGTCAACAATGGCGCGACGCCACCGGTGTTCACCCGCACGTTCCTCGGCAACGGCAACGACTCACGCATCACTGGCACCACGCGCGCCAGCAATGCGATCTGCCTGGGAGACCTGGATCGCGATGGCGACCTCGACGCGCTGACCGCGGAATGGACCCAGTCGCAGCCGTCGATCTTCGCCAACCTGCACCGTCAGATCGACGCGCCTAGAACGGTCCAGATCAATACCGTGTTGAACATCGACCACTACTCGCAGCCGCAGTACGGCGTCGGCATCGAGTGGTACACGACCTTCATTGGCGCACCGCTGATCCCCCGCACCCCGTTGCTGTCGATGGGCGATCTGGGCATCGACCTGAGCCTCGTCCTCTACTACCCGATGAACTTGGCCCTGCGTGGCACTGGAGCCACGAAGAGTACGATCTCTCAGCTGGTGCCCAACGACGTTACCCTGATCGGCCTACCGGTGTGGTACCAGTCAGCGTTCTGGGGCGCGCAGCCGAACCTGACAGCAGAGAGCAGGCTTTCGAACGTGACGCGCACGTTGATCCAGTAGACGACTGGCGACGCCGCGGCACTGTGGGCGCCAGTACGGTGCCAGGCACAGAAACAACATCTTGACCTTGCGCCGATGACGCCGTCCCCATCAGTTTCCGTGTTCTGAGCAGGCCGCCAGCTGTCGGAACATGGAGATGTAAGGTCTATTTGGTCGAGTGTGTAACGGAGCTAGCGACGCTTTCGCAGTATGCAAGCCCGCTGGGCTTCTGCATGTTGCCACCGAGCATTGAGCCGATCGGGGTGACCAGGCCCGTCGCCAGATCGCTTGCCAGATTGTGCATCTGGTTGGCAACCGATTCCTGGCAGCGACCCGCAGGAACTGATTCGACTGAGCGGGTGCTGCGTGGTGGATCACGATGAAGACGTCGTGCGTAACGAGCCCGCGCTTCGTGCAGACGTCGACCGTCAAGAAGTCCGCGCCAGCGATGACGCCAGCATGAGACTTGAGGAACGTGGGCCGTGAAGTCCGTCGCTCGGAGCTCGGTGCGATGTCGTTGCGGACTCGTATTCGCCGTCGCGCGAGCTGGTTGCTCGAAGACCCAGACAATTCGCGACACACATGGCGCGCGGCGTCATTTCCCTTGGTGGCCGGGCAGTTCTCGCATCGGCTTCCACTGCCAAGGACGAAATGATGAATCGCTATCTCTCCGGTCTTCTTCTGACTCCGTGTATCGTGACCATGACTCCGCTGCTGTCGGGCCAGGAACTCGCGCGAGCACCTGATATCGAGCAAATGAAGGCGGTTCCGGCGAGCCCTGATGGTGGTATGCCGTTCGGTGCCTACCAGGACACTGCGGGTTGCGTGCACGCCGACGGCGGTCAGTATCGCGCGGAGTTCGATGCCGCAGGCGTCATGCTCGCGACGCCGCCGATCACGGCCGACGGCGAAGAGCCCAGCTTTGAGTTGCGGTATCTCGGCAGTCGCCGCGCCGGCAGTGCCGCCGTGGTCGAGGCGGCCGTTTTGCCGGAGTTGGCCGAACACTGCGTGCGCTATCAGCGCGACGAACTGGTCGAAACCTACGAGGTCAAGTCGAACGGCTACGAACAGTCGTTCCACATCGCGCAGCGTCCCCGCGGCATGGGGGACCTCGTGCTGTCCATGGCCGTGACCGGCAACGTTTCGGCGCCGGCTGTCGAGCCGCGTCATCAGGCACTCGAGTTCGTCTACGAAGGGGCGCGCGTGATCCGTTATGGTGAGGCGATCGCGTTCGATCGGGGGGGGCTGCGCGTCGCAGTGCTGACAAGCTATGACGGACACGGCCGCCTTGAGCTGACGGTGCCGGCGCGGTTCGTAGATCGCGCGACCTATCCGATCGTCGTCGATCCGGCGGTCGGTCCGGTCTTCAATCCGGGGGGGCCTACCTGGGAAGACCGCAATCCCGAGGTCGCCTACCACCCGAAGTTCGACACCTACATGGTCGTCTGGCAGCGCCGTTTCAGCACGACGAGCTTCGGCATCAGAGCACAGCGTTTCGCCAGCGACGGTACTGCTCTCGGTGGCGTGATCTTCCTCACTCCCAGCGGGGTCAACGTGAATCCAGCTGTCGCAGCGGCGATCGCCTTCGGCGCGAATGCATTCAAGGTGGTATGGGAAAAGAGCGGTAGGATCTACGCGCGGCTGGTGAATGCATATACCGGGGCTTTCATCACTGCCGCCTTCGCGGTCAGCAATCCGGCTCCCGGTGAGGCAGATCATCGTCCTTCGGTATCAGGCCCGTACGGCATGATTGTCGCCTGGGACCGCACGCTCGTTGGCGCCACCCAGCCGCAGCGGTTGATGCTCAGGCGCTATCACTACTACTCGACGGGCGCCGTCGCCGCGGTCACGAACGAAACCGTGCTCACCTCGGTCTCGAGTGGCTACATCCGAAGCATTCGCCTTCCTCGGAGCAGCACGAAGTTTGTGGCTGGTGGCAATGACTTCGATGCGCAGCGTGCGGTTTGGGAACGGTTCTACCCTGGTGCTCCAGGTGACATGGACGTTCGCACTGCGTCATTCGTATGGAGTGTGGTCTCCCCGGTGCTGACCATCGTGCAGCAACCGCTGTCGGTCTTCGCCGGCGGCCTGCTTGATGACGAGGTCACTCCCGACATCGCCTGCCGGACGTCGGACTGGTCTTCCAGCAACGATCGTCAATACTGCATTGCCTGGGAGGACGAAGGCGACGTCTACGCGCAGATGTTCGATCTCAACGGGACACTCGGCGCGCCCTTTCCGGTGCGCAACACCGCCAACTACGAAGGCATGCCTGCTGTGGGCGCCGGCTTCTGCGAGTTCACGATTGCCTATGGCGAGATCATCCCGCCGGCGCAGTTCTCGGTCAATGTCTACGCCGCCCGCGTGCTGCTCAACGGCACTGTCACCACCAACCATCGGCCCGTAGACGTGCTGAACGGCCCGTTCCAATCCAACATCGCGGTGTCGTCGCGTCCGTCCTACAGGTCGGGCGTGCCAGGTTTCCGCGAAGCCAACACGGCCCTGATCGTTTGGAACGGCGAGACCGGGCCGACTGGTGCTGCTTCGGATGACATCCGCGCGCGCTTCTTCGAGCCCATTGTCGCCAACCTGACGCCGTTTGGTTCACCTTGCCCTGGCCCGCTCGGCGAGATGCCGATGATCGGAACCGCCGGCGGCAATCCGACCGCTGGCAACGTCGATTTCGAGATCACGGTCAGCGGCGGCCTCAGCAATAGTTTCGGTCTGCTCGTCTTCAGCAACGTGCTGACGACAACAACGGTGCCGGGTGCTCCAGGATGCCTGCTGTTTGCTGGCTTGCCGTGGATCAACTTCCGTTCTGCGCCGCTTGACGCCACGGGGTTCGGCACGGCCAACATCCCGATCCCGTGTTCGATCCCGAGCGGTGCGACGCTGGCGTTCCAGTGGTTGGTCTACTCGCCGACGTCGAATTCGTATGGCTTCATTCTGTCGAACGACCTGGATATCAACTGGTTCCAGTGAGTCGGGCGCCAACGGGCGCGAGCCCGAGGAATGCGCGAGCGTGCCCGACGTCGTCTGGTCGCAGTGAATCGGGTCGCACGAACCCGAGCCACGGAAGTAGACCAATGTGCTGGCCGTTGCCAAGTCCTGCCAGCAGTTTGGTTGACGCCCAAGAACAGCAACGTGTAGCACTGCGTCAACACGAGCGTTCCTGGCAAACCGCCCAGTCAGTCGTGAGGCACAGCATCGATGTAGTCGTTCCTTGCTGGCACGTGTCCGTTGATCGTCAGGAACAGAGGATCCCCAGAGTATGGCTCGCTCGATGAGCCCGTGCGCTGTGCGCTGCAATGCAGGTGCGGTTCGCCCGTGCGGCCCGAGTTGCCAACGAGTCCCAGCAGGTCACCTGACTGAACCAGATCGCCCGTCTTCGCGGTGACGGTGCCCGGCTGAAAGTGAGCTAGCAAGAGTTCAAAATCGTCGCAACGGATCAAGACGTGGTTGCCTTCGAAGACCTCCAGATCCATCTGTGGCACGGGCATGTCGGGGCGGTCCCCGCGAGCGGATACTACGACGCCGGTGCAAGGCGCGAAGACCTTGGTGCCATAGATGACGTATCTAGCCGGGTCGCTTGGCAGCAAGCCATCCGCACGCAGACGCCAACGGTTTACGCGGACCAGGTCGACGCCGTAGGATTGTCCGCGAAAAGCGTGGAAGCGAGCCACGCTGTCGTCCAGCGTCTTCATGTGTGCGTTGATCAGTTCGGTGGATCCGCCATTCACGACAAGGAAACGACCTTCTTGAAAGGGCAGCCGAATGTCGACCGTGTCGACGTCTGGCAGCCCGCGCCCGCGCAGCGCGATGATTGACAGAGACAAGCCAACGAGAGTCAGTGCCAAGAAGGTCGATTTGCTAACCCAGGCAGGGACCAATCTGCGCCCTGCTTCTTGCGGACGCGTAGCGAGCCTCCGGGTTTGGGCGACGACACTCCAAAGCCAGGCCAGCGCGTACATCCAGGGCAGCCATCCAGGCAGCACGGTCCAGAGTGCAGCGAGGTACAGCGCCAACACGACCGCGGCCGTTCCAACCGCGCGTACGACAAGATCCATGACTCCACGAGCGGGTAGGAACCGCAGCGAAGCCACGAGGATCAGTGGCAAGACGAGCTGGAGAGTGATCGCGAGCAGCATCGATTGCGTCCTGATGTGATCGTCACCAAGCGGCTGGGTTGTAGGCCACATCGATCAGGTTCATCTCGATGTAGACGTATTCTGATCCATCCGGTTCGTGCCATAGCGCTTGGCCATGAGAGGCAAGCCGCAGTGGGCCGAAGGTACGCGGTTCCTTCAGCGGTGTGCTCCATCGCATCCGAGTGAAGGATCCTCCATCGGCAGACGCTCGTGAGCGATCGTCCGAAAGGAAGTTGATCAGCATCCCCGAGGCGTTGAAGTGCAGCTCCGCGGTGATGGTCTCGGCCCCACGCGTATAGGTCGCCCGGGCTGAGGTCGAGTCGATCAC
>CAXBFC010000232.1:0-12569 GCA_963974725.1 uncultured bacterium | reverse complement strand
ACAATCCGAACGGGCCTCCCTAGCCGGCGGCGCGAGCTTCACCGCGGTGCCGATCTCGGCCAAAAGCGCGCCGCGTCCCCAGGCACTGCTGCGCATGTGGCACGTCGCGGCCACGGCCGAACGCCCGATCATGGTGCACTGCCGCGCCGGCGTCGATCGCACCGGGTTGGCGCTGGCGATCATCGCCCTGCATGACACCGGCGACTTCGCGCTGGCACGCGAACAGCTGGCGTTCTTGCCAAATGGGCACCTCGCCGCATTCGGCACGGAAGCCATGGACCAGGTGCTCGACGATTTCGAACCGTTTCACGGCGTGCTAGCGTTTCCGGACTGGGTCGAACGGATCTACACTGCCGACTACGAACGCAACGCCGCAGCCCCGCGGTGACGCCTGAGCCAGCCACTCGCCCCCCAAACCATGCGCGCACTTCTCGCCGTCTTCGCCGTTATCCTGCTCGGGGGCGCCGCGTATTGGGCACTGCTGGACAATGGCAGCGATGTCGCGCCGCCAAGCAACGACAGCGAACTGGACGGGGACGGCCAGAATGGCAACGTCGATCACGAACGGGTTGACCGAGATCAGGTGATCGAAGAACCCGACACACTCGCCCCGCCCCCTCCCGCGGAAGATCCGGAAACGCAACCGGACACGCCGGATCCAGATGCGCCCGACGCGACGGTCACCCTGGCGGTGTTCGATGTCGTGACCCGCAAGCCAATCGACGCCTTCCGATGGCGTTTCGTGCAGCAAAGCTCACAGCAACGCGGCGAATCGACGGACAGTGTCGCCGAACTGGCGTTGCCGCGCCGAGCCGTCGGAGACTTGCTGATCGAAGCCGCGGGCATGCAAGCGTTCACCAAGAAGCAGATCACCATTCCCGCCGAGAACGCACCCAACCTGCTACTCGACGTGTTCTTGACGCCAGCCACAACGGCCGCGGGCATCACGCTGATGGCCAAGAACCTCGACAACCAACCGATCCCCAACGTGCGTGTCGATGCGTTCCAGATAAACGACCAGAACCGCGAGACCGCGTGGCAACTTGGCCAACCGTTGTGGGCTCGCAGCACCGCCGCCGAAGACGGTGTCTATGCACTGCCAACGTTGCCGCCTGGCGAGTATGGCATCCTGTTGGTGGCGACCTCCGCAACTGGCGAGTTGCTGCCACTGGCACCGTTTCGCCGCATCTTTGTGCTCAACGGCAGCAACGGCTTCTTGGAAGATGTGCCGCTCGAAGAAGCCTGCGCGCTGCGCCTCGAGTTGCTCGAAACCAATGGCCAACCGTTCGATCCCAAGGTGCATGGCAACGTCACCATCAGCCTGAACCCGATTGGTCAAACCGGCCTGCAGCGCAAATGGACGACGAACCGCAAACCGAATGCCAGCGGCGAAGTCACGGGCACGGTCAGTGCAGCCAACGTCGTTCCCGGCCCCGGGTTGATCTGGCTGGATGAACCGACGGCAGCTGGCAGCTACCTGCTCGAGATCTTCATCAACGGCGATCCGCGGGTGAACCAGACGCTGCTACTGCGCGGCAACGAAGTCCAGACCGAGCAGATTTACGTGCGCTGACGGAAGCAGCGCGCGACCAACGCCGTCCAGCCGGTTTGGTGTGACGCGCCACAACCGCGACCGGTGTCGCCGTCGAAGTATTCGTAGAACCAAACCAGATCGCGATAGTGCGGATCGTCACGGAAGCGATCGTCGCTGCCGGCAAACGGGCAGCGACCGTCTTCGCCGCGCACGAACAGCTTGGTCAAGCGGTGCGCCAATTCATCGGCGGCAGCTTGCAGCGTGATCCAGTTGCCAGAACGCGTCGGGCACTCCACTTTGAACTCGTCGCCGTAGAAGCGGCCATAGCGTTCGAGCGCCTCGATCAGCAGGTAGTTGATCGGGAACCAAATCGGCCCGCGCCAATTGCTGTTGCCACCAAACATGTGTGTCTGGCTCTCGGCCGGCGTGTAGTCGACCCGATACTCGTCCTTGTCGTGCATGAAGATGAATGGCTCCTTCTCGTGCACCTTGGACAATGAACGAATGCCGTAAGGCGACAAGAACTCGTCTTCGTCCAGCATGTAGCGCAGCACGCGCTGTAGCTGATCGCGCGACGGAATCGCCAGCAACGCCTTGGCGTGCAGCCCCTCATCGGCGAACTGGATGCGTTCGGCAAGCTCCTTGCGGTTCTGCAAGAACCAATGCATGCGCTTGTCGAACCCCTTCAAATCCTGCAAACGACCGAGCGGCAGCACTTCGACGGCGCAGATTGGCAACAACCCGACCAGCGAACGAATCTTCAAGCGCTCTGCACCATCGCCCTCGTGGATCTGGTCGTAGTAGAAGCCGTCTTCGTCGTCCCACAGACCCGTGCCACCGAGCGTATTGATCGCGTGCGTGATCGCCGCCCAGTGCTCGAAGAACTTGGTGGCAACGTCCTCGTAGGACTTGTCGTGGCCTGCCAATTCGAGCGAGATGCTGAGCATCGTCGCGCAGTAGAACGCCATCCACGCCGTGCCATCCGCCTGCTCGAGATGGCCACCGGTCGGCAGTGGCTGGCTGCGGTCAAACACCCCGATGTTATCCAGACCAAGGAAGCCGCCGCCGAACACGTGCCGGCCGGAAACGTCCTTTTGATTGACCCACCAGGTGAAGTTCAGCAGCAGCTTGTGGAACGCACGCTGCAAGAACAGCGTGTCGCGCTCGCCGCGCTCACCGGTCATCTTGTAGACGCGCCAGCACGCCCAGGCATGCACCGGTGGATTGACGTCGTGGAACGCAAACTCGTAGGCTGGAATCTGGCCATTCGGCGCCATGTACCACTCGCGCAGCAGCAGCAGCAATTGGTGCTTGGCGAAGCCCGGGTCGACGGCCGCGTACGGAATCATGTGGAAGGCCAGGTCCCAAGCGGCGTACCACGGGTATTCCCACTTGTCCGGCATCGACATGACGTCGCGGTTGTAGAGGTGCGAGAAGTCCGCGTTGCGGCCATCGCGACGCTTGCGCGGCGGCGTCGGCTGCGCGGGGTCTCCTTCCAACCAGCTGCGCACGTCGTACCAATAGAACTGCCGCGACCAGATCAACCCGGCATAGGCCTGTCGCTGAATGCGGCGCGCTTCCAGGTCAGCCTGGTCGCCGATGACTTCGTCATAGAAGTCGTTCGCTTCGGCCCGGCGCTCATCAATGACGTCGTAGAACTGCGAGCCAAACGCATCGCGAGCCGCGACCGTTCGCGCCATGCGCAACCGGATCTGACGCTGGCCGTTGGCTGGCACCGTCAGCACACAGTGGAACGCGGCCTTGCTGCCCTTGCCAGTGGTAGACAACACGTTGTCCCTGCCGTCGACCACATGGTCGTGGAACGCATCCTTGACCCGCGCATCCTTGTCGCCAAACCCAAAGAGCCGCT
This sequence comes from uncultured bacterium, assembly GCA_963974725.1. Taxonomy (GTDB): domain Bacteria; phylum Planctomycetota; class UBA1135; order UBA1135; family UBA2386. The sequence continues at coordinate 9,165 of CAXBFC010000232.1, read as the reverse complement.
GGGTGTTGGTGTCGTTTTCCGTGACCAAGACGCCACGGTATTCGCCGTCGAAGTCATCGATCGCCAACGACATCGCCGGCAGGTCGGCACCGTTGGCGACCACGGTGCGGTTGCCTTGATCTTGGATCACGCCACGTGGCCAGTAGCCTTCGCCATCGCGACCCCACGACCACGTATTGCGAAACAGCAACTGCGGCAGTACGTGCAAACGCGCCTCTTCTGGGCCCCGATTGTGCACGGTCAACAACACGCAGACGTCTTCGGGGTCGGCCTTCGCATACGTCACCTCGACGTCGAAATAGCGACTCTCGTCGAACACCCCGGTGTCGTGGAGCTCGTACTCCCGCTCCTCACGGCCGCGCCGCGCGTTCTCTTCTTCGAGATCCTGGTACGGAAACTCCGCCTGCGGATACTTGTAGAGCGCGCACAGCCACGACGAGGTCGGCAGCGCGTCGGTGTAGAAATACTCTTCCTTGACGTCTTCGCCGTGGTTGCCCTGCGGCCCGGTCAAGCCGTAGAGGCGCTCCTTGAGGAACGGGTCCTTCTCGTTCCAGATCGCAAACGAGAAGCACAGACGTCCCTGCCGGTCGCACATCCCGAGCAGACCATCTTCGCCCCAGCGGTAGGCACGGCTGCGAGCATGGTCGTGGGGCAGGTATTCCCAGCAGCTGCCGTCGTCGGAATAGTCCTCGCGCACGGTGCCCCACTGCCGCTCGGACAGATAGGGCCCCCAGCGCAACCAGTTCAGGTCACGGCGGGTGATCTGATCCAGACGCACCCGTTCGTTCTTCGCACGCTCAGCCATTAGCAATCGGTGTAACCCGAACGCGGCCCGAAGACATCACCGCAGATGCACTGCTTCGCGAAAGCGCTCGGGAATCGCGGACTGGAATGTTAGTCGTTTCCCACTAGTTGGATGCGGCAGGGTCAGCTCGAAGGCATGCAGCAAGAAGGTGTTCGCCTTGGATGCCGTCGCTCCGTAGCGACGGTCCCCTACTATCGGGTGGCCAATATGGCCAAGATGAGCCCGGATCTGGTGGGTTCGCCCGGTGTGCAGGGCCAGCTGCAACAACGCCCTGGATCGGCCGGCTTCGAGGATCTGGTAGTCGGTGCGGGCGTGCTTGCCACGCGGATCGACGAGCACCTTCGGTTGGTGCGCGCGCGCCGTTTCGCGCAACCACAACGGCGCCTCGATGGTGCCTTGAGCAGGTTTGGGTATTCCCTCAACGACCGCGCAGTAGGTCTTCTGCACCTGATCTTCGCGAAACGCATCGGCCAACGCGCGCGAGCCAGCCGGCGACAGCCCGATGACCAGCAAACCCGAGGTGCCGCGATCCAGACGGTGCACCGGTGCGGGACGGTAGGTTGCCGTGCGGGTGCCAAACGGCTGCGCATCCAGCCATGACAGCACATGATAATCGTGGCCGCTGCCCGGCTGCACGGCGAGACCGGCGGGCTTCTCGACGACCAACAGATCGTCGTCGCGATGCACAATCTTCGGCTGCAGCAAAGCCGCACCTGGCGGCCGCGGCGGCTTGCCTTCTGGACCTTGCGCGGATTTGCGCGGCATCGCCGACGGCGGCAAGCTGACGCGCATGCCTTCGACCAGCCGCAGGGCTTCTTTGGCCTTCTTGCCATCGACCCGAATGATGCCGCGCCGCAGCATCTTGAAGATCGCCCCGAGTGGCGTGTCCGGCAGCAGCTTGCGCAGGTAGCGGTCGAGCCGTTGGCCTGCTTCGGCCTTGGTCATCTCGACGTCGTGCATTGCCGCCATGCAAACCTGTCGCGACCGGGAAGGCAACGATGGCCCGCGTTCGTCAGCCTGCAGAACGCCATCCTGCGCGCGACCAAGATCCGGCACACAGCGCCCCCACACCCCGGGCCATCCGGGTGAACCGTGCCAGAAAGTGATAAAAGCCCTCCGCTGCCACCCGCTGACGACGGTGTCACGGGTGCAATGATCGCGGTTCCCACCTTCACCCCCTGCGCAATCCCCGTCACATCGAGGATACTGGGGGCCATGCACGGCCTCCCGGAGCTCCTTCAATGCGCGCGCGACGGGGATCAGCAGGCACGCGGGGAATTGATCACTCGCTTCTATGACCGAACGGCAGCGCTGGTGCACCGCCAGATGAAGCAGCGCCTGAAGCCGCAGCAACATGCACTGCTGCGCCAGCTGAGCACCGGCGACATCGTGCAGGAAGTGTTCATGGAAGTGCTGCGCGGGCTCGACCGCTGGGAAGGCGACCGCGAAGAAGCGTTCGTCTCATTGCTGGCAACGCTCGTTGAGCACCGCCTGGTCGATCAAGTGCGTCGCAGCCAGGCCGCCCGCCGCGACGTGCGCCGGCTTGGCGACGTCGGCCCCACTACTGCCGGTGTGCATGCCGATCAGCGTGGCCCGGCAACGCTCGCCGGCAACGAGGAGCAACTCGCGATCTATCGCGAAGTGCTCGCTGGCTTCCACGACCGCGACCGCGCCCTACTGACAATGCGACTCGAAGACGGGCTCGAGTTCGGCGAGCTCGCCGACCGACTCGGCTGGCAGACTCCTGACGCGGCACGCAAGGCCTTCCATCTGGTGCAGGCCAAACTGCTGTTGCGACTGCGCCAACGTGGCGTCGATCCCGGTGGAGACGAGCTGTGAGCCACCCAAAGGAAGACCGGCCAGATCAAGGCAGGCCGGATGAAGATACCGTCGCCGGTTTCCTCGCCGCCGCGCTCGAACGCATCGAGGCCGGGGAGCGCGTCGACCTCGAGGCACTCTGCCGCGAACGTCCGGAATGCATCCCCGACGTCGCCGCAGCTCTCGGCCTGCGCCACGAACTGCCCGATCTGAATCGCCGCGACGTCGAAGCCACCCCCCAAGGCAAACTGCTCGCCGATCGCTACCAGCTGGTCTCCGCCGTCGGCAGCGGTGCCGCCGGCACGGTCTGGCAAGCCGTCGACCAACGACTGCACCGCGACGTCGCCGTCAAACTGCTGCACCGGGGTTTGTTCACCGGCTCCGATTCGGAAGCCCGATTCCATCGCGAAGCGATCGTATTGGCCGGCTACGAACACCCGCACATCGTGCGCATCTACGACCAGGGCCAAGCCGACGATGGCACTTCGTATCTGGTCACCGAACTACTGCGCGGCGCGTCGCTTGCCACGGTGCTGCAAGCAGCGCAAGCGGCGATGCCCGACGGACCATCGAGCGCACGGTTCAGCAACATCGACTGGCTGCGCCAACTGCTGCCAGACGCACAACTCGAAAGCAGCTGGCTGCGGCAAGCCGTTCGCTGGATTGCCCAACTCGGCGAAGGGCTGCAGACGGCGCACGCGGACGAGGTCTGCCACCGCGACGTCAAACCCGGCAACGCGTTCGTGCGCACCAATGGCGACGCCGTCTTGCTCGACTTCGGCATTGCCACCCGCACCGGCGACGCCAGCATCACGCGCACGCAAACGGTGCTCGGCACGCCATGCTACATGGCTCCCGAGCAGGCAGCCGGCCAGACCGACCCGCGCCCGGCGCTCGACATCTACGGACTGACGGCGACGCTCTACCACCTGCTGACGTTGCGACCACCGCACGACGGCGACTTGCAAACCGTGCTGGTCGCGCTGCAACGAGACGAGCCGATTCCGGCCTTCAAGCTGTGCCGCGGCCTGCCGCGCGATCTGCAAGCGATTCTCGACAAGGGACTCGAACGCACCCCACAGCGCCGCTACGCCACCATGCAGGCGTTGGTCTCGGACCTGCATGCGTTCTTGGATCATGCGCCGGTGACGGCGCGCGCCATCGGCCGCAGCCAACGCGCCTGGCGCCGGATCGCACGACGGCCAGCTCGGGCCATCGCCGTCACGGCAACGGTAGCAGCCGTGCTGATCGGCGGCATCGGCTTGCCCGCATGGCGCAGCCAACAAGTCCACGCCGCCAACGAAGTCTACGCCGAACAACATCGCCGGCTGCCCGCCGACATCTGCATCGAGGGTTGGCCCGACATGCGGCCGCTGGTGCCAATCCAGGAGCAGGACTCGTTGCTCGCCGAACTCGATGACCTGATCGACCACGACAAACGCAACATTGGCATCCGGGTGCTGCGCGCGGCGAGCTTGCTCGACTTTGGCCACCTGGATCGCGCCCAGCAGGACTTCGACGCCATCGTCGCGACTGCCGATAGCGCCTACCTCCGCGAACTCGCGCGGCGCTACCGCAGCGCGAAGCCTGGCATGAAAGGCCGTGGCGTCCTCGACCTCGAAGCACTGCCAGAACCGAGCCAAGAAGCCGACTACTTCCTGGCCGGATTCCATGCGCTGCGCAATCGCGATTGCGAGACGGCGGACACCCTACTGAGCCAGGCCGAGGCTTATCTGCCGGCACGTGACCTTCGTCTGCTGGCAATCGTCGGCAAGCGCAATCCCGATCCGCACCGCGCGATCCAAGCAGCGGCCGAACTGGAAGGCATCTATGGCCACGACACGGCGCGAACGCAACACGTGCTCGCGGTCGCGCACCTGCAACTGCAGTTGTTCGACAAGGCGATTCCCTTTTGTCTGCGTTCGCTCGAGCTTCGCCCCGACCGCCACGGCCCGTGGACCAACCTCGGCTTCGCCCACCTACGCCTTAACAACCTGCCAGAAGCCAAGCGTTGCTACGAACGCGCGGTCGCGTTGCGCGCGTGGCTGCCAAACAGCCTGTCGGGATTGTCACAGACTTTGCGCGAACTCGGCGACTTCGCTGGCGCACGCGACATTGCCAAGCAGATTGGCGATGTTGGCTGGCGTGAATACGAGCTAGGCAGCAACGAACTGCACCGCGCCTTGCTGCATCTTCACGCCGACAACCGCGTCGCGATGGAACACGCTGCCGAACTTGCCAAGCAACACTTCTTGGCATCGGAAGCGCAGACCACCACCACCAACCCCAAGCGTGGCCAGACCAAGGGGCAACGAATGCTCGCGGTCATGTTGGCCAACGGCCAGCAGCACCTCGCGCTCGCGCCGCTGCTACACGGCATGCGAGCCGACCCGCGCAACCCGCGCTCCATCAGCAATCTGGCGCTGATGCTCGGCGACAACACGCTCAACGCCGATGCGCTCGGCCGACTGCGCCTGTGGCTGCTCGATCTCACCATCTCGCTGGCGCCCGAAAACCCCGACTACCGAACCCTGCGTGCTAACCTGTTGAAGGAACTGCAAGCGGCCCGAAACCGCTAGGAACTCGTCATGCGCTCTCTGTGCCTATCCCTGTTGCTGATGCCCGCGACCCTCGCCGCCCAAAGTGGCGGACCACTGGTGGCGTTGCCGCACGGCTTCTCGGTCGACCCAGCGACGCTGGTGCCAGGGCTGACGGCGGGCAAGATGCTGTTCTCCAACAGCGGCTTCGACAGCTACCAACCACCGGCGCCGCCACCGGGCTTCGTGACCCCGGACTTCGCAACATTTCTGGGCGGGGCCGCGGTCGACGTCGACGGGCTTTCGATTGGCTACGACTGGGTGGTCAGCGACCTCCTTGGCGTCGCTAGCGTTGACCCGAACCGATGGGCTGCGATCACTGCCAGTGTCTCACCAGCGACAACCGGAGAACCGGGCTCGCTGATCGCCGCCGAAGCCGGCGCCCCCGGCGGGGTCGCTGCCGACACCATCGCCTACGTGATTCCGGGCAGCGCGCTGCCGCCAGCGATCGTCGGTGTGCCGTTCCGCGCGCAAGACGCGATCGAACTCAATCCGGCGTTCGGGGCCACGGCTGGCAACATCGATGCGCACGACATCTACATCGGCTTGCTCTACCTCGAAAATCCGCAGCTCGCCGCGCTGCTGCCACCACCGACGGTCTACTTCAGCGTTTCGGACGCCACCAAGACATCGATTCCCATGGCGTGGACATCCACGCCAGCGCTGCGCTCCGGCGCGACGGTGTTTTCGACGACCTGGTTGCCCGCATCGATGGCGTGGACGCCGCCGGTTGTCGCCTACACGCCGGCGGACTTCGGCGTGACCTCGGCCGAAGACATCGACGCGATCGCCATCGATCTCGCCAATGGCTTCGCGCTGTTCTCCACCAGCATCCTGTTGCCACCGCCGAGCGGACCGCGCGATCCGTTGCTGTTCCAGGTTCTGGGCAGCGGCACGAACTCGATCTACCGACTGCCCGGCGGCACGCCGATCAGTAGCGAACTCGGTCTTGGACTCGGCTCGGATGACATCGACGGCATCTGCGCCCTCGATCCCGGCAGCGCCGTGTCGCCAAGCCCCATCAACCTGCCGCTGATGCTCGGCACGCCCCAGCAAGCCCTGCCACTCGGCACGCAGAACCAATTGAGTGCCAGTGCCTGGCGGGTCTTCGACCGCGTCAGCAATCAGGAGTTCGCAACGACCTGGATGACTGGTTGGCCGCCGCCTGGCAACCCGCAGGTGAGCCTGGCGATTTCCGCGGCATCGCTCGGCAGCCCGTTCGGTCCGTACGTGATCCTCGACGTATTTACCCGGCCCAACCCGACCAACAACTTCGAAGGCCACCCCGAGAAGACCGAACTGCAGATCCCACCGAGCATCAGCCTGTCTGGTCAGGAGCTGTTCTTCGTGTGGGGAGCGTTGTCACCAAACTCGTTCGACACCAGCTTGCCCGTTGGCCTGATTCTGTAGGCCGCGAACCGCCTCGCCGGTGGTGGCGACCAGATCTTCGATGGCGGCGCGAAAACAGCTGTCAGAAACCCACCAGCTCACGAGTCCAATGTGGTTGTGATCGAGTTCGTCTCCGTCTGGACCAATGCCAACCGCCTGCCAGCGGATGCTGCCGCCGATCGCGCCCTGCCGCGCGACGATGCGCTGTGCGCCGAAGCGCCGCGCCTGCGACGACTCGTGCACCGCCTGCTCGGCTGGAATGCCTCGGCGCACGATATCGACGACGTAGTGCAGGACGCGCTGCTGGCCGCGTTCCGGCACCGGCAGCAGTTCCGCGGCGACGCCAAAATGACGACCTGGCTGACGCGGATCGCTCTCAGCAAGGCCAAGAACCACGCGCGCTCGGCCAAGCTGCGGCGACGTCTGTTCTCGGTGTTCCTCGGCACCGAACCCGCCGCCGCGACCGAGCCCACCGACTCGTCAGAGCACGAACAATTGGACCGCACCAAACTCGCGATGCGCAAGCTCGGACACAAAGACCGCGAGGTCTTGGTGCTGCGCTACCTCGAACAGCGCGACGTCGAACACATCGCGGAACTGCTCAGTTGCTCGCGTGCCGCGGTCGACACCCGATTGACTCGCGCCCGCCGTCGACTGCGTAGCTTACTGATGGTCGGAGGCGAGCAATGAGCGACACGTCGACAGGCAGCGGCATCCCGGAGACGGAGTTCGACGTTCTGCAGCAGTTGCATGCAGCCGACCAGACATGCCCACCACCTCCCGGCCGACCGATCACCAGCGCCGGCCTGCAGCAACGCCTGCAGCGTCGCCGCAGAAGGGCAGTGGTGGTTGCGGCTGCGTTGGCGCTCATTGGGCTCGGCATCAGCACACTGGTCAACACGCCCGTCGCTGCCGGCGCAACCACGAGCGTTGATGGTGACCTGCACGCGGATCTCGATGCACTCAGCATTCGTGTCGACCGCTTGCTAGCAGACCTCGCGGCACCGCTGCCGACACCACTCCCGACACCACTGCCCTCGGTAAACAACAGCAACCAACAGCTCCGCTATGAGCTGGCCAACGCGCGCGCCAACGCACTGATTGCCATGCACATCAGCCCACCCTCAAACCCTACGCGCCCAACCACCAACAAGATCCGATGAGCAACCCAACCCGCAGCTGGCGGCTGCAAGCCGCAGCGACTGTATTGGCCCTATCGATCGCAACCGACATTGCGACGACACAACAGCAGACTTTGAACACGGTCCTGATCGTGCGCTGCGGCCCGACCGACATTGAGCCCAACCAAGGGCTGCTGGAGGCTCTGATCTGGGAACCCGGAGCCACAAGCAACCTCACCAAGGCATTCGGTGACCAGTTTCAGGGCATCCAATCTGCCGATGCCAACCATCGGGCAACGCACGGCACGGGCACGTTCCAGTTTCACATTGCCTGTGAGTTGTTGATTGCCGACCCGTGGGATGAAAAGCGGCGCAAGCTAGCAACCAACGCACTTGTCAAGCACCTACAAACACGGCTCGACGACATGATGTATGAGTCCCCGCTGATGCGTCTGAGCAAGCGACGGGACGAACTGCGCAACCGGCACTTCAACATCAGCACCAACCTGCTTGAGATGAACGCACATCTAGAACAGGCGAGCCAACGGCAAGCCGCGATCAGCAAGCAGATTGCGGAACTCTCCGACCAGCTGATCGACGCCAAACTGGCGGTCACGACCGAGCAACACGTCTGGAACTACCTCGCCAAGACGCGCGAGCAAAACGTGGCCAACCGAGACGAGCTGCGGCAACAGATCCAGAAAGCCACTCGCGAACGCGACACGATTCGCCAGGAGCTAAAGATTCTGGCCCGAGATCGCGCCAAGGCCGTCAACCCGGAAGAGGACAAGAAGCTGACGGCCAAGATCGACTTGCTCAACAAGCGGCTCGACCAAATCCGCAACAGCATCGCCGAACGCTCCGAGTTGGCAACCGACATGCAGAGCATGTTGACGATCATCCTGGAGCAACTGCCGAACAGTGAGTTGGCTCTTCAGCGGGCACACGCTCGCCATAACAGCATCCAGGAAACCCTGGACCGACTGGCCGCCGAGCATGCCAAGGCAGCAGAACAGGGCACCAAGAACTGGCAGCTTGCCATCAAGGTCGCCCAACTACAGATCGACAGCCAGGTGACGCGAGAACAACTTCTTGATGCCGAAACACAGCTCTCGCGAATCCGGCCGGTGCAGTACGAAGTGCTGCACAGCCAACAGTAGTTGCAGCCCTACTTCGGCTTCACGATCAACATCGGCGGCGGCGTCTCGCCGGCCGGCACGAACTTCATCGAGATCGAGTTGACGCAGTGTCGCGTGTTCTTCTCGGTGTAGCGCTCGCCCGCGAAGACGTGGCCCAAGTGGCCCTTGCAGTTGCTGCAGACGATCTCCACGCGCGGCATGAGGGCAATCGAGTTGTCTTCATGACGCTCGACGGCACCGTCGATTTCGTCGTCAAAGCTGGGCCAGCCGCAGTTTGAGTGGAACTTGTCCTTGCT
>CAXBFC010000231.1:0-12623 GCA_963974725.1 uncultured bacterium | reverse complement strand
CGCTCCGTGCAGGCCCCGACCATCCTGCACCCAACCGAACAGTTCGCCGTGGATGCAGCGGGCCGTCAGGCCGGACTTGCAGTAGAAGCATGCGCCACAACTGGTCGTGAACGGACTGACGACCCTGTCGCCGACGCGCAGCGACTGCACGGCACTGCCCACTTCGACGACTTCGCCAACGAACTCGTGGCCCATTACCGTGCCGACGTCGAGCCCGGTTTCGCGGCCGAGGTATGGGTGCAGGTCCGAACCGCAGACCGCGGCAAGGGTCACGCGCACGATGGCATCGTGAGCAGTGCGCAACTGCGGTTCGGCGACGTCTTGCAGCACGACATCACGGACGCCGCGAAAGGTGATCGCTCGCATCGCAACATAGTAGATCCAGGGGACCAAAAAGTGGCCACGCTGCTCTCAGGCAAACGACATGCTGGGAACATGGCTCGACTCTTCTCCTCGTGCGTGACCCTGCTCGGCCTCGTCGGTTGCCAGACCACTTCCGTATCCATTCCGAAGGCCCCGCCCAACGTCGTGATCATCTTCACCGATGACCAGGGCTTCGGGGACCTGTCGTGCAACGGCCATCCAACCATCCACACCCCCAACATCGACCGCCTCGCTGCGGATGGCGCCAAGCTGACGCAGTTCTACGTCGCGTCGCCAGTGTGTTCGCCATCGCGTGCCGCATTGCTGACCGGGTGCTATCCGAAGCGCGTCGGCATGCACAAGCACGTGATCTTCCCGCAGTATGACTACGGGCTGCACACCGACGAAGTGACCATCGCCGACATGCTGCGCGATCAGGGCTATGCGACGGGCTGCTTTGGCAAGTGGCACCTCGGACACCGTCCGGGACTGCTGCCGCTCGACCAGGGCTTCGACGAATACGTCGGCGTTCCGTATTCGAACGACATGGCGCAGATCCACCGGGCGAAGAAGAACAAGTACAAGTTCCGCCTGCCTTTCATGAACGGCAACAAGGTTGTCGAGTGGGAACCGGACCAACGGTTATTGACCAAGCGCTACACCGAAGCGACCGTCGACTTCATCGAGCGTCACAAGGACCAACCGTTCTTCGCCTATGTGCCGCATTCGATGCCGCACATTCCGCTGTACGCATCGCAAGACTTCGAGGGCACCAGTCCGCGCGGCCTCTACGGCGACGTCATCGAGGAGATCGACTGGAGCGTCGGCCAGATCACCAAGACGCTCGATCGCCTTGGCCTCAGCGACAACACCCTGGTGATCTTCATGAGCGACAATGGACCGTGGTTGCCGTTCAAGCTGAATGGTGGCAGTGCCGGCTTGCTGCGCGGTGGCAAGGGCAGCAACTGGGAGGGCGGGCAACGCGTGCCATTCGTCGCGAAGTGGCCGGCGCGCATCCCGAAAGGTCAGGTGAGTCGTGAGGTTGCGACGACGATGGACCTGTTGCCGACGCTGGCGAAGCTGTGTGGCGGCGAGCTGGCCAAAGACCGCAAGATCGATGGCCACGATATTCAGGAGCTGCTGTTCGCAACCGCAGGCGCAAAGTCCAAGATGGCACAGTTCCTCTACTACACCAGCAGAGGGGAACTGCACGGCATCCGGCGCGGGCCGTGGAAGCTCAAGTTCGAACCGGAGGAGCTATTCCACGTCGAACGCGACGTCAGCGAGCAGTGGAACGTCGCCAAGAAGCAGAAGCAGATGGTCGCTGAGCTTCGCGAACTTGCGGTGACGTTGGATGCGAAGATCGAAGCACAAGCGCGGCCGACGCGCACGGTGGCAGAGATACTGTTCGACCCATCGCTACCGGCGAAGTAGCGCCCATCAGCCGTATACGCATCACTCGTACACCCATCACTCGTACACCCATCACCTGTACACAAGGACGCCCGCAGAGCCAAATGGCTGTGCGGGCGTCTTTGCGTGGATATCGTAGTTGGACTACTTCTTCGCAGCTGCTTCCGCAGCAGTGATCATCTCATCGAGCACCTTTTCCATCTGCGCTTCATTGCGCACGTTCTTGTGCTTGATCACCCCTTCGTGATCGATGTAGTAGAGCGTCGGCCAGCCGCGAACGCGCCAGTCATCACTGATGGTCGGGGTGTTGCCTTCGTTGCGGAAGCTCCGCCACGTGACACCCATCTCCTTCTGCTTCTCTTTGTAGAGAGCCATTCCCTTGTCGGTGCTGGTGTTGTCACTGTTGACACCCAGCAGAGCAAAAGGACGGTCCTTCCACTTATCCACGAGCGACCGCTCGTGCGGGATCATTGCCCGGCAAGGTGGTCACCAGAAGCCCCAGAAGTCGAGCAGCACAACCTTGCCACGGTAGTCACTGAGCTTGAACTTGACGCCATCGACGTCCACACCATCAATCTCAGGAGCGACCGTGCCAACAGCGAGCTTGGTCACTTCGGCGAGTGCTTCCTTGGCTTCGGCCAGCAGGTCCGCGTCCGTCGTCAATTCCATGACAACTTCGAGGTCCGCGACGGCTTGCTCGGCCTTGTCGGCGGCGCCGTTTTGACGAGCGCGTGCCAACAGAGCTTTCACCCGCACCGTTTTGTCGGTGTGGTTGTCAGCAATGTCGCTGAGCAACGAACCAGCGGGACGACCAGCCATGCGCGCGACCTTGGGCAGGTAATCGACGATGTCGCCAATGGCCTTGCTCTCGGCGTGGTCTGACGCGAGCGTTTTGACCGCCCACTTGACCGCGTTGCGTTCGCGACTGGCGTTCTTCAGGATGAATCCGAGGAACGGAACCGCGGCGTCCTTGCCAGCGAACTCCTTCGCGTGTTCTTGGGCCGTGGAGATGAACTCTCCGGTCGGCGGAGCGTAGGCCGAACGCGGCGTGCGTTCGCCAGCGGCTCGATCCTTCTTGATCGTTGCTTGCAGCTCGTCCTGCCAGGCCGACATGGCCTTGCTAAACGACTTCGCAAGCGCTTGGTATGCTGCCTGTGGGTCCTGTTGCGATCCGGTCGTGGCGTCGCTCTGGGCGATGACACTTACCGGGACCGAAAACAGGAGCGCGGCAGCGAGAGCGTGTCTCAACATTGCGGGCTTCCTTATGGGAGGGGTGATACTAGGGGCGGACTCCATACGGAGCACGCCCGATTGCGTAGCACAATACCCGGAATTACCCGGCAGCAGCTCATGCGATTCGGCTGCTGCGTCCCAGGGAAGCAATAGCCCCCTGGTCACCACCAAACGGATGCTCCTGCTTGCCCCCCCCTTGGAGTACCCACTTGGGGCACCCGCTGGAGAGGCCCGCCTGGACGCACCTACTTGGGTGCGTCGCCCGGCTTCGGCTCTTCGGCCTTCGGCTGAACGAGATCCGCGCGGGTCGGCTTGAGCTTGCTGAACAGCGTCTTGTCGATCACGTAGTACCAAGGCCCGAACCGCTTGGTCAGGTTCTCTGCCTCTTCCTGGCCGGCCTTGACCTTGCCGTCGTAAGTCGTCCACTCAGTCGCCGCCTTGGCCAGCGCGTCCTCGAGCGGCAACTGGTCGCTGCGCACGTCCTGGTTGGCGCCTTCGCCGCCGGCTGCACCATCGGCCGCATGACTGATCAGCACGTAGGTCTCGCCGGTCGGCACGAACTCGTACTGGTTGCCCCACGGATCGGCGGCGAGTTCTGCCAGCAGTGGCTCGCCTTCCGCTGGCTTGACCGTCAGGTCCGCGAGCGTTGCCGGCAACTTGCCTTCGTTGGCGGTCGCGTAGGTCGCGAGCGCTGCCTGGATCGACTCGATCATGCTGCGAGCATCCTTGCGCTTCTTGAGTTCGTCGGCGCTCAGACGAACGCCAGAGGGCTTCTCGAGCAAGGACTCGTCGAACTCGACCGTCACCATCAGGTAGCGGTTGTTGGCGTTCTTCTTCGGGTCTTCACCTTCCTTCGGCGCTTCGCTGCCGATGCCGGCGGTGACCTCATCGCCTTCACCAAGAACGAGCTCGCCGAAGCGCAGGGTGTAGCGCACGCCACTCTTGGTCTCGAACAACAGGTCGCCTTCGTTGCTGACCAGCTTGCCACCACCGGCGAGGAAGAACCCCTTCGGATTGAGGTAGCGACTGAGCAGTTGCGCATCGCGGCTGTTGGCCCGCTCGAGGCGCGCCGTCAGGCCCTGCGGCTTCTGACGCACCCCGACGATCTTGATCTCGCCGAGCGTCGTGCCGATCTCGTTGGCCTTCTCTTCGTTGGTCTGCTCTTTGGCAGGGTCGAGGCCTTCGAGCACGAACTTGTTGTCCGCGCCCTTCGCGAGCACGAGCTTTTCGCCGGGCACGATCTGGCCCTTGTCTTCGTCAACCGAGTAGTTGTCGAACGTCACCTTGCTGATGTTGAACGACTGTGCCTTGAGCAAGTCGGTCTCGATCCAATCGGTGAACTGTGTCGACAACGAACCGGTCAGCTTGGCCTTGTAGACCCGCTTGCCTTCCGGCAAGCGGCAGTAGTAGGTGCCGTCCTTGCCTTCGACTTCCTTGCCGACGATCAGATCCGCCAGCACGTTGCCAGCGCTGTCCTTGAGCTTGATGCGCGTGCCGCGGCCCGCGGTTTCGACACCGCCAGCCAACGGGTCAATCACGTCGTAGTCGGCGTGGTTGCCCTTGCTATCCCCGACCACCGATTCCTTCTTGAGGCCGATCAGCATCGAAGCTGCCTTGCCCATCTGGTCGGCGGCATCGGCGGGGTAGTCGCCGTGCGACGGGATCGTCCAGACACCCTTGGCGTCGCGCTTGACGCCGAACGCGTAGATGGAACTCGACTCGAGGCGATAGGCCGTCAGTTCGAGTTCGGCGATCTTGTTGCCGTCGACAAAGCCCGGAAAGAATTCTTCTCCCTGGTCGCTGAACAGGTCCAGGCGAACTTCACCCGGCTTCATCAACATTGCGAGAAGCGTGAGCAGCACAGCGGCGCCAAGCGTGGCGCCAGTTTTCGCGAAATCGTTCATCAGTTGCTTCCTCCGACCTGACGGTTCTGGGGAACAATGGCCGCAGCACGCATGCTGCGACGGAAGTAAGTGAACAGGCCGAGCAGCAAGCCTGGCAAGCCAGCGAGCAGCATCGTGATCAAGCGGTAGCGGTCGTGGATGCGACTGCGCGCGACATCACGATCGTGCTGCGCTTCTTCGAGGCGGCGATTCTTCTGCTCATCGATCTGCGCCGTCTCGATCTCGAGCTTGCGGTTCTCGTTCTGCTGAACCTCAACGATCTTGACTTGCTTGGCTTGCGCGTCGAGCTCGTTGTTGTCCTTGATCTTCTGCACCGCGTCGTTCAAACGCTCTTTGGCGGCCGTCAGCGAGTCCGTCGCAGCCTTCTCGGCGGCGTCCTTCTGCTGTTGCCACTGCTTCTCGAACTCGGCCTGCGCTTCCTCGACCTTGGTCAGCTTACGCATGATCGGGCGACGCTTGCGCAACTCGATCAGGCTGTCATCGCCAACCAACGTATCGATGCAGTTGAGTGCGAACGTGACGTTGTCGAAGCGGAAGTTCGGATCGACCATCTGGCTACGCAGCTGGAAGAACTGGTCGCCGATCATGTCGAGGTCGGCAACGTAGATCACGTTGACTCCCTTCTCCTGCCCTTCGGCCGGCTTGGAAACGATGCGACCCGCGATCGTCATGTCGTCGGCGCTCGTGTACTTACGCGCACCGGGGTTGTATTGCGGCCCCATGAACGGATTCAGCTGCTGGAAGACTTCGGCCTTCTTGACGTAGCCGTTGCTCTCATTCTGGCCCGTTCCGTTTGCCTGCAGCAGCGACGAGAACGTGAACCCTTCTTTGCCGAAGGACTCGACGTGGCCACCCATCATCGACACGATGCTTTGCAAGCCACTCGTGATCGGGCTGTTGGGCGACAAGCCCTTGCCGCGAACAAAGACGATCTCGGGATTCACCTGACCGCCGGGGAACGTGCGGTAGGAGAGGTCGTAGACGATTTCGCCAACCGGCGCACGCAGGCCAATCGACTGCAGCAAGCCGTTCCAATTGCCCTTTGGCGGACCGCCCTGCCCCATCATGCGAGCTTGCGCGCCACCCTTCTGGTCGTCGGCCGCAGTGCCTTGCGCACCAGGGCTCAACGGCATCGGGTCCTCAAACAGGATCGCCGGATTGCCAGCAGCGAGGTATTCCTGCAGGCGCGTCATCGGCTCCTGCTCGAGCGAACTTCCTTGCGGCACGAGCAAGCAGTCGATGTCGTCCGGGTATTCGGCTGCCGCGTCGACGTTGACGACTTCGTATTGCGTCGTCAACTCCTGCGCGATCGCCCAGCGTGGCTTCTGCTGGAAGGTCTGCATGTCGAAGCCACCAAAGATCTCGACGTCCGTCTTGAGGATACCGATCTTCTTCTTGGCCGCGTTCGATACGGCACGGATGCTTCGCATCAACTCGTATTCGAGCGGCACGGCAGGCGCGACAAACGGCGTCACCGCCTCCTCGGTGCCACACAGCACCGCGAACCCGAGATACATCTGGATGTTCGTCGTCGCACCGCCCGGCATCGGCACGGTGACCTTCTGCGAGCGAATGCCGTAGTCGGCCTCGGCCTGACGCGCTTCCTTCGAATACGCCTCCGGCTCAATGACCTGCTTCTGGACGGCGGCGCCGCCGAGCGAATCAAACTGGTCCAGCAGGTTGAGCAGCAATTGCTTCTGCTGCACAAACGCTTCCGGGACCTGATCACTGACGAAGGCCGTGATGATCACCGGCTTGTCCGGGTTGAGTTCCGCCAGCAAGGTGCGCGTTTCGTCACCGAGCGAATGGATGCCTTCGACGGTTGCATCGATGCGCGGCAATGACTGCACGCCAATGATCGTCAACGCGGCAGCACAGACCGCGAGACTGACGAAGCGCACGCCACCGTGCACACCTTCGAGCCCTTGACGCCAATGACGACGGCCGAGCAGCGCCAGGCCGAAGTAGAAGAACGCGACCGTCATGCCGAGGAACAGCAGGATGCCGGAGAACGGGATCTCACCGCCGGCGAACAGTTCGAACTGGCCAATCGGGCCGTTGGTCTCCCAGCTCAGGAAGCCGAGGTAGCCCATCAGCGTGCCAAGGTAGACGACTGCGCCACACAGCAGGATCGACAGCAATAGTGCCACCGTGCTGTTCTGAGTCAGTTGCGAGCCAACCATCGACACCGCGACCAGCATCACGCCGAGCAGCCAGAAGCCGATGTAGTTCGCGATCAGCTGGCCCCAATCGGGGTTGCCGAGGAACATCAGTGCGATCGGCAGCACCAGCGTGAACGCCAGCGAAACCGTGTAGACCGAGACCGCCGACAAGAACTTGCCGAGCTGCAGGTCCAAGTCGCTACCGGGCAGCGTGAACAGCAGCTCTTGCGTGCCGTTCGACCGCTCGCTCGCCCAGATGTTCATCGTCGATGCCGACACGAACACGATGGCCAACAGCGGGAACCAAGGATCGTTGAGCGTCTCGAGGTTGGCGAGGTTGTTCGTGAAGAACGCCGTTGAGAACATCAACGCCGCGCAAGCGAACATCACGAACAGGATGATAAAGACGTAGCCAGTCGGATTGCCGAACCAGCTACGCAAGTCGCGCTTCCATACCGCGCGCACAATGTTGCCATTCATCTCTTGGATCTCCTAAGCGTGCGTGGTGAGGGCGTGGAAGGCTTGGTCCATCTGACCGCTGCCCTTGGCTTTGAACTCTTCTGGCGTGCCGTCGAAGGTCAGACGACCCTCGTCGACCAGCATGACGCGGCCAGCCATCGCATCGACTTCCTGGAACAGGTGCGTCGACAGCAAGATGGTGCGCGTTTCCCCGAGCTTCTTGACCAATTCGCGCACGTGGCGGATCTGGTTGGGGTCGAGACCCGTCGTCGGCTCATCGAGGATCAGCACTTCTGGATCGTGCAACAGCACCTGCGCCATGCCGACGCGTTGCTTTTGCCCCTTACTGCATTTGCCGAGGGTCTTGTCGAGCAACTCACCCAGGTCACACTCGGCGGTGACGTAGTCGAGTCGCTCGCGGAACCGCTGGCCGGTGACGCCGCGCGCGTCGCCGAAGAACGACAACATCTCGCGTGCCGTCATCTCAGGGTAGAGCGGACCGTTCTCCGGCAGGTAGCCGAGCTTCTCCGCCGCGCGAACGCGATCCTGGACCACGTCGAGGCCGCACAAGCGCGCATGGCCGGAGGTCGGGGCGAGGTAGCCGGTGAGCACCTTCATGGTGGTCGACTTACCGGCACCGTTTGGACCGAGGAAGGCGACAACTTCGCCTCGCTTGATCGAGAACGACAATTGATCGACAGCAGCGAACGACCCGTAGTGCTTGCACAGGTCGACCGCTTCAATCATTAGCTCTGCTTCAGTCATGAGATCAGAATCAGAAGGGGTCACGGACGGATTGGGGCGAGGCGGGACAGACTGCTCCGAAGCAATGCATCTCCGCCAAATCGGGGCAAAAGGCTTAGCGGTCGCGCCCGGGTCATGCAACCGTCCCGCGGCGCGAGTGGCGATTCCCTGACGTCAAACAACCCCGAATCGGAGCTGTCTGGTCGACCTGACTTGGCGGCTACCGGCAGTAGCTGCCCGCGATCGAAGCGGCACTAAACGCACCTGCCCGTGCGAAACTCCCCGCGATCGGAGAAATCACCGGCAGAAGCGGCCCCCATAGAATGGGCCGTAAAACGGTCCACCCCACAATCCGACTCCGCCATAGAAGCCTCCCCAACCGTAGCTGTTGTAGCCCGAATTGACGCCTACGCGGCTCCTCCACGGGTTTCCGGGCACAAACGGGGTGACCTGCCCAACTCGCTGGCCCTTGGCATCCCGCACGGCAAACCGCACCGAGAATGAGTCAATGTCGCTCGGATAGGTGGTCGCAGGACGAAACACCATGTCGACGCGGGTCGTCGTCCCGGGCGCGGCCTTGGCGGTGCCAGTGATGCTGTGCGGC
This sequence comes from uncultured bacterium, assembly GCA_963974725.1. Taxonomy (GTDB): domain Bacteria; phylum Planctomycetota; class UBA1135; order UBA1135; family UBA2386. Next base: position 3,741 of record CAXBFC010000231.1, on the reverse strand, counting down.
GCGAGATAATCTTGCAGATAGCCGTCGAGATACAGATCTTCGACCCGGACCTCCGCCACATCGAGCTCGAACGGCGCGTCGCTGGTGTTCTCCAACTCGAAGCCAACGCGCAGATCGACGACTTCCGAATCGTCCTCGGCGTAGTGCGCTTTGGCACCGGCAGACCAAAGCCGAATCTCACCGTTGCTCGCGCCATCGCCGCGATCCCGGACGGCGTAGACCGCCGACACATCACCGTCCGGGCCCGTGCCGTTCAGGTTCTCGCGCGGCACGAAGTAGCGCGGCTGCCAACAACCGGCTGCCAACAACAACAGAGGGACGACGAGGAGGCCGCGCATGCCTACCTTTGTCTCCTAGCGAACGGTACCGGGCAAGCCCCCTCCCCTTCTCTAGGTCTTCTCTAGCGGCCGATCTGGTGCACCGTGATCGGCATGACGCCACCGGCACGCTCGACGACGCGGCTCGAGACGCGCCGCAACAACTTGCGCGGTGAACCAAATACCGGCTCCATGTCGCGGTCCAGCGGCGTCTCAATCAAATAGATGATGGCCACGTCGCCCTGGCGTTGTAGCTGCGCGATGTTCTGCCCCATGCGTTCGAACGAGCTGACGGACACCGCGGCATGTCCCTTGACGATCAGGTGCTGCGCTGGCATCCCCACCCATAGCGTCGTCGCGCGATCGCCCGGCAGCCGCTTGACCATGCGGTCGAGCTCGCTGGTCAACGAGGCGATCGGAAGCTGCGGAAACGCCGTTCCGTCGGCCACGAATGGCAGCCGCAAGGCGCAGATGGCAAGCGACGCCAACAGCAGCGCGATGCCAGCCCGCCGACTCTGGATCAGGCGTGACAGTGGCGAAAGCAGCAGCGGCAACAGCGACAACCACGCCAGCGGCAAGAACAGACGCAACGCCGTTTGCTCGCGGACATCGCCATAGAACCACGCCAGCACGACCGTGGTCAACGCGAGCGGCACCATCGCGAACAAGTCGACGCGGGTCGCTTCGCGCTGTACCACGCGACGCAGCCAAAGCAACGCCGCAACAATGGCAAGCCAACCGGGCAGCGCGCTGCCAATGCCACCACCAAACCACCCGGTGAAGAATGGGCCTGCGTGGTCGATCAGGTGGGCAAACGACGCCAGCGATTGGCCACGCGCTTCGGGCGTGAAGTTCGGGTTCTGCGCGTGCTGCAACAAGAAGAACAGCGGCGCCAACAACCCGGGGCAAAGCGCGAGCAACCACCACACGCGACGTCCGGGTCGATAGCGGCGCCACAGTAACAGCACCACCAGACCACCGAGCAGCGCAACCGCCAGGATCGACTCGTAGCGCGAGTGCGCCAACAGCATGCACGCCCCCACGAAGGTCGCGCACCGTCCATCGCTCGGCCGATCCACCAACGCGAGTGCCGCCACGGTCGCCACCAACAGCAATACCGTCGCCAACAATTCGAACCCAGCGGAGGTTGCAACCACGCACGTCAACGGCACCGATAGAACCAGCAACGGAGCACTCAGCCCCGCATACAAACCGAGCCGCGAACGAGTCGCGACAAACAACACGAACAAGCCGAGCGCGAGCAGCAGCCCATTGACCAAAAACGCGTTCTCGATCCGGTAGCCGCGCAACTCGTGCACGCAACTGACCGCGAACGCGAACAGCGTCGGCCGCTTGTCGACCATGTTCTCCATCGGCACGACCTGCCCCTGCGACGGCACCGCGCCAGTCGTCATCACCGCCATGCGCTGCAGGCTCATGTTTTGCGACACGCCAACGATGCTGGTCTCATCGAACTGCACCCGCATCTGCGGCGGCGAAACCCAAAACACCACCAGCGTGGCTGCGACGGCGAGCACCAGTCCTGGCCACCAGTTGCGTAAACAGTCCAGCAGTCGCGACTCACGCGCCAACCAACCCCACGCAAAGCACACCGCAGCGAACGCGCAAGTCAGCGGCATCCACCAGTAGAGCCAGTGCGCCAACGCACCGATGCGCTGTTCGCCGAGCGAACCCCATTCCCAGATCAAGTAGCCAGTCGGCACAACGGCGAGCAGCCCCCACAGTAGGCACTGCCACCATGGCCATCTCGATGCTGCTGGCGTCGTCGGTTCGTTCATGCGCGGATTGCACCCTACCTACTCAAAGCCCCGCGCGCCGCAACGACCTTGCGAGGGCGCCCGTAGCGGCCCCGCGAACGTGGCCGAAGAAGAAGAACCTGAGACGCAACTGGAACAGTCTCGTGGAAGACCTCGCTAGTCGGGCGTGCTTGCCAAGTTGCTGGTGGGATATGTGAGCTAGCGAGCAACGACCACCAGTTCGACGTTCTGTTCTTCAGGCGCAACGACCATCACCTTGGACGATGCCGACCGCTGCTCGATCGTCGCAGTAGCCCGAATCGAGAAGGCCACGTCAACCATCGGCATGGTCACGCGAAACTTGCCATCCGCGCCGGTCGCCCCCATCGATCCGTACGAACGATAGGCCAGATCTGCCAATTGAAACCCGTAGTTCCGAAGCCGATCCCGCGGCTTGACAACGGCTCCAGCAACTGGTTTGCCAGCCTCGTCTACGACCCTGCCAGTCACGATGCGCGTCTCCATCAAGCTGAGCCTCATGTCATGCGTCTCCGCAGACGGCACCACGGCAAGCGCAATGCCACCACCTGGCACGTAGACTCCGATCCGGGTGTTCGCGTCCGGATACGCCATCTGCAGACGACCGACACGATCCGTAGCAAACTCAATCGGTGGTTGCAGGCTGCCCTCGTGTAGCAGCCGCACGCGAGCTTCGGCGGCCGGAACCTTGTCATGGCCGACGACCGTCAGGCGACACATCGGGATATCGGCAAGACAGACCGGCCCGAGGTCGATGTCCGCAACCACCTTATCGACCGCCGCGATCCACTGGATCGGCGCCAAGGAACGATCGGCTTCGGTCGCAAATCCAACCAACCGTGCCTCGCTCGGCTTCAGCATCAACATCACCCGACAACCGGCCCAGTCGCCAAGCCCGTTGACGGCGAACCGACCCTCACCATCCGTTCGCACGGGCAACGGTGGATTGAGCCAGATGCTATTGCCAGCACCCTGCAGCCCGATCGGGTGCTCCACGAGAACTTCGAGGCCTACGATCGGCTGCTGCTGCGCATCGACAAGCTGGCCTTTGAGTTCGTAGCCATCACGCATCGTCACCGAGACCTCAGTGACCGGCTTACCCTTGTCGTAGACAGTATTGACCAACAAACTCGCATGCTCTGGGCTGCGAACCTCAAGTGTTTGCTGCACGTCGTGATTGGTCATCGGATGAATCGCCGGCAGCACCACCGTCGCGCGTCCCAACTGATCCGTCTTCGCCAAGTGCACGGATACCATCCGCAAGTAGCGGCCCCCCGGCGCATAGCAAGGTATCTGCGCGACGGCAGCACCGACGATCGGCGCACCCTGCTCATCCGCAACCTGCACGTGCCACTCGCGCGGCCCCGAAACCTCGACCTCCGTCGGTGCTCGCCTGACCTTAACCAAACGAAGCAACAAACCGTTGGCCGCGCGAACCTCCACTTCCCATTGCGTCCCAGGCAAGAACGGCAGCACTGCCTTGCCATTCGCGGCAATCGCCAGCGGGCGACCGAACGCGTTCTTGCTGCGCGAGTAGACCATGGCCGTCACTTCGCCAAGTTCGCGCCATGCAGGTCGCGGTAGGAATCCTCTCACGAAGACCCCCCGCACAGATCCGGACTGGAGGA
>CAXBFC010000230.1:0-12668 GCA_963974725.1 uncultured bacterium | reverse complement strand
GCGCGGAGCGCCGGAGCTTCGCTTGACGCGGCAGAGCCGGCCTGAACCGCAGGTCGAGATCGCGGCGGACGCCGCAGCCTTGCGCGAGCTTGTCGCCGGTGATGTTGCATCCGGTGACACGCCCGGCAGTGATGCCGCCGTGCTACTGCGCGATTCGCGCGTTGCCATCGCGGAAGAGGACGCCCTGCTGGAGTGCGTCGGGTGGCTCGAGTTGTTGCCTGAGTCCGCGGTTGTCGGGGGGCGCCTGATCGATCGCGCTGGCGCGGTAGTTTCCGCTGGCTACTTCCCAACGGAGGCCGGTCGCTTGGCGGCGCCCGACGCTGGCCGTCGCAAGGATGATCCCGGCTACCTGGCGATGGCTCTCAAGCCGCGTGTTGTCGCAGCCGTTCCGGTTGGCCATGTGTTGTTGCGGCGGCAGTGGCTGGTGACCCTGGCCGACAGTCTGCCGCAGGCACCAGCCGATGGCGCGCAGTTCGTGATCTGGTTGTGTGAGCAAGCCAGAGCATCTGGTGCCCGCGTGGTTTGCACGCCGTTTGTGACGGGTAGCACGGATTCTGCCGAGGTGCTTGCCCCTGGACCGGACGCGTTTGCGGTCGACGGAGAGTTTTCCATGAGAGGTGTCTGGCACGGCGCTTGGAACGCGTCATGACGTGCAATCCGGTTGGCTTCCGCAGATACTGCTTCTGCTGATGTCGTCACTACCGGACCCGAATCCAGAACCTCAATCTCCAAGCTGGTTACGCACGCTCGACGTGCGCGCTCGCGCCGCGGTAAAACGAATCAAGAGCAAAGCGGCACGCTACCTCGATCAACGTCGTTGGCGTCATCAAGCCGGCACTGTGCAAGTCATGAATGACACCAAAACCTTTCGGCCGCAGCCAGGTCTGTTGACTCCTGCCGATCCGCTCAACCTGGTCATCGATGTCGAGGCATCGAAGACGCCGACGCTCAATGTGCTGCTGCCGGGCATCAACATGTCGGGGCTCTCGGGTGGGCCGAACACGATCTACAACCTCACCTATCGCATGGCCGCCGAAGGTGTGCCCGTGCGCTACCTGAGCACGAGTTCGGACCTCGAGGGCGACCTGGAGCCGATCTGGCAGCACATCCAGAATCTGACGGGCATCCACCGCAAACTCGACAACGTGTCCTTCGCCTGCGCCCACAACCGTGGTGTTGAGGTCGCGATCGGCGAGAACGACGTGTTCTTGGCGACCGCGTGGTGGACGGCACAGATGGTCAAGTACGCGCTGCCGCTGGTTCGCAGCGAGCGCTTTCTCTACATCATCCAGGACTTCGAAGCTGTCTTGCACGAGCACTCGACGGCGCACGCACTGTGTCTTGAGACTTACGACCTCGACTACGTGCCGATCGTCAACCATGCGTTCTTGCTCGACTATCTGAAGCAAGCTGGCATTGGTCGCTTTGCCGATCCGGACTTCGCGGACCAGTGCACGGTCATCGATCCTTCGATCGATCGATCGCGCTTCTATCCGGCGCTGGAGAAGCGTTCCGGGCCGCGTCGACTGTTGTTCTATGCGCGTCCCGACTCCGCCAAGCGCAACCTCTACGAACTCGGCGTGGCTGCCTTGCAATACGCAATCGCGGCAGGCGGGTTTGAAGGCGAGTGGGAGTTCCTTGGCATGGGGGACAAGATCCAGCCGGTAGACTTGGGCGGTGGTCACACGCTACGCCACACACCCTGGCAGAGCTTCGATGCGTATGCGGCGCAGATGCGCGGTGCGGATGTCCTGTTGTCGTTGATGCTGTCACCTCATCCTAGTTATCCGCCTCTGGAGATGGCCGCGTGCGGTGGCTTGGTGGTGACGAACTCATTCCTCAACAAGACGCAGGAGGCGTTTGCGGCGATCTCTTCGAACATCGCGGCTCCGCCGGCGACGATCGAAGGCGTCGGTGCCGCGTTGGCGGACGCGTCGCAGCATGTGCACGACAAGGAGCTGCGCTTGCGCGGTGCCGAGATTCCGTCTCCAACCAGTTGGGATGATTCGCTCAAGCCCGTGCTGCTGCGCGCGGTTGAAGCGTTCGCGGCCTGTCAGCCGCGACGGAGTGGTGTGTGACGGACGGCGATTCGAATCTCTGGCGACAGTACGACGTGTACCAGCGTTACCGTTTGTTGGCCCAAGTCCTGGAGGCGGCGTTTCCAGAAGGCGAAGTCCGTCTGCTCGATCTAGGCAGCGGCCCTGACAATCTCTGTGGCGCGTTCCTGCCGGAGCGATTCAAGGTGCAGTTGAGCGATACGGTGACGCACGGCAGGCAGGACATTGTGGCCCTGGTGCCAGGCGAACCATTGCCGTTCGAGGATCGATCCTACGACTGCGTGTTGGCGCTGGATGTGTTGGAGCATGTGCCTCGGGATGGGCGGGTTGCCTTGATCAAGGAGCTCGGCCGTGTTGCCAGTCATGGGGTGGTCGCGAGTCACCCGGTTGCTTCGGCGAAGGTCCTGGCGGCCGATGCGATGGTGGCCGATGCGCATCGCACGTGGTTACAGCTTGATAGCGCGTTCTTGTTGGAGCACAGCGACTATGGCCTGCCGGCCGGGAATCAGGTGTCCGACGTGCTCGGGACGCAGGGGTTTGCAGCCATGCAGATCGCCAACGGACCCCTTGTCGATTGGTTGCCTCTGACGGTCGTCGATGTGCTGTTATTGGCGCAGTGCGGCGCTGGCGGCGCAAAGGACGAGTTCAATCGCTCGGTCAACGCCTTGACCAAGGGGCTGCAATCACCAGGCGAACACTATCGCACCGTGACTGTCGCTTGCCGCGATGCGCAGGTGCTGGAGCCTGTGCAGGCGCGGGTTTCGAGTGGTCAGCGTTGTCGTACTGCCGATGACGACCTCGCGATTGCTGAGGCCGTGTCCAGTGCCTTGGTGCAGTTCGGTCGCGGTTCCTGGCGCCATGCCGCCGACCAGTTGGTGGCAGGCAAGGATAAGCACATTGGCAAGTTGGAAGAACTCGTGCAAGCGCAGGGCGTTGCACTGAGTGATCTCAATACTCGGATGCATGATGCCCAGGTCAAGGCAGTCGCCGCCGCGAGTCACGGCAGCGAAATGCAGGCTGCTGTGTTGGCCAAGGACGAACACATTCGCAAGCTGGAGCTGCTCTGCAAAACGCACGCTGTTGAGCTGCAGTCCCTAGTTGCAGCCAAGGACGAAGTCATCAGTCAGCTTCAAGCGAAGCTCGGTAATGGCCGTCCGGAGCGTCTGCGGTGAGCGGGTTGTTGTGGCGAACCGCATGCGGCAAGCGCTACGGGCTGGTCTAGTCGGCGAGCAAGAAACCGTGCGCGTGACCCACTTGCCGGCGGCGTCGGGGCTTCAGGGTTATTACCGAGCTAGCTAGGTCGATCTGGCTACGTCGATCTGGTGCACTTTGCGCAACGTCGCGGATGCCGCCTGGCTCTCAGATAGCTGCCAAGATTCGTTCCTTGCTGCCGCACTAGGGGGCGCACTACACTCTGGTTTCCTGGCTGTCCCTATCGAATGGAGCTGCTGTCCGCGTTAGCTGCGGACGCCATTCTCGTATGTGGGGCGGGCGGAATTGATGGAGCCATGCGAAGGAACAGCATCACGCGAGCACGCAAAGCATTGGGGATGGCGTTGTCTTCGCGCCACTACTTTGGCTACGCGATGCGCCTATTGCTGGGCTGTTGCACCTCGTCCGGCCGCGCTCGCTTTCGCCGACAGCTACAGGGTTTGAATCTGCCTGCCAGGCGCTCGGTCGAATATCCGCAGTGGTTGGCAGCGAACATTGCTGCTCGCGGTGAAGAATATCGGGCCGGTGCCGCGCCTGGCATGTTCAGCTTCTTGACCACGGTCTACGAGACGAAGGGTCGCTACGTGCTGGACCTCTTCGAGTCGGTCAAGCGTCAGACCGTCGGCGAGTTTGAGTGGATCCTACTCGACAACGGTTCGACCAAGGCAGACACGCTAGCTGCGATCGAGAAGGTGCGGCAGGACCCGCGCGTCGTTTACGTGCGCGTGGAAGAGAACTTGGGCATCCTCGGCGGCATCTCGCTGTGCTTGCAACGGGCGACTGGCCGCTACGTCGTGCCGTTGGATTCTGACGACCTGATGACGCCGGATGCGTTGGCGATCTTGCGCCACTACATCCTGGCCGGCGGTGGTAGCGCAGATGGTGGGCAAGGCGGTGGTGTTGCAGACGGGGGCCCCGCGCTGCTGTTTACCGACGAAGACAAGTGTCGTGAGACGCCGGCACCGTTTGAGGCGTACCACAAACCCGAATGGGACCCGGTGCTGTTCTGGAACTCGTGCTACATCGCGCACCTTTGCGCAGTGCGTCGGGATCTCGCCATCCAGGTGGGTGTCTACACCGATGACAACGCGCGTGGCTGTCACGACTGGGACACGTTCTTCCGGTTCTATGTAGCTGGTCATGAGCCGGTTCATGTGCCCGAAGTGACCTACTCCTGGCGGCAGCACCCGCAGTCGTGCGCCGGCAACATCTTCAGCAAGAGCTACATCCATGAGTCGCATCAGCATGTGTTGACGCGCAACCTGGAACTCACGGCTGGCACGCGTTTGTTTGAGCTCACGCAAAGCCCACTATTTGTCGAGACCCCCGACTGGTGGGTCAAGCGAAAGCGCATCGAACCGCAGCGCTTGGTCGCACTGTATGTGCATCGCGGCGATGCGTCGGTGCCGGCGTGGTTGCGTGATCACGAGTTGGTGGCGGCGGTTGCGGTCGTGCATGCCGATCAGCTTTCGCAGGCAGAGCGTGCTCTCGCCGAGTTGGGCGACCATCAGCCGGGGCGCGAAAATCTGGTGCTGGTCGTTGGTGAAGGCACCGAGCCAGCGGGTGATGAGTGGCCATGGGAAGTGATGGCGATGTTCGAGCGCTTTGCCGACACCTCGGTTGTCGGTGGTCGCTTGCTCGATGAGCAGGGCAACCTGTGGTCGGCTGGCGAGGTCGCTGGGTTTGGCGGCATCGTTGGGACCCCTGATCGCGGCCGTCAGCCGCTCGATCCTGGATACTTCGCCTGGCTGCGCAAGCAACGCACAGTGACCGCGCTGCATCCGGCGTTTTGTGCCGTGCGTGCTGGCTTCTTGACCGATGGCATCGCTCTCGACTCTGAGATGTCTTTCCCGATGTTGGGCGCTTGGCTCGGAGCGTTGGCGCGCGAGCGCAAGCAACGCGTCGCGTTCTCGCCGGTGATCGAGGCGAGCATCGTAATGGCCATGCTGCCTAGCGAGGCAGTGACTGGTGCTGAGGCGCGCAGGTTCTTCGCGCGCTTCCCTGGGTTCGTCGATCGCGACGACTACTACCCGAAGCACTTTGGACTTGAGCCGTCCTCAGCGTTTGCAGCTGTCGCCGAAGAGGAGCGCCGTGATGCGTTGCACAGACTGCGAAGTGCATACATGATTGATGTGCCCACGAAGTCTAGTGCGCGTGGCCAGCAAGTCGTTGCGTAGGCGCTGACAGACTGCGGCTCGAAGACTGCGGCTCGAGTTGCCTTCTGCGCAGTCGCTTCTTGGCAGGGTGTTCTTGGTTGGGACCCCAGGTTTACTTGGCGGTTGGCTTGCTCCTTGCCATGATCGTGCTGCGCCCGCTGCGAATGCGGCGCCACACGATGCTCGCGTATTCGCGCACGAACGAACGCTGTTGTCGCCACATGCTCCACCATGATTGGCGGCGTAGCGGTGCGATGCGGAGGCGTTCCTTGAGCATCGCGGGCAGTTCGCGCAGTGCCCGCAGTCGCCCCTGCAGGAACGCCAACGAGACTCCGGGCCGGCCGGCCAGTGGCATCAATACGATGATGGCCAGGTTGCTTACTACGAAACCCGGTAGGTTGAGCAGCAGAACCTGCCAGGGCAAGTTGACGAAGGTTGCCCAGGTTGCGTTGCGCACCGAACGCACATCGAATGCGTGGTTGCGGACGCGCACGATGGATGCATTCAGGTGATGGCGAACACTGGCTCGGGGCGCGTAGCGAATACGGTAGCCGGCTACCGTCGCGCGCAGGCACAGGTCCATGTCTTCGAAGTTGGCGAAGAAGTCGGTGCGGAATAGTCCGATCTCCCGCAGCATCTCGCAGCGCAACAGCACGGCGCCACCGCAGGCAGAACTGACGTCCTCGGCCTGTTGCCAGCGATCGACGGGCTGCAGCCGGCCGCGCGGCGAAGAGTCGCCGTTGGAGAGCAGCCATACGCCCGCGCCATCGAGCAGTTCCGGTTGCGCGAACAGGCGCATGCAGCTGGCGACGGCGCCGACGCATGGCTCTTGGGCGGCGGCGAGTAGCTCGGCCAGCCAGTCAGGATCGACTTCGGTGTCGTTGTTGAGCAAGGCAGTGAACTCGCAGCGACCTTCTTGCAGCAGCACCTCGAGGGCAACGTTACAGCCGCCGGCGAAACCGAGATTGTCGGCCATGGCGTGCATCCGGATCTCGTCGCCGAACTCGCGCCGCAGCGTGTCGGCTTCGTCGTTGGCAGAGCCATTGTCGACCAAGTGGATCTCGAAGCTGCGGTGGGTCTGCGTGCGCAGCGAGTGCAAGCAAGCACGCGTCAGGGCGAGCCCGTTCCAGTTGAGGATGATGACGCCAATGCGCCCGGGTTCGGCTACGTCGCTCACTTCGGTGCCGTTCGGCGGTGGCTGCTGCGCTGCAGTAGCCGGGGGAATGCGCGGCCGATCAGGTTGCGCGCCATGGCGTCGGCCGCCAGCAGCACCCGCTTGATCGGTTCTTCCGGCCTGCCGGCGAACGAGGTCACGTGGCGGTAGTCGTTGCCCGTTGGGGCCTCTTCGGCGAAGTAGTAGTTCGAGATGCAGCGGCGCGCGCCGTCGTTGTTTGGGTCCCTATTCCCTGTATCACCGTTGTTTGGGTCACCGTCCTTTGGGTTATCGTCCCCTGGGCGATCCTTGCGCGAGCCATCATTGTGGGGGCCATCACCCGGTGTTTGGTTGCCGAGCACGCGACGAACGGAGTGCCAACTGCCCGGGCCGGTCTCCATGACGACGAGTCGATTGAACCGCGCCGGTAGTTCGAGCGGGCTACGTCGCTGGCGATCCCAGAGCTCCAAGCTGCCGCCTTGATCCGGGTGCCAGTCGGGCGTTGCGTAGAGCAGTAGGTTGAGCACGCGATAGCGCCGCTGGTCGCCGTCGTGGCTGTTGTCGAGATGTGGGTTGAGGAAGTCGCCCTTGGTCATCATCGAAATGCCCGATGCATACAGCGACGGATCGGGCTGCAAGCCTTGCAGCTTCGTGATCGAGCCAATCGCGTCGACCACGCCTTGGTCTTGGAAGGCGTAGAGCAGCGCCCCGAGCACCGGCGGGTACTCGTCGACGGCAATGCCGACTCGCTTGTGTTCCCGGAGCGACTTCTTGACCAATAGGGTCTTGGGATCGGGGAAGGCCGAGGCAACTTCACGCAGCCAGTCTGGTGGCAACAGCTCGTCGATGGCGAAGTGCCGGGTCGGCTGGGCGTTGGCGAATTGTTCTGCCAGCCGGTGCCGTTCGTGCAGCAACCGGCTCTGTATCGCGGCTGCGAACTCCGTGCGGGTTGGCATGCGGGCGATGCTACCCTGCGCCGCCGCCGAGGCCATAACGCAGTGCCAGGCCCCGGCCCATCTGTAGTAGCCAGCGCCCCGGCGGGCCGAGGCGCGTCAGGGCGCGGAAGATGCGCACGTACGGGTCGTTCCACAGTTCGGCCCCGTGCTCGCGTACGAAGGCGAGTTTGTGCCGCATGGCTTGGCGATTGCCACGTTGCAGGTCGGTGAGGGCTTCGTGCAGCAGGATGTTGCGCAGCGCGGGGCTGGTCACGGAGTCGGCGGGCAGCAACCCGGCGGCCATCCCGGCGTCGCGCGCCTGATGCAGCACTTCGAGCTCTTCGGCAAAGCGCCAGTGGCCCAAGCTTGCGGTGTAGGTGGCCGCGTCGGCATGTCGGCGATACTGGATCAGCTCGTCATCGACGCAGGCGATTCCGTAGCCTTCACGCAGCATGCGAAACCAGTAGTCCCAGTCGAGCGCGAAGCGCAGGTGGGGGGCGAACAGGCCACATTGCTTGAAGGCCTCGGTGCGGTAGATGACCGATGGACAGCACACGTAGTTGCCACTCCACAAGCGGGCGTAGTGGGTGGCGAGGTCCTGGCTGTCGGTGACCTGCCAGAAGTGCTCCTTGTAGCGCTCGGCTGCAGACTTCAGGGCCAAGCCGTCCGCGCAGATTGCTTGGGCTCGGCAGTGAACGATCCCTGCTTTCGGGTCTGCCTCAAGCACGTCTACCATGCGCAGCAGGAAGTCGGGGTGGTAGGTATCGTCTTGGTGCGCCAGGCAGAAGAACGGCGTGTCGACCAGTTCGGCGCAGCGGTTCCAGTTGGCGCCGATGCCGATCGCGGTTTCGTTCTGCACGATCTCGATGCGATCGCCGGCGACGGCCCGCGCGATTTGCACGGAATCATCCTCGGACGCATCGTCGACCAGCACGAGCCGGAAGTCCTGCATCTCTTGCTGCAGCAAGGATTCGAGCAGCGGCCGTAGGTAGGGTCCTGCGTTGCGACATGGTATCGCGAGAGTCACCCTTTGGGCTGGCACCCGTGCAGCAGAACCGCAAGCGCAGGTCAGGTCAAACGCATCGCCCGCAGATGTCGCTCGGTCTATGCTTTAAGTCGCCATGGCCAACCCCGACGTGAGCACCAGCTCCGCCAGTTCGAAGCGAATAGCGACCCTGCTCGCGGTGGGTGTGGCGCTGCATTGTGCCTTTGGCGTGCTGCGCATTCCGCACGCCGTGATCGGCAAGCGGGTGGCCGACGTGACGGGACTTCAGGACGAAGGCGACGTCTCCTGGCTGATGGCCCGTGCGCGCCTGACCGGGGCCGAAGTGGTCCTGGAAGTGCGCGACAACACCCCGGAGAACGCCGTTGTGCCGGTGCGCGGGTTGTTCAAGGGTGCCCTTGAGTACGTTCCACCATTGTTGTGGCCGCGGCTCTGCTGCCGCGTCGAAGCCCTGGCTGCTGGGGCCAGCGAGCACCTTGGTCGACCGGTCGCGCCCTATGTCATCGTGTCGGATGGCGCCTCCTTGCTGCTGGAGCGCCGGTGAAACAAACACCTGGGCACGGCCACGGCTGGCACCTTGTGCGTGGTGCTTGCGTTGGCGCAGCGCTGTTCGGCACCATTGCGCACGCCTTGTTGTTGCTGGGCTTGCCGGTGTGGTTCTGGTTGTTGCCGCTCAGTGGCGCCGTCGCATGTGCCGTAGCGATCGTTGCCGCGCGTCGTGAGCAGCAGATCGATTGGGTCGCCAAGGCGCCGCGATGGCTGCTTCGAACCACCGTGCTTGTGGTTGCGGTGTGCACGCTGTCGTTGGCCTTTGGTGCGGTGGCCACGCAACCCCGAGTGTGGGATGGCGTGGTGGCGTGGGGCATCAAGGCTGCGGCAGTGAACTCGGCGATGACCCTCGAGCAGCCATTCTTCGCGGATCCATCGGTGCTGCACCACAGTCCGGACTATCCGTTGCTGCAGCCGCTCATGCTCGGGGGCCTGGCGCCGTTCTTCGGCGCCAGCGGAGCTCGCCTGTTGTTCCCGTTGCTATACCTCGCGATGGTCTCGGGGATCGGCTTCGCGACGATGCGCCACACCCGCAATCAGAACATCGGCTGCTGGATTGCTCTCGCCGTCGCGAGCACGCCGTTCTTTCTCAACACGCATGGCGGTGGCGCGGACTCGGGCTACGGCGAGATGTTCTTCGCGACGGCGCTAGCGGTGGTCGCCGTGGGCTTGCTGCTTGAGGACGCGCTGCTGTTGGCTTCGGCTGCGTTGGTGCTTGCCTGGATCAAGCCCGAGGGCGCGATCGTGCTGCCGTTGGTGGCGTGCACGTGCTTTGCCTTCGCGGGCCCGCGCATCTGGTTGTCGGCCGCGATCGCCGGCATGGTGTCCTTGGCTCTGTGGCTGCCGCTGCAACAGCAACTCGGGCATCGCGAGGTTGGTGCGATGCTGCCACTGGGTGTCGTGTTGGTGGTGGTTGTCGCGATCGCCGCACGTGCGTTCTTGGATCGGCGCGGAGTTGGCATTCGCGGTCGCGCGTTGGTGTTGTTGGTGTTTGCCGTGATGGCTGGCATTGCCCTGGTTGTCGCGCGGCCAATGTTGGCGACCAGTCCGTCGCCGTTGATTGGCCAATACCTCGGCCGCATCGACAGCGTGCTGAGCAAACTCAACGAAGTGCCGACGATCGTGTTTGGGCTGTTGGAGATCGGCCTCTTCAAGGTGCAGCGCTTTGGTTTGACGTTCTTGCTGTTGCTCGTCGCCGCCATCACCGTGTGCCGCGGTCGTCGCGAACGAGGCTTGGCCGGGGCCCAGGGGCTGCTGGTCCTGTTTGCTCTCGGCATGCTCGCGGTGTTTGCTGCATTCCTACTGTCGCCCGAACAGAACGTGCGTCATCACCTGCGAAGTTCGGGGGCGCGCTTGCTGTCGCACTGGCTTGGTGTTGCGTGGCTGGTCATCGCGGTGGTTTGGGGCCACATGCAGCCACAGCGAGTGAGTGGGTCGCGGTCGGTCCGCCCCATTTCGGCGCCTCCGGAACGCGTCGGATACACTGACTGAGATGCATGAACTACGAGCTGCCTTGCTGATCGGTTTGTGCGCCTTCTCATCGGGCTGCCATGGCCGCAGTTCCAGTTCGCCGACGCCACCACTTCAGGTGCAGGTCCAGGCCCCGGCGCCCGGCAGCACGGCCGCGGTAAACGCGAACATCTCGGTGGAGTTCGCCGCCGACCCGGCACCGGATCCAGCCACGATGACGGCGAATGCCCTGCTGGTCCGCGACGGCAGCGGTCCATTGGCCGGTCATGCCGTCTACGACTCGTCGGCCTTGAGACTGACCTGGATCAGCGAACGCGAGTTTCCCCGCGGTGCTCTGCTGACGGTGGCAGTGTCGGACTCCGTGCGCAGCGTGAACGGCAACGCGTTGGCCACGGGATCCACTTGGAGCTTTCGGGTGCGCGCGGCCGTTGCGGCCATGCCGGTGACGATCAAGAGTGGCGTTACAACCGGTGGCTCGAACGTGCATGTCGGGCTCGATTTGGACGGCACGTCGGTGATCGCCTTTGGCGACGAAGCGTGGGTCTGGACCACGAACGGGCTCGGGCCAGCCGAGTCGCTGCCCGGGGTAGCCCGAGGTCTGCACGTGGACGGCGCCGGGAACGCAGTGGTCATCATGACCACCGTTGCGCAGGCCGCCGTCGCAATGGGCGTTAGCTCCCGCTCGACCACAGGAGTCTGGTCACCTCGCGAGAATGTGTTCAACAGCTGGGGACACTACTTGAGCGCAACGTTGATGGGGAACGAGCGCGGCGACCTGATGGTGCAGACGTTGAACGGATGGGCGACTCCGATGGTCAACCAGACGGTGCTCCATGTCCGACCTGCAACGTCAGCGGTTGGCTGGTTGCAGTTCCCGGTCATTTATGGCGCCGGAGGCTCTGCACATCCAGATGTGAAATCGACTCTGGATGGCCTTGGCCGTGTGACAAGCATGGTGGGGCCCTACGTCGGTGGCTCCGGCGGTTTCCTCATCGCGGAGCGTTGGGATCCACTGCAGGGCACCAGCTCGATGTTCACCTTGGCTCAGGTCGGAGCCAACGTCTACGGTGGGATGATCGCCGGCGACCGTGACGGCGGACTGCGCGCGATCTGGTCTCAGGACGGGCAGGTCGTCATGAGCCGGGCACCCGCCAACGCGGGGTTCGGCCCGGTGGTGACAGGACAGCCTCAGTCGATCTTTGGCCCCACTAGGCATGCCGCGTCGAGTGGCGCCGTCGTCGTTCGGGAAGGCGCCTTCGCGTGGCGCGCCGAAGCCGGCTCCGATGAGTGGACGGTGGCGGAGATCGGCGGTTATCCGCTGGCAACTGCGATGTCATCGCGCGGCGAAGCGCTGATGCTTACCAGTAACGGCATTTCCGGGTCCTTGGTGCGTTGGCGTGCCGGCGACGTCATCGATCCCCCGTTAGAGCTGGGTACGTTGCAGCCAATTGCGGTGGCTGTAGACGACGTTGGCCGTGCGGTCGTGATCTACGGGGAATCCCAGCAGTCGAGCTCGTGGAATCTGGTCGGCGTTCGCATTGAGTAGCTCGACGGCTGCCGCCTGGTCTGCAACGCCGAGATCATGAGCTACGACGATCGCGCGGGCAGCGTGACCTCGGCGCAGCGCTACTAGCTGCTCAAGTAGTCGCGGCAGGCCGTCGCGATGCGAACTGCTGCGTGGCCGTCGCCGTAGGGATTGCGCGTTTGCGCCATCGCCGCATAGGCATGCGCGTCATCGAGCAGCGCGTTGGCTGCATCGACAATGGCCGAACGCTCGGTGCCGACCAACTTGGCCGAGCCTTGCGCGATGCCTTCGGGTCGTTCGGTGTTCGTGCGCAAGATGAGCACAGGCTTGCCGAGCGACGGTGCCTCTTCTTGGATGCCGCCGGAATCGGTCAGGATCAGGTCGCATGCGTTCATCGCTGCGACCAGTTCGGGGTAGTCGAGCGGTGGCACCAGTTCGATCGATGGGTGCGATCCGAGTTGGCTGCGCACGGTGTCGCCGACGTTGGGGTTGGGGTGCACCGGGAAGAGCACGTGGGTGTCGGGTCGGTCCGCGAGATCGCGCACGGCCGCGCAGATCGACTCGAGTGCTGGGCCGAAGTTCTCGCGGCGGTGGCTGGTCACCAGGAT
>CAXBFC010000229.1:0-12668 GCA_963974725.1 uncultured bacterium | reverse complement strand
CTTGGTTGCGGCACCCATACCCTTGCTCAGTTGCGTGAGCATCCACACACACACTTGCTTGACGACCTGACGACGCTGCCGACGTTGGTGCTTGGCCAATGACGGAACGCCGATCGGATGTCTTGATTGTCGGTGGCGGCGCGCTTGGCCTCGGTCACGCGATCGCCGCGGCGCGCGCTGGCTTGCGCGTCACGCTGTGCGAACGTCACGACGTCGCGCGCGGTGCCTCGGTGCGCAACTTCGGCATGGTCTGGCCCATCGGTCAGCCGCCGGGCGTGGACCTGCAGACGGCGCTTCGCAGTCGCGAACTGTGGGCACAGATTGCCGACGAAGCGGGCTTTCGCTGTGCCGCCGTCGGCTCGCTGCATCTCGCCCATGCTGACGACGAGTGGCGTGTTCTGGAAGAGTTTGCTGCGACCTCCCCGTTGCTTGATCTAGAACTGCTGACGCCCGAAGAAGTTGTGCATCGCCAACCCGGCATCGTACCCGAAGGCTTGCGCGGAGCGCTCTTCAGCCCGCACGAAGCCAACGTCGATCCCGGCGTCGCGATTGCGGCCATGCACACCTGGCTGCGCAAGCAAGGAGTCGACGTCCGCGTTGGTTGCCCGGTCGTGCACATCGAGCCTGGCGTCGCTCGACTGGCCGACGGATCGGTCATCCATGCGGACCGCACCGTCATCTGCGCCGGCGACGACTTCGCCTCGCTTCTGCCTGAAGCGTTTGCCGACAGCGGCATGCGTCGTTGCCAACTGCAGATGCTGTCGCTAGGCCCGCAGCCAGAAGGCTTCGTGTTAGGCCCAATGCTCGCCGCTGGCCTGACCCTGTCGCACTACGAAGGCTTCGCCGCGTGCCCGTCGCTACCGTCACTACGCGAACGACTAGCCCGCGAGTTCGAGCCATTGCTGGCGCGCGGCATCCACGTCATGGTGTCGCAAGGCGACGACGGCCGCCTGATCGTTGGCGATTCCCACGACTACCAGCCCCCGTTCGCGCCAGGCCTCGACGCAACCACCGAGCACCTGATCCTCGACTACCTCAAGACGTTCTTCCAAGCGCCCAACGCCACCGTCTCCCGCCGCTGGACCGGCACCTACGCCAAGTGCGCAAACGGCGCATCCACCTTCCGCGCCGCACCGCTACCAGGAATCGAAGTTGTCACCGGCGTCGGCGGCTCGGGCATGACCCGCTCCCAAGCCCTAGGCGAACAAACCGTGCAAGCTTGGTAGGTACGGTGCCAGGCACAGGAGTAACACGTTCGATGGCGCCAGCAGGCGCCATCGAACGTGTTACTCCTGTGCCTGGCACGGTACGAACTACTTGGCGAAGTTGGTGACGTGGTCGAAGGCTTGGGCGCTCTCGAGGAGCAGGCTGTGGCCGGCGCCTTCGAAGCAGTGGTGCTGCGCGTTGGGGATCAGGGCGGCGGTGGCGGTCACCTCGTGTGGCAAGGTCAAGGTGTCCTCGGCGCCGGCCAGGCACAGGGTGGGCACGTCAACTTTTGGACACAGGGCTTGGCCGTCGAAGGTCTGCAACGCGCGGGCTTGCGTTTGCATGAACGCACGCGTCTCGGCGCTCGGTTTGGTGCTGCGGATGATGTCGTCGACGACGCCTGCCTTTTGGTTGAGGAACGTCTCGCCGAACAAGAATGGCGCCGTCAGTTCGCCGAGGTGCTTGCCGTCGATCTCGGTGCACAACAGTTCGAACCAACGGTAGACTCGCTTGCTGCGCGCGGTCTGGATCGCGGAACTGCACAGCATGACGAGCTTGCCGACGACGTCGTTTTGCATCGCGGCGGCGCATAACGCAACCTTGCCGCCGAGCGAGGTGCCGACCAGGGTCACCGGTTGCGGCAGCGTGGCGGCGACGGCGAGCACGTCGTGGGCGGCTTGCGTGAAGTCGAAGATGCCGCCGGGCAACGGACTCGATGGTTCGAGGCCAACCGGATCGATGGCGGCGCAGGTGAAGCCACTGCGCATGAAGCGGCGCGGCAAGGTGCCGAACAAGCGTGCGCCCGAACCGAGGCCGGGGATCAGCAGGATGCCGGGGCCGTCGCCGTCGCGAGAATGATGGATGCTGCGGCCTTGCCGCTCGACTACTGGCATGTGGGAGCTACTTCGGCGAACGGTTGCGTTTGCGGGCGACTACTTCGGCGGGCGGGGCGTCTTGATATACGCCTGCTCAATCGCGGGCAGCATCGTCATTACCACGTCGGCGACCTTGCGGATGCTGTCCGGGTCCATGTTCTCGACGGTGTCTTGAGGCGTGTGCCAGGTCGGGTTGCCGTTGAGGTCGATCAGGTCGACGGCCGGAATGCCGACATCCAAGAACGGCTTGTGGTCGTCCGCTGCCGCTTCGGCGCGTTGGTAGAAGTGCTTCTGGTTGCCGGTGGCGACGGCCGCCGACCAACACAGTTGTCGCAGCAGGGTGGTCGAGTAGAGCTCTTCTTGGATGTGCAGGTCCTTGCGCCCAACCATGTCGAGCAGCACCATCGCTTCGATGCGCGACTCGTCACCGAGCAGCAACGCGTCGCGGTGCCGCTTGACGTAGCGCTTGCTGCCAAACAGGGCGCGCGCCGCCTCGTTCCAATTCCAGTCGAGGCTTTCTTCGCCATCGAAGAACACCAGTTCAATCGTTGCCTCGTTGTCGCGCTTCTTCAGCAGAGGTGCGAGTTCGAGCAACAGTGCCACCGCACTCGCGCCGTCGTTGGCGCCGACGAAGTGGAAGTTGTGCTGCTTGTCGGGATGGCCAGTGGTGCACTTGGTGTCGTGGTGACACGCGAGCACGATGCGTTGTTCACTCTTGCCGGGGATGGTCGCGGTGACATTGCTGAACGTGATCAGCTCTTTGCGGTCCGTCCAGGTGTCGCGCTTCGATTCGATGCCAGCCTTCTTGAGCTGCTCTTCGATGTAGGTCAGTTGCTTGGACCAGCCGGGCTGACCAAAATAGCGCGGTCCCATCGCGACCAGCGATTGCACGTGCAAGAACGCCTTCTCGCCGAAGTAGGTCGGGACCTTCTTCGCCTCCAGCGGGATCGTCTTGTTCTTGTCGATCGACGGCTGGATTCGAACTAGGTGCTGGTTCTGCTCCTGCTCGGTTGGATCTTGGGTCGCAATCGCGGCACCGATGCAGGCGCCGAGGCCGCCGATGATGAGTAACACGACGAGGGACAATCGCATCATTTGCCTCTTGCTCACTTGCCCTTCTTCTTGGTGACGAACGCATCGAGAGCGGGCATCGCCTTCATGACCAGGTTGCCGGCGAACGCGAGCGAGTCAGGATCCATCGCGGCGCGGTTGTCGTCGGCGGTGTGCCACCACTGCACGAAGCGGTCGCCAGTCGTTGCCTGACCTGGGATGCGTTGCGAAAAGTCGATCAGCAATGCGGTCGGGATGCCGTAGTCCTTGAACTTCAAGTGGTCGTCCTTGATGCCCCACTCGATGCCGCGGCGCTTGTATTCCGCTTTCTCGGCGTCAGTCGGGAACTCATACATGCGCGCGCTTTCGCCCATGTCCTTGGCCGCGGTGGCAAAGATGTCGAGCAGTGCGCGCACCGAGTTGCCGTCTTCGTCGATCTTCATGCTCTTGCTGCCAATGAGGTCGAGTAGCACGAACGCCTTCAGGCGTTTCATGGTGCCGTTCTTGCTCATCCACTTGGTGAACTCATCACTGCCCAGCAGCGCGCGGTCGTCGTTCCAGGTCCAGTCGATCGATTCCTCGGCATCGATCCAGTAGAGCCAGACGTTGCACTTTGGCTTTTGCTTCGCGTTTTTGATCGCGCGCGCCAACTCAATCAGCACCGCTGGCGCACCCGTGCCGTCGATCGCGCCGACGAACGGGAAGTTGTGCGCGCCGTCGGTGTGGCCGTCGGCAAGTTTCGTGTCGTAGTGCGCGCCGATCATCAAGATCGGACCGTTTTCCGGGTCTTCACCATCGATCTGGCAGTAGATGTTCCGGATCGTCTTCTGTTCTTTGGCGTGCTCGACCTCTTGGCGCTTGGGCTCCAGGCCGATCTTCTTGAGCTCCGCGCAGATGTAATCGGCGGCCTTGGCCAGATTATCCGATCCGAACGGACGCGGACCGAGTTTCAGCAGCGCATCGACGTGCGCCATCGCGGAACTCCCGCTGATCGGACCGCTTGATCCACAGCTAGTAAGCGAGGCGACGAGGACCAGAGAGAGTGCCGCCAACAAGGCGAGGGTGGGGCGGGTCTTCTTGCGGACAGGGCCTGATTGCATGGGGTCAGGTTAGCACTTGCGGCGCAAAACGTTCATGTCGGCTGTAGGAACCGCCGATACGATGGCTAGTTCCTCTATGGAGGATGGGACTTCTGACCCAAAGGTGCACGGCATGAGCGATCTCGACATCACGCGGCTGATTCATGAATCCCTCGACCTGAAGCAATACCAGGACGAGCACTGGACGGGTTCGTTCCAGGACTACCTCAGCATGGTCCAGCAGAACCCGAGGCTCGTACGAACGGCGCACCAGCGCGTCTACGACATGGTCCTGAGCTACGGCGTCGAAGAGATCGAAGTCGATAAGGAGAAGGTTCCGAACTACACGTTCTTCTCGGATCCAGTTGACGGCGGCAAGGACGGCATCTTCGGGTTGGAGCGCTCGCTGCACGATCTGATGGCGATGCTGAAGGCGTCGGCACACGGCTACGGTCCGGAGCGGCGCGTGATGTTGTTGCACGGTCCGGTTGGCTCGTCGAAGTCGACGATCGTGCGCCTGCTGAAGAAGGGCCTCGAGCAATACTCGCGCACCGACGAAGGCGCGCTCTACACGTTTTCGTGGGACATCGACGGCGAGATCGTGCAGTCGCCGATGAACGAAGAACCGCTGTTGTTGCTGCCTGACGACGTCCGCCAGAAGGTGCTCGCGGACCTGCAGAAGAAGGGGGCGACACCCTACAAGCTGCGCCAGGACTTTGACCTTTCGCCGGTCTCGCGCTTCTACTGCGAGATGCTCCTGAAGCGCTACAACGGGGACTACGCGAAGGTCTTCGACCACGTCAAGGTGCACCGACTGCTGATCAGCGAGAAGGATCGCGTCGGCATCGGAACCTTCATGCCGAAGGACGAGAAGAACCAAGACTCGACCGAGCTGACTGGAGACATCAACTACCGCCGGATCGCCGAGCTCGGCACCGACAGTGATCCACGCGCGTTCAACTTCGATGGCGAGTTCTGTGTTGCCAACCGCGGCATCATCGAGTTCATCGAAGTGCTCAAGCTCGACGTCGCGTTCCTTTACGACCTGTTGACGGCCAGCCAGGAGCACAAGATCAAGCCGAAGAAGTTCGCCCAAACGGACATCGACGAGGTGATCATCGGCCACACCAACGAGCCGGAATACAACCGCCTGCAGTCCAACGAACTGATGGAAGCGTTCCGCGACCGGACCATCAAGATCGACATTCCGTACAATCTGCGGCTCAGCAACGAGGTCAAGATCTACGAGAAGGACTTCGGTAGGAAGCAGGTGCCGGGCAAGCACATCGCTCCGCACACGCTTGAGATCGCGGCGATGTGGGCGATTCTGACGCGCCTCGAGGAACCGAAAAAGGCCAACCTGTCGCTGCTGCAGAAGCTCAAGCTCTACAACGGCAAGGCGATCGCCGGCTACACCCGCGAGAACATTCGCGAGCTGCGTGATGAGGCGCCACGCGAAGGCATGATTGGCATCTCGCCGCGCTATATCCAGGACAAGATGTCCAACGTGCTGGTGCGCGATATGCCGTGCATCAACCCGTTCATGGTCATGAACGAGCTCGAAGAAGGACTCGATCATCACAGCTTGATCTCGGATCCCGAGACCAAGAAGCAATACAAGGATCTGCTGATCGTCGTCCGTGAGGAATACGAGGAGATCATCAAGAACGAGGTGCAGCGCGCGATCTCGGCCGACGAGGAGGCTATCTCGCGGCTGTGTGGCAACTACATCGACAACGTCAAGGCCTACACGCAGAACGAGAAGGTCAAGAACCCCTACACGGGTCGCGATGAAGAGCCGGACGAGCGCTTGATGCGATCGATCGAAGAGAAGATCGAGATCCCGGATGCGCGCAAGGATGACTTCCGTCGCGAGATCATGAACTACATCGGGGCACTGGCCATCGAGGGCAAGTCGTTCGACTACAAGACCAACGAACGCCTGTTCCGCGCACTCGAATTGAAGCTGTTCGAAGACCAGAAGGACTCGATCAAGCTGACCAGCCTGGTGTCGACCGTCGTCGACAAGGACACGCAAGAGAAGATCGAGATCGTCAAGGGCCGCCTGATGAAGGACTTTGGCTACGACGAGATCAGTGCGACCGACGTGCTCAACTACGTCGCTTCGATCTTCGCTCGAGGTGACACCAAGGACGAGTAATCGTGGCCGTACGCAGAATCGACCAAGACCACACGCGGTTCCGTCACATTGTGAAGGGCCGCATCAAGCGCGACCTCAAAAAGTACATCAGCTCGGGTGAGCTGATTGGCAAGCAGGGCAAGCGCTTCGTGTCGATCCCGATGCCGTCGATCAATCTGCCGCGGTTTCGCTTCGGCAAGAACGAAGAAGGCGGAGTCGGACAAGGCGAAGGGGAAGAAGGTCAACCGGCGCCGGGACAGCCCGGCGACGAACCCGGCCAAGGACAGGCAGGGGAAGAAAGTGGCAAGCACTCGATCGAAGTCGATGTTTCGCTTGAGGACCTGGCGCAGATCCTCGGCGAAGAACTCGAACTGCCGAACATCGAGCCGCGCGGCAACAAGAACCTGCAGACTCTGGCTGGTCGATACACTGGCATTTCGCGCGTCGGCCCGATGTCGTTGCGTCACTTCAAGCGCACGTTCAAAGAGGCGTTGAAGCGGCAGATCTCGTCGGGCACCTACGACCCGGATAACCCGGTGATCGTGCCGATCAAAGAAGACCTGCGGTTCCGCGCGCTGCAAACGCGCAAGCAACCGGAAGCCAGTGCCGTCGTCATCTACATGATGGACGTGTCCGGTTCGATGGGGCGCGAGCAGAAAGAGATGGTGCGCATCGAAGCGTTCTGGATCGATACGTGGCTGCGCCATCAATACAAGAACCTCGAGGTGCGCTACATCGTGCACGACGCAGCGGCGACCGAAGTCGACCAGCACACGTTCTTCCACCTGCGCGAGAGCGGCGGCACGAAGATCAGCTCGGCGTATGAGTTGGCGCTGCAGATCATGCGCGACAAGTACCCGCCATCGGAGTGGAACATCTATCCGTTCCACTTCAGCGACGGCGACAACTGGAGCACGCGCGACACCGAGCATTGCCTCAGCTTGCTCAAGGACAGTTTGCTGCCGATGTGCAACCAGTTCTGCTACGGCCAGGTGAAGAGCTCCTACGGTAGTGGTCAGTTCAAGAAGGACCTCGATGGCGCGTTCCGCGGCGACGACAAGGTCGTGACGACGGACATCCTCGACCGCGATGGCATCCTGCCATCGATCAAGTCGTTCCTCGGTAAAGGCCGCTGAGCGGCGGATCGTGCCGTTGCTGAGCTGAGTGTGCTATGGTCATGCGGCATTGGATTTCGCCATGATCAGCATTTCGCCCCGCATTCGGTTGCTTCTCGCCGGCTGTGCTTTTGGCGCCTGCCTGTCGGCCCAAGGTGTCACGATCAACGCAACGGCGGCCACGTCGATCGATGCATGGACGTGGGCCTACGTCGGTGGCCAACTGAACTACAACCATCCAGCCGGCCCGATGGCGGCATCCGGTGTGGTCGGCCAGCCGTTGGGGTGGTTCTCGATGGCGAGCGTCACTTGGGAGACGGAGTCGACTTCAGCGGCCGAACGCTTCACCTTGCAGACGTTCGTGCAGGGACAGGGGTCGCTCGGTTCGGCCGCCATCCAGGCATTCAGCATCGTGCTGGATGTGTCCTCGCCAACGACTCGGGCGGTCGAGCTCGATCTCGAACGGGTGTTCAGCACTTGGGGATTGCCGCTTCCACCGACGGTTACGATCGATATCGGCAACGACGGAACCGTCGAATACGCGGACTTGCCTGCCGCGTTGACGACTGTGCAAGGGTTGACCGTGGGCCCGACGCCGCTGCAAATCGCGATCTCGGTCAGTGGCACGACTTACGGAGGGTCAGGCGGCTCGACGACGGACATGGCGTTCACCATCCGCCCCGACAACGACCTCGCGATCCATAAGGAAGTCGACACCTGCCTGCCCGGTGTCGCCGGCCTCGAACCGCCGGTCCCGGTGTTTGCCGATGACGGTGTCGACCTGCACTTCTCGCCGGGTTTGTTGGTCGCCAGCACGCAATCGACGCCGACTGTCTGGGGCCCTAACTCGCCGCTACCGTTCGCGACGAGTTGTTTGTTGGTGCCACAACCAGACATTTTGATCTGGCTGCCGTCGGGCTACTCGCACATCGCGCTGCCGCCCGCGGTTCGCCCGGTTCAATTCCACGTGCAGGTTGTGTTCATCTCACCGGCCGGAATCGTTGCCAGCGATGGCTACGAGATCACTGCCAACTGAATTGGGCGGATAGCATGCCGGCATGTGGTCTGGCATGACGTGGTTCGAACAGCTCACCGGTTGTAGCGAAGACTCGCCGGAAGCGGTGCGTCGCGCGATCCACGTCGAGGGCGATCGCATGACCTCGACGGCCAACGGCCGGGTGTTGGGTTGTGGTCGCCTGAGCACACCGATGCTCGGCCAATTGTGGCAGGAAGTCACCGCGTTGGGTGGTCCATCGCGCAGCAACACCGTGCGCGAACGCGTTGCTGACGTGCGTTTACTGCACGCAGATGCTGGGAATGCTGGCGCGATGTTCCAGGTTGCGTCGCAGTTCAACTTGCTGGAGATGGTCTCGCCCGATGTTTCGCCCGAAGACGGGGTGGGTCGCTACGAGCTGGACCGCACGCAGGGACCTGCCTGCGCCATCGCCGCGGGCGCTGGCACGATCTATCGCAACTACTTCGCCGAGTTCGAGTCCGGCGTCGGCCAAACCAAGCTGCGCCAGATTGATTGTCTCGCAGAATTAGGCGGCGCCCTCGGCAATCAAGCGGGTCGCTTGTGGCGGATGCAGAACGGCTATGCACTGGCTACCGCCGCAGGGCTCGAAGCCATCGCTGAGGAGCTCGCCGTTTGTGACGAGTCCGAGCGGCACGCGCTGCGTTCTGTGCTGCGGGTCGGTGTGCATGACGATGTGCAAGTCACGCTCGAGGGCTGCGAGCACCACGTCTCTCAGGTCTATTGCTCGGCGTTGCCGGTGCGGTATTCAGAGCACTCGGCGGTCAGCTGGGAGCCGTTTGCGCGGCTGATTCTCGAGGCTGCATACGATGCGACACTTTGTGCCGCGAGGCGCAACATGGCGCGCACTGGCTCGCGCCGGGTGTTCTTGACGTTGCTCGGTGGCGACGCATTCGGCAATGATCGCACGTGGATCTTTGACGCAATGCGGGCCGCGCTGCAACTCCATGCTGGCGCGGGACTAGAGGTAGAGGTGGTCAGCTACCAACGATCCAGCCCACAACTGACGGAGTGGCTTGAGTTGTTCGCCTGAACGCCACAAGAGAGATGTATTGACGTAGTCCGGTCGGATCGGAGGATGGGAGCGCAGCGGCTATCGAAGGTCGTGAAACCGCCTTAGTCTTGAGCCGGAACTGCCGATGATACTGGAACTCCACGACAGGCAGACATGGGCAACTTAACCCCCGAACTGGCGGCCCTTCGCGACGAGACCCGCGATCTCGCGAAGAGCTACGGCCTCGACTTCTACGAGGTCATCTTCGAACTCGTCGACCACGACGAGCTCAACATGGTCGCCAGCTACGGCGGCTTCCCGGTGCGTTATCCGCACTGGCGCTGGGGCATGGAATACGAGCAGCTCACCAAGAGCTACCAGTATGGCCTGTCGAAGATCTACGAACTCGTCATCAACAACGACCCGTGCTACGCGTACCTGATGCGCAGCAATGCGCTGACCGAGCAGAAGCTGGTGATGGCACACGTCTACGGCCACTGCGACTTCTTCAAGAACAACGCGTGGTTTGCGCACACGTCGCGAAAGATGATGGACGTGCTGGCCAACCACGGTGCCCGCATCCGGCGCTACATGGATCGCCATGGTCAGAGCGTCGTCGAGGACTTCATCGACGTGGTGCAGTCGCTCGACAACTTGATTGATCCGTATTCGCCCTACATCGATCGCGGCACGGATGCACGTTCGGAAGCGAAGGAGCGTGCGGCGTCCAGCAACCTTGAAGTGCAGAAGATTGCGGCCAAGGACTACATGGACCGCTACATCAATCCGCCCGACTTCATGCAAGCCGAGAGGAAGCGCATGGAGAAGCGCCAGACGCAGGCGCACAAGTTCCCGGCCCGGCCGGCGCGCGATGTGTTGAAGTTCTTGTGCGACAATGCGCCGCTCGACACCTGGCAGCAGGATGTGCTCGCGATGCTGCGCGAGGAGGCATACTACTTCGCGCCGCAGGGCATGACCAAGATCATGAACGAGGGGTGGGCCGTCTACTGGCACTCGACGATGATGACCCGTCACTTGTGCGAGGCGAGCGAGATCGTGCAGTACTGCGATACGCACAGCGGCACGCTGGCGACGCGGCCTGGCCAGATCAATCCCTACAAGATGGGAGTAGAGCTGTTCCGCGACATCGAGGAGCGCTGGAACAAGGGGCGCTTTGGCGCCGAATACATGAGGTGCGATGACCCCGAGCTGCGTCGCAAATGGGATACGGGGGCTGGCGAAGGCCGCAAGAAGGTCTTCGACGTGCGCCGCATCTACAACGACGTGACGTTCGTCGACGAGTTCATCACGCCGGAGTTTGCCGAAGACCAGAAGATGTTTGTCTACGGTCAGGATCGCCAGACCGGCGAATACGTGATCGTGGACCGCGACTACACCAAGGTGAAGAATCAGTTGCTGGAGCAGTTGACCAACTTCGGCAACCCGATCATCAACGTCGTGGACGGCAACTACGAAAACCGCGGTGAGCTTTTCCTCGTACACGAATGGGTCGGAGGCGACCTTCAGATTGATCAGGCCCAGCTGACGCTGAAGTCGTTGTTCACGATGTGGAAGCGACCAGTGCACATCCAGACGATTGTCGACGGTCAGGGTCGCTTGCTGAGCTACGACGGTAAGGAAGCGATCAGCAAGGCGATCGAAACGGATGATCCCGCGACCGGGCGCGTCGGTTCTGCAGCGGAAGAGTAGGGGCGCGCCAGGCGCCGCGTATGCTCAGGATCCGTTACAGGGTCCATGAGCGAGCACTCCGATGATGCAATCGCCGACGAAGAATCGTCGGCACCCCAGCGTTCGACGCTTGCAGCTGCAGAGGATCGTTCGCAGCGCCGCCGAGAGGTTGCTGGCCTGCAGGACGATACGGCCAGGGCTACGACGTGGTTGTTGGTCGCGGTGCTCGTGCAGCTCGTGTTTGGTGCGATTGCGTATTCCTGGGTGACGCAGCACGGTGATGCGCAGTTGGCGCGGGTGGCCGATCTTGCCGACAGCGAGCGTGTGTTGCGCTCCGGTCGCGAATGGTTGGTGGCAGACTATCGCGCCGTGATCGAACGAGATCGTCTGTTGGGGGTCGCAATTCCGTTTGGCGTCGCGGGCATCTTTCTGCTGCTCTATCTGTGGGCACGCAAGTCACCGATTCCTGCGTTGATCACTGCGCTGTTTCTGTTTCTGATTGGGCATGTCGCGTCGGAACTACTCGTGTTCTCTTCGATCCTGGTGGTGACCCTGAAGGCTCTGTTTTGCTTCGCTTTGGTCAAGGGCATCAGTAGTGCCATGGTCCGTCGCACGATCTTGAACGCGCAGCAACCGCTCGCGTAGCAACTATCGGATCATGGCACCCCAACCGGCTCCAACCAGCGAACGTCTCTGGCTGTGCTACCTCGGTTGCGTTGCCATCATTGCCTTGTGCACCGATGGCGGTGGCATGGAGCAGCACGACCCAGCCATGTTCGTGCTTGTCCAGGCCCCGGTGTTGCTCGCGGTGTTGGTCAGCTATTGGCTCGCCGTGCATCGATCCCACGACGCCTCGCGCTATTTGCGAGCGGGTTTGGCGGTGGTCGGTCTGCCGCTGGTGTTCTCGGCATTGTGTTGGTTGCTGCCGTCGGTGCATCCCGAGCCGTACGAGTTCCTTTGGCTCGATATCGACCGCTGGTTGTTTGGCGGTGATATCTCGCGCTACTCCGACGACCTGCCACCGTGGTTGGTTGAGGTGCTGCAACTCGACTACGCGGCGTTCTACGGCCTGTGCGTCGCGTCGGCGTTGTTGGTCGCCATGAGCAGCGGTCGCCACGCTTTTGATCGCGCCGTATTGTTGCTCGTGGGTGGCTTTCTCAGCAGCTACCTCGGCTACCTGTTGGTGCCGACCATTGCGCCGAAGTTGGTGCTAGAACATCCGCACGAACTGACAGGTCTTTGGTTCACCGGTCCCGTTCGCGCCTCGATTGACGCGATGGAAGCCAATCACTGGGATTGCTTCCCCAGCGGCCACACGCTGTTGACGATCACCAATCTGATCATGCTGTGGCGTTGGGCTCGCCGCTGGTTCTGGATTCTGCTATTGCCAAGCATTGGCCTGATCCTCAGCACCCTGCTGCTGCGCTACCACTGGACTTCCGACGTCATTGTCGGAGCAATCTGGGCCTGGCCCTGCGCCCGCCTCT
>CAXBFC010000228.1:0-12702 GCA_963974725.1 uncultured bacterium | reverse complement strand
TCGACCAGGGTTGGCGCGGCAAGGCCCAGTTTGGCCTGATCGTGCAAGGCCTTAGCAACACTGGCGCGCAAGGCTCGGGCTTTGGCGACAACGCCATGGAGATCGACGGCGCCGAGCGCTGCGACTGGCAACCGGTAACCACCTGTGCCTTGCACAACTGGACCGTGATTGGCGGTGAGAACGACGCCGCTGGTGGTGCGCCGACCGACGAACTGGTCGAGTTTCGCGACAACGCGCGGGTGCAGTTCCTCAACTGCATCTTCATGGATGCCGGCAAGGAAGTCGTCAACGACAAGGTCACTGACGGCGAAGCCAACAACAACACGACCGTCTGCGGTCCGGCTTCGTCGGTGCCGCAACTGCTGTCGCGCATGACGACCTCGGCGGGCACGACGTTCGGCCTCAACGCGTTCCCGGGTTCGCCCGAGTCGACTCCGGCACAGGCTTACACGGCCCAAGACCCGACCGGCAACCTGGTGCAGTTCCGTGGTTGCATCTACTACAACAACGATGCGCCGACCGCCTACCCCGAAGCGCTGAGCTACGGGCTGTTCCCGAGCGTGCCGGTGCCGGGCACGAACCACGCCAACAACGACATCGTTACGACGATGCCGATTGCGGCGCGCACGCGCGGTGCCGCGGTTGTTGCCACGGGTCACGCGATCAACCCGGTCACGTTCCTGGATCCGACCCCGGTTGGGGTCGCAACTAGCGCCGCCGAGTTCAGCCCGAACGATGGCTTCTTTACACCGGCGCGCTTCACGGGTGCCTTTGCCCGCGGCAACAACTGGCTGATCGGTTGGACTGGCACGAGCCAGTTCGGCTTGACCAGCAACTCGCAGGCGAACAACCCGATTACCGGGGTTGAGCGCGGCGGTGTGCAGGGTGTGCCGGTGCACTACACCGACGGCGACTGGACGCCCGGTTCGTCGGTGACGATCGCCTGCGAGAACCTCGCCGATGTCGGCGGACTCAGCGTCGGCGTGCTGGTGTTCGGCGCTGGCCAGGTCAACGTGCCGGTCTTCGGTGGCGTGGTCGTGCCCACTCCGACGGTCATCTACGTGGTCACTGGCGCACCCGGCAGCGTGGCCTTCAACACGTTCACGATGCCTGGCGGCCTGTCAGGCCAGACGTTCTACACCCAGTTCCTGGCCTTCGATCCGGGTGTGCCGGCGAACGAGTTCGTCTTCTCGAACGCGCAACGTCACATCGTTCCCTAACTGCAATGGAACCCCAGGTGCCGGCGCGACGCGGCACCTATCGCCTTCGAATGAGCGCCTCAGCTACTTCTCCGTGTTCCGAATCATGATGTCTACTAAGTACTCCTGGTTGCTGTTGCTGCCGGCGTTTGTCGGTTGCCAAGATGAGCGAGCTACCAAGCCACAGGCACCGGCGTTGCGCGCCACGGTTGCTGAGGCAAAGCGATCTGGTGTGGTTGTCGATGTGCCCATCGAGGCATACCAGCGGGATCTCCTGCAGTTGGCGTTCGACGCCGCCAGCAAGTTCCCGTCGGTCCCGCACACCAAGAACCGTGGTCGCGCCCAAGACTTGGTGATCACGGCTTGCTTCGAATTGGAACAGCCGTTGCTCGCCGCTGCACTCGCTCCAAAGGTCGAGGGGTGGCGGCGCGGAGTCGCCTACGCTGACTTCGCCTGGTGCTGCGCGAAGGTTCACGATGTCGACGGTGCGCAGCGATACATCGGACTTGCTGAGTCGGTGCTCGAAGAACAGCGCGGCGATGCCACCGCGCAGGATTGGCGCGCCGACAAGGTGCGCATCAAGATCGCGCGGGCGCTGCGCACGCTGGGCGAGCAGCAAAAGTCGGATGCTGTTCTACAGAGCGTTTCGGCATCTTCGGCCGGGGCCGTCGATCGCAGCTGGACTGGCACGATGGCCAGCCATCTCGAGGCGATGACGGCTGCCGTGGCAGCGAGCGAACTCGAACGCATCACCGATACTTTCCCGAGCCAGAGTCTCGGTGAGCAATACACCTCGATGATGCTCGTCAGCGGTATGCACGGGCGCTTCTTTGACGAAACGACGCTGCGCGCAATCACCGAAGAGCGGTTGTTCGTTCGCTTTGAGAAGTTGCCCACCAACCTTCGCCTGGATGCGATGGCGCCGCTAGTTGCTCACTACGTCGAACACCGTGACTTCGACGGTGCTCGCAACGTCATTCACACGATGACCCAGTTGATGGCGAAGTTCAGCTGGCGGCCCGAAGAGCGCATGCCGCAATTGGCCCGCATTGCCGAGCTGCGTGATGCTGTCGGGGATCGCGAGCGCGCCAAGCAGGAGCTGCAAGAGGCTTTCAAGTACTACAACGACAACCGCGAGCAGATCGTCAATATCTACCGCTGCGAATCCTTGCGGCCCCTCGCGTTGGCCTGGCACAAGCTCGGCGACGCCGAGCAAGCAGATGACTTGGTCGCGCTGTGTCTGGAAGAAGCCCTCGAGAACCCGAACTCACGGCCGCGATGCGATGACTTTGTAGAGACGTGCATCGCGATGGCGCGTCACCAGCAGAAGCCGTCCACGGCCCTCTGGCAGCGCATGCACGAGATCACCGTTGGGCTCAGCACTCCGTGGTAGCACAGGCTTCCAAACTGGCGGTAGCGTCGTTGTTGATGTTCGCCGCCACCGCCGCTGCGCAGCAAACGGGCACGATGCGTGGTGTCGTTCGCGACAAGGACTTCGATGTGCCGTTGCCGGATGCGACGGTCATGATCGTCGAAACCGGATTGCGCACCAAGACCGATGCCAGTGGTGGCTTCACGCTACTCGAGGTGCCTGGGGGCTCCTACACGATCATCGTCTCGAAGCAGGGCTACCTGCGAGCTGTTCGCGGCAAGACGGTCGTCAACGCGGGCAAGGTCACCGACGTGCGTGTGGCGCTGCTCGGCGACTTCAAGGACTTGGAGGAGTTCATTGTTCGCGAGCAAGTCATCGCCAATACGAGCAGTGCCCAGAGCACGTTGGACGCACGCCTCAACAGTGCGGCCATCATGGATGCGATCAGCAGCGAGCAGATCACCAAGACAGGAGCCTCAGATGCCGCTGGTGCGCTGCGATTGGTTTCGGGGGCATCGACGCAAGATGGCAAGTCGGCGGTGATTCGCGGCTTGCCCGATCGCTACGTCAGCACCCAGGTCAACGGTGCCCTGATGCCGAGTAGCGACGAAGACAAGCGCGCCGTCGAACTCGACTTCGTGCCGAGCTCGGCGATCCAAAGCCTGCAAATCAGCAAGACGTTCACCCCGGATCAGCAGGGCAACGCCTCGGGCGGTGCGGTCAACATCTTGTTGCGCAGCGTGCCGGAGGAGCCGTTCTTCTTCAACTGGAAGACGGGCAGCAGCTACAACTCGCAAGTCAGCGGCCGCGGGGACTTCTTGACCTATGACGGCGGTGGCATCCACGCCTTTGGTCGCAGTGGCGGCGAACGCAACATGCAAGCAGAGGGCGAGAACTGGACCGGCGCCGTTGGTGCCGACAACGGCGAAGCTCCAGACAACTTCAAATGGTCGAGTTCGTTCGGCGGTAGTTTTGATCTCGGTTCTGGTTGGCGCGCGGGCGGCTTCAGCAACCTCTACTACGACCGCAGTTCGAGCGGCTTTGAGAATGCGCGAGACGAGTCGCGCACGATTGGCCAGGTCGGCAACTTGATGACGCCGCAGATCGTGCAGGGCACGATCACCCAGGCGCCGTTCTTCACATCGCTACTGTCGATTGATCAGAGCACGCAAACGGTGCAGTTCGGTGGTTTGAGCACCGTTGGGGTCCAAAGCGACGACCACTCGTTCAGCTTGACCCATCTGTTCTCGCGCATCGCCGAGGACCGCGTGACCGTTGCCGAAGATACGCAGGGCAAGCACTACTTCTTCCCCGGCCACGATCCAGAAGACCCGACGTCGCCCGGCTACGCCGACGGCGATTCGGCGCCCTACACGCGGCAGCAGACCCTCGCCTACACCGAGCGTGCTACCGAAACGCTGCAGTTGCGTGGTCGGCATCGCTGGGAGTTGTGGGGCTACGGCAGTCTGCGGGCGGTCGAGATGGATTGGACGGTGGCGCGCAACAGCGCCACGCGCAACACGCCGGACCGCCGCGAGTTCGCGTCCTACTGGGACCCCAACGCGCGCAGCTACTACCAACTGAAGCCGGCTGCCGAGTTCACCCTCGGCAACTTGCAGCGCACCTTCATTCGGATCGAAGAGGACAGCGAGCAGCTCGCCTTGAACCTGAAGTTCCCGCTCGAGTTTTGGGGCGGTCGCGAGGGCTACCTGAAGCTCGGCCACTTTCAGGACGACGTCAGCCGGTCGTTCAACCAGGAGACGTTCAGCAACTTCAACGACCCCAACAACGCGTTCGCGGGTGAGTGGGATCGCACCCAGTGGGCACAGGAGTGGTTGTTTGATGACCACGTGATCACGGCGGGCGAGACCGACGTCGACTACACCGGCTCGCAGAAGATCGCAGCGCAGTACCTGATGCTCGAAGTGCCGGTCACCGACTCGTTCCGAGTGGTCGGGGGCGTGCGCTTTGAGGGCACGGACATCGCCATCAGCAGCTCGCCGGAAGCCAACGCGACCTGGGTTCCTTCGGTGGATGCGATGGGCAATCCGAACTACGGCATTGCGTCGTTTCCAGTTGGCCCCGGTGACCCCAACTTCGACCAAGGCCTGTTCGATCTTGCCAATCCGAAGCGGTCGCAAGATGACGTGTTGCCGGCGATTGGCTTGATCTACGACGTCTTCAATGGCCTGACGGCACGCGCGTCGTATTCGAAGACGCTGGCCCGGCAGACATTCAAAGAACTATCGCCGGTCTTCCAGCAGGACTACATCGGCGGTCCCGTCTTCATCGGCGATCCGAATCTTGAGATCAGCGACGTCGAGAACCTCGACTTCCGCCTCGACTACGTGCCACGCGAAGGCTCGCTGATCTCGGTGTCCTACTTCAAGAAGGTCATCGACAACCCGATCGAATACGTCGAAGCGGCGCAGGGCTTCACGTTCACCAAGCCGGTGAACTACCCGCGCGGCAAGTTGGCTGGCTGGGAAGCGGAACTGCGTCAGGACATGGGCCAGATGTGGGCGCCAATGACGGGGCTGACGCTCGGCGGCAACTCGACATGGATCGACGCGACGGTGCGGCGACCCGACCAAGAGATCCTGCAGTTCGAACAGTTTCAAGGGGTGCGCCCGCGCACGTCGCGAGACATGACCGATGCGCCGGACTACCTGTTCAACCTGTTTGCGACCTACGACATCGAGGCGACCGGAACGAGCTTCGGTGCCTTCTATACCTTGACTGGCGACAAACTGTTGCAAGGACCCGGGCCGTCGAACAACAACTTCATCCCGGCCACCTACGACAAGGGCTACGACAACTTGTCCTTGACGTTTGCGCAGCAGTTGGGACGCGGCGTGACGTTGTCGTTTACCGCCAGCAACCTGACGGATGCCACCCGCCAACAGGTCTACCGTACCGAGTTTCTCGATGCGGATGTCGTGCGCCGTGAATACACGAACGGCGTTTCCTACTCGCTATCGATCGGCGGCGTCGTGCAATTCTGAGCCGTTTCGAGCCATCTACCGACTTATCAACCTGACACGAATGGAAGCCAATCCAATGTTGTTTCTCGCTGGCAGCAGCGCGCGCCCAATGGGAGCACGCCGCTTCATGGGCCGGATCCTGCCACTGTGCCTGTTACTCGTGGCATGCGTCGCGCCCAGCGTCATGGGGCAGCGGCTGCTGGCACAGTCCCCCGAATCAGCGATCTCCGTGACTCGTACCGCACTCGCCAAGTGGGTCGAGACCAAGCGCATGATCTCGGCCGAACAGGCTGCATGGCGGGAGGGCAAGCAGACGATTGCATCGCAAATCGAAGTCGTTTCGCGGCAGATCAAGCAACTGCACGAACGAATCGATGAGGCCAAGAAGAGCATCGCGGATGCTGTCGCCAAGCACGGCGAGCTCGATGCGGAACGCAACGATCGACAAGCGGTCAGCCAATCGTTGCTGGATCGCATTGCAATGCTGGAAGAGCGGACCAACAAGTTGCTGCCGCGCGTGCCGGAATCTCTGCGTCGCAAGGTCGAACCGATCAGTCAGCGGCTGCCGAGCAATGAGGCGCAACAGCAGGCGCTTTCGTTGAGTGTGCGCTACCAGAACGTCATCGGGGTACTGAACGCGATCGATAAGTGGAATCGCGTGGTCACCCTCAAGAGTGAGATTCGCGAACTCGGCACCGGCCGGTCGGTGGAAGTCTCGGTGCTCTACATCGGCTTGGGCCAAGCCTACTACGTCGGTGGCATTGGCAAGGATGGCAAGGCGACGCTCGCCGGCGTGGGCTTGGCGTCGCCGACCGGCTGGGTCTGGCGCGAAGACAACGGCCTGGCACCGGCGGTGCAGCGTGCCGTTGCGATCTACAACAATGAAGGCCTGGCCAAGCTCGTGCAGCTGCCCGTGCAGATTCGCTGAGGAACGAACCATGAACTACCCAAACTACGTCTCGAGCCTGCTGCTTGCGGTAGCACTTTGCGCGACCGCAAACACGGCGCTGGCACAAGCGAAAGACCAACCGAACGCTGCCAAACCGACCATTGCGGATGCGAGTGACTCCATCCAGAAGCGGCTTGCTGCAAGCCTCTCGGAATTGGCTGAGCTGCGACAGCAGATCGGTGCCGAACGACTTCCCATGGCCGAGCAGTTGGCTCAGCTCGAAGCCGAACTAGCGAGCCAGCGGCGGGAGTATGACGCGGTTGGCAGGGAGCTCGCCGACAAGACGCAAGGCCTGAGCAACCTCACGCAACAGCTTGAGGCGCTGCGCGCCGAGTCTGGCTACTTGTCCAACCTGTTGACGCAGTATGGCAACGAGTTCGCTTCGCGATTGCACATCGCCGAACTGCAGCGATACGACGCGAAGCTGAAGGCATCGAATCTGGCGATGCAGGACTCGCGCATGTCCGACGGCGACAAGTTCGGGCAACAGCTCGGCATCGTCGAGACGTCGCTGGACAAGATCGAGGATGCGATTGGCGGGTCGCGTTTCGAAGGCAATGCGATTTCGGGCGGCGACGTCAAGCCCGGCCGCTTCGTGCTGGTTGGTCCGACCGCGCTGTTTGCGTCTTCGGATCGCGAGGACATCGGCTCGGTCGAAGAGCGCGGCAATTCGCAGGAGCCGGCGGTGATTCCGTATAGCCAAGAAGGCGATCGTAATGCCGCGGCAGCGCTCGCCACTGGCACTGGCGGTAGCTTTCCGATCGATGTGACCTTGGGCAATGCCCAGAAGGTCGAGTCCATCGATGAAACCTGGTGGGAGCACGTGCAGAAGGGTGGCGTGATCATGATTCCCATGGCGGTGCTTGCAGGCTGCGCGTTGTTGGTCGTCTTGATCAAGTGGCTGTCCATGGTGTTCGTGCGTAGCCCGACCAAGAAGCAGGTTGCGTCTCTGCTTGACTGCATCGACAGCAACGATCACCAAGGTGCGGTGGCATGCGCTGCCTCGATGCAAGGCCCGGCCGGTCGCATGCTCGAAGCCGGGGTGCAGCATCTCGGGGAGCCCCGCGACCTGGTCGAAGAGGTAATGTTCGAGAAGATGCTGTCCGCGCGACTGCGCCTTCAGGGGTGGTTGCCGTTTGTCGCGATTTGTGCGACGTCGGCCCCGTTGCTTGGCTTGCTGGGCACGGTGACCGGGATCATGGGCACGTTTGCCTTGATGACGGAGTTTGGCACGGGCGACCCCAAGGTTCTGTCTAGCGGCATCTCGGAAGCGCTGGTCACCACGGAGAATGGGCTGATCATCGCGATTCCGTCGCTACTGCTGCATGCGTTCTTGTCGCGCAAGGCACGTAGCCTGGTTGACGGTATGGAGAAGATGGCACTGCAAGTGCTCAACCGCGTGCGCAGCCCGCAACCGACCACGGTGGGGGCGTAAACGATGCTCGCGCTCTTGCAGGATACGGTGGCCGCACACAACCAGTTCGAGCAGCTGTGGGCCAGCGCGTGGGAGATCTGGTGCAATGGCGGCTGGGCGATGGTCGCGATTGCGATCAACGCGATGATCATGTTCGGATTCGGGATGCACATCCTGATCCGTATTCTCGGCAAGCGCTACCGCTCGGTCGCGGAGCAAACCTGGCGCTTGTGGATCGAGCATCCCAAACATCGCCAAGGCAAGATCGGCAGCCTGCTCAACATCGTGACCCGGGCCGACAACCTCGAGGACTCGGCCGCGGCCTTTCATGGGTTGCGGCAAACGGAACTCGCGCCGATCAACCGGGACCTCAAGATCATGGGGGTTTGCATCGCGGCGGCGCCGCTGCTCGGCCTGCTTGGCACGGTGACTGGCATGCTTGCCACGTTCGGCGCACTCGCCCAGGGTGCGGGTGGCGAGAAGACCATGACGGCGGTTTCGCAGGGGATCTCCGAAGCACTGATTACAACCGAGACGGGACTAGTCGTGGCTCTGCCAGGTCTGTTCTGTCAATACAAACTGGGTCGCATGCGCGACTACTACACAGCCTTCCTGGCGCACCTCGAAACGGTGTGCACACAGGACCTCTACCGCCGCATTCGCGAGGCCAAGGCAGCAGCCTGAACTCGTCTCGTCAAGACCTGTAACTCCCCGTATTCCTATGAGTCGTTTTCGTAGCTTCCTGCAAGACACCGACAACGAGGCCGGCATCGATATGTCGCCGATGATCGATTGTGTCTTCATCCTGCTGATCTTCTTCATTGTCACGACGACGTTTGTCGAGGAATCCGGCGTAGAGGTCGACAAGCCTCAGGCCGCTTCGGCGGTGTCGCTGCAGAAGAACAGCGTCTTCTTTGGCATCACGGCGAGCGGCGATGTGTTCTTCGACAACCGCAACGTTGGCATCGCTGGTGTTCGCGCCATCGTTGCACGCAAGATGCTGAGGGAGAAGTTGCCGGTGATCATTGAGGTCGATGTCGCAACGCCGTCCGGAGTGCTGACTCGTGTCATCGACGAAGCCAACCTCGGCAATGCACCCAAGGTCAGCATCGCCACCAAGAAGGTGGGTTCGTAATCGTGGAACCCAAGCAACCAACAGCCTGGCAGAAGTTTGGCCACGGGTTGGCGGTGACGATTAGCGGCGTGGTGTTCGGACTGCTGTGCTTTTTGGTCCTGCCTTTGTTGCAGGCGATCACCCAGCCGGAGAAGTCTGGCACCCGATATGTCCAAGCAGTGACGACGGAACTGCCGCCGCCACCGCCGCCAGAACCGGAGCCAGAAGACGATGCCAAAGACGACGAACCACCGCCACCAGATCTGGCCCAAGAGGCTCCACCGCTGGACCTGTCCGAACTGGAGTTGGCGCTCAATCCGTCATTTGGCTCGGGCAGTAGCACTGGCGGCTTTGCCTTGCCGACGAGTGCGTTGCTGGCCAATACCGGCAACAGCATGAATCAGCTCTTTGACATGAGCGATCTCGAGGAGAGCCCTCGGGTGATCTTTCGTGCGCGTCCGCAAGTGACCCAAGCGATGAAGAAGCGCATGCCCTGCACGGTCTTCATCGTGATGACCGTTGATGCACAAGGGCTCGTTGTCAATCCGCAGGTCGTGCGCTCGGACGATTCCTATTTCGACGCTGCAGCACTCGAAGCCGTGCGCCGGTGGAAGTTCGAACCCGGCAAGCGCGGTGGCAAACCAGATGCATTTCGCGTGCGCCAACCCGTCACATTCCAATGAGTATTCCCATGTTCCGTATCCTGACTGGTTTCGTTCTCGTGTTGCTGGGGGCGGCCGCGTGCCAAACAACCCAGAGCCCGGATCTACAGGTCCCGCAGGGGCCCGTGTCGACGGCGTCAGTGCCAGAAGCAACCGATGTGCGTCATGCCGATGCGTCCATTGAGGCCGCCGAGTCCCAGGGTCGCAACGTGTCGGAGGGCCGTGCCAACGACGGCGGCGCGCAGGCTGCCGAGGCAACGTTCCGGCAGGTCTGGAACGAACCGAGGTTTCAGCGAGCGTTGGCGGAGAGTTACCTGCGCGGCTCGGAAGTGGAGCCACAACTGACCCAGCGGGAAGCGCAATTCCGAACGGAGGTCTTGGACTTGATCAGCAAGCAGAAGCTCGAGGACGCGACCTCGCGTTTGCAGAGCCTGCAAGGCAAGAACGCCGTGTTCGACTTCATGTTGGGCAACATCTACTTCGGTCAGAACAAGTTTCCCGAGGCAGCACTCGAGTATTCGAAGGCGGTTGCGCAGATGTCGAATTTTCGACGAGCGTGGCAGAACCTGGCACTGGCACAGATGCGCAACGGTCAGTTTGAAGCCGCCCGCGACGCGTTTGTGCGCGTCATCAGTCTCGGCGGCAGTAATGCCCAAACCTACGGCTTCTTGGGCATGATGCATGCACAGACCGGCGACTACGTTGCCGCAGAATCGGCTCTGCGCATGGTGATGATGATGCAACCCGACGAGGAGCGTTGGCGCATGATGTTGGCGCAGGCACTGTTCCAGCAAGGCAAGTTCGGCGATGGCGCGAGCCTCGCAGGGGTTCTGCTTGAGAAGAACCCGAGTCGTGCGGACTTGTGGTTGCTGCAGGCAAACGCGTTCGTTGGCATGAAGGCGACCAAGAAGGCGGCCGAGAACCTGGAGATCGTGGACCAACTGGGCGGCTCCAGCTACGACAGCCTCTGCTTGCTTGGCAACATCTATTTCAACGACGATGCCTTTGGGCTCGCGGTCGATGCCTACTTGCGTGCGATTGCGATTGGCAAGGACAAGGATCACCGACCGGTCTTGGAAGTGGCCAACCGGCTGGCCGGTCGGTCGGCATACACCGAGAGCAAGCGTTTGGTCGCAGGGCTGGAAGCCACCTACGGTGCGCAATTGGACCAGGCTGCGCGCACGAGTATGCGCAAACTTCAGGCACGGTTGGCGGTTGCATCGGGTGCTACGGATGAGCAGGTGGCGCTGCTGCAGAAGATCGTGGTCGACGACCCCTTGGACGGTGATGCGTTGCTGCAGCTCGGACGCCACTTCCAACAGATTGGTGACGTCGAGACGGCCATCCTTCGCTATGAACAGGCCGCGCAGAACGAGAAATTTGGCGCCGAGGCTCGCGTGCTGCACGCGCAGCTGCTGGTCGCGAAGAGTCGGTTCGCAGAAGCACTGCCATTGTTGCGGCGAGCGCAAGCGATCAAGCGCCGCGAAGATGTGCAGAAGTTGATCGAATACGTCGAGCGCGCGGCAAGCCGGGGCAACGGCTAGGTCTAGCCCCAACGCCGACTGAGTGTCGGCCGCGCCCGCCTGACGCAGTCGTTCAAAATAGCGAGGCAGCATGCCGTCATGCCGTGCGGCGAGAGCTGCGAAGCAATCTGCCGAGTCGCCCAGCAACGACCAGCAAGCCTTCGGTCGGAGGCTAACCTGGAAGCCGTTGCATCAAGTTGTCGTCCAGCGACTGGGGCGGGCGGTCTTGGTTGTCGGGAACGGAGTCGTTGGAAAGCACCCGGCGGCGCAACCGACAGCGGAGCACGCGGCGATCGAGTATCGATGATGTGAGACAGCATTGCTTGCTCGCGTGGCTAGTTGGCCAGCCATGCCAACCAAGGCGAGCATCTGTTGCGCGCGTGACTACTTCGTCCGGATCCGCACCGCACCTGATCAAGTCGCCGTCAGCCCGCGGTGAGCTTGCTTGCGAGCTCGTGAATTTGCGCCGTGTGGCGCTGTTGGTGGAACCCGACGAACGCGATCCACTGCTCGAACGTCAGCTCGCCAAGCACGTGATGTTGCTGCCGGACGCTGCTCGTGTCCAACCCGTCCGCACTCACCAACAGTTCCCGGGCGCGCACGCGTGCGCGGTCGAGTTTTTGCTGTGCCACTTCGGCGATCATCGCGGGGTCCGGCGCAGCGAAGTCTGGTGCCACCAAGCGCACCGAGCGATCCAGTATCTGCGCCCCGTCCATCGCCGCGAGCACGGCGCCCGCGTCCGCCGCGGCCGGCGGCAAGCCATCGACCAGGGCCTTCTGCAACGCTCGTTGCAGGAAGGCGGCGACCTGGCCTTCGGTGCGCGCCAGGTGAGACATCACGTTGGCTGCCGACCAGACGTCATCGGCGGGGCGGGTGTCATGCTGCGTAGCCGGGATCGCCGCGAGAGCATCACGAAAGCCTGCCTCGGATGCATCCAGGTGCTGCAGGAGTTCACGGGTACGGTCGTGCATATCGCGGCAGCATACGGAGGACTGCGAAGCAGCGCTCGATCAACCTCGGTACGAAAGGCGCGTGCAGCCCGTCGGTGTGCCCCGAGAGACCAGAGGCGATTGCTGGCTCCGCTGACTGAATTGGGCTTGGCGCCGGACGACTCAGGGCGGCACTATCGGTTGGTGCCTCTCAGAAACGGCCGGATGCACGATCAGCTTCTGCAACGCGACCACACTACTACCGGGAGCGAGGATGACACCAGCTAGGCTACGACGGAAGCCATTGACGAAGCCCGATGCCAGTGTCAGCGAGCTGATCGCCGCACTGCAGCAAGTGTCGCACTCCTTCGGTAGCGGTCCCGCTCGCGAAAAGCTGTCACTGTTGGGTCAGCTTGCAAAAGCCGGACCTCCTCCGGTGCGCCAGTTGATCGCGTTGCAAGGCGTGCTCGACTTCATTCGGGCCTACCCCGACGGGAGCGAGGTGCGCGCGGCGAGCGAGGCTGTGGTGCGCCAATTGCGCAGTTGGATCGCCGCG
>CAXBFC010000227.1:0-12708 GCA_963974725.1 uncultured bacterium | reverse complement strand
AACCAGCGAACCGTCGGGGAGAACGCGGGCGGTGTGGCCGATGCGAACTTCGACCATCGGGGCGATCGCCGTCCAGGTGCTGTTGGCCGGGTCGAAGATCGAGACGGCATCGAGGCCGACGGCTGCGGTCAGCAAGCCTTCGGAACCACCGCAGACCACGACTTCGCCGCTTGGCAGCAGCGTCGCCGAATGGCCGGTGCGAGCGT
This sequence comes from uncultured bacterium, assembly GCA_963974725.1. Lineage (GTDB taxonomy): Bacteria > Planctomycetota > UBA1135 > UBA1135 > UBA2386. The sequence goes on along the minus strand of CAXBFC010000227.1, from coordinate 12,502 downwards.
GCAGCATCGTCGTCGACTGCCAGGTGTTGGCAACCGGATCGTAGATGTCGGCATCAGCAATCGACGCGGCGTTGGCCACGTTGAGCAAACTGGGCACCAGGACGCCACCACTCAGCATCAGATTGCCGTTGGCCAACGTGACCTGGTTGTCTTGATGGTAGGCGCGACCGGCGGGCATGTCCGGCACGTTCGACCACGAGTTCGTAGCCGGGTCGTAGCGCTGCGCCTTGTCGGTCGACGTGACGGCAATTGGAATGCCGAACAAGACCGTCGCCTCAATGCCGCCGGAGACCAGCATCAGGCCCGTGCTCAAGCGCGTCAGTCCGGGCACCAACCTACGACCACCGATATTGGGGCCGTTCGACCAGCTGTCGGCAACCGGGTCGTAGAGGAACGTCGAATTGGAAACTCCGGCGATCGCCGTCGTCAAGTCGGTGAAGTTGTTGGTGCCACCAACGACCATGACCCGACCATCCTGCAGCGTCGCAGCGGCATGGCCGGCGCGCGGGCCAGGCATCGCCGCGGCAGCCGAGAACGTGTTGCTCGCCGGATCGTAGATCTCGCAAGCAGTGGTCGTGACGCCGGTGAGGTCCAAGCCGCCGGTGAACATCACGCGGCCATCGTTGAGCGTCGCGGCGGCATACAACGCCGTCGGCGCATTGACCGCGGGGCCGGCCTCGGAGTCGAGCGTGCGGAAGTTGAAGAACTCACTGGTGCCGCCGCTGATCAGCAGGAAGTCGCCGCCACCGGGGCGGTTGGGCGTTTCGCAGACGGTCGCCGCGGCACGGGCACTCAACAACGCCGACGGCAAAGCCGCACTGGTCTGCACTTGCACGTGATGCGTGGTGACCGGATTGCTGATCTGGTCGAACAACGTCGTTGCGCCCGGCAGCGTCGCCGCTTGCCAGTAGAACACGTAGCCCTGCACCGACGGCAAGTTCGGCAACGGCACACTCATCGCGCTCGTGCCGGTGGCACTGGTCACCTGGAAGGTCCAGAGACTGACCACTTCAATGCCGACCGAAACCGAGCGCGAGTCCGCCGGGTCGACCAACGCGATCGGCGTCGGCCCCGCGGTCACACTGACCATGGTCAGTAGCGGCATGCTCGCGGGCGCGTTCTCAACAGACAGGGTCAGGGTGCCACCGAGAGTACCCGGCGTAACCTTGTCGAAATCAAAGTCGCCTTGCGCACAAAGGCATGCTGCGGTGGCAAGGATGGAGAGAGGGAGTTGAGCTTGCATGATGTTTTCGCGCGGAGCTGGCGCGCGGCCATTGTGTCACTGATGGCCTGACGCAAACAGGGCCCCCGCCAACCATTGGCTGTCCCAACCATGCCACCCGCGGCACCGACCCCTTCGCCAGTTACGCTGGACCATGCGGCGACCCAACTGCCAAGCGATTAGAACTCGCCGCGCATCGGGCGATCCTCGATGCCAAGGTGGGTCTCGATCTCTTGCTCAAGGAACAACGACAGGTCGCTGTCTTGGCCGTACCGCGCCAACGTCTTCTTGGAGCCATCCTTCATGCGCAAGAAAACCGGGTAGTGCACGCTGGTGTTGGAGTGGCCTTGTCTCGAATTGCTGTGAGAGACCTTCTCTTCGACCCAAACCTGATCGATGTCCTCAGAGCGCACATCGACCGATCCCGGCATCGGCAACGGCCCGCTCTTGACGGTGAGCCGCCGCCCCGACACGCGAATCTCGGTCGAGTTGAGGAGGATGCTGAGCGTCAAGTAGGCAACGCCAACGCCCACCGCCACGAAGATCGACAAGAACGCCATCACGAAGCCCTGCCCCTCCTGCCACATGATCACGAAGAACGTCCAGGTGATGCTATTCCAGATCAGCGTGAACACCGTCAAGAAGAGCACTGCGACGATGCTCCGCCAACGGTGCACGATCACCAGTTCACCGCCCTGGTTTTCGACCGTGACCGACTTCGGCATCGCGATGTTCTCGCGCTTGCGGGGCTTCGTAGCCCCACCTTCGATATCGAAACCGAACACCGCGTGGCAAGCACCACACTTCGCGACCAGCTTGTCGATGTTGATGTTGTCGGCAGACACGGATTCGCCGCAGTTGCGGCAGTCCACACGCATGACTTCACTACTCATTTGGCAAACACCTCAATCTCGCAGAGACGGCTAAACGACGGGAAGGTCAGCCCATGGCAACCATGGGTCGCGACCTTGACGTAGCGAACCTTGCGCGAAGCAAACGCGTGCGTGACGAACGATTGCTCGCCGCGCGAGCCCTTCTTGGCCGCGCCGACCTGCTCATAAGATCGGCCATCGACCGACACCATGAGCTCGTAGATCTCGTGGCTCCCGCCAACCGACGTTTCGTGCACGACCACTCGCGCGACGTCCTTCGCCGAGCCGAGATCGACAACAATCTCCAGAGCGTCGGGCTGCGTCGGATACCCCAAGAAGTGGTCGAAGCGGTCGGTCAGGCCATTGGTCAATCGCTGCGGACCAAACACGGGCTGGCTCGCACCCCTCGATGGCGTGACCTTGGCCAGGAATGCCAGGTTGTGAGGCTCCGAGTCCGGTGCGCCAGGTAGCAACGCCGGCAACACCGGGAACGTTTGCCCAAGCAGCTGTTCCAAACGCGGCAACAACACAGCCTGCCGCTTCTCGAAGCGGAAGAAGTTGTTTTCACCGGTGCGATTCCACGCAGCACTCGCCACCGCCGCCAACCGTGGCACGCACAACCCGAGCACGTTCTGCTCGCGACCTTCCCACCACGGCATGCAGAAACCGACGATACGCTTGTCGGTCTTCGTCATGTGCGGCTTCGCGAACGTCGGCATGCCGTGATTGACGTGCGCAAACTTGCGCAGATCCCACTCGTAACAACGCCGCACCGACACCGCCGTGAACATCGTCTTCGGGTAGTGGTCGACGATGTACATCGGATCCCACGCGGCGTTGACGACCTCGTAGCCAGCATCAATCATCTGCTGTGCCGGGAAGTTGATGGTGCGCCAATTCATGTGCAGCACATCGGTGTCGACCTTGTGCTCTGCCTTCCCGAGGGCGGGTCCTTCCCACACAATCGCGCGCCGTCCCTTGGTCTTCAGATAGCGATGCTGCCGATTGATGAAATCACGCTGCGCGTCGCCGGGCACGCCGTAGGCCTCATCGCCGCCAACGTGCAAAAAGGGCGTCGCCTGAAACACGCTCATCAACTCGTCGAGCAATTGCTCCATGCCGCGCTGCGCAGTCGGCAACGTCGCCAGCTCGGTCGGGTTCTTGCCAAACACCTCAGGGTAGCGCTGACGCAGAATCGTCGAGTGGGCCGGCACATCGATCTCCGGGATGATCGTGACGCCGCGTGCCTGGCTGTAGGCCTCCAACTCGACGAACGCATCCCATGTCCACCCCGAACGCGCATCGAGCAACTTCGGGAATGCGCGCGACGGCCACGAGAACAGCTGGTCGTCAGTCAGATGCAGCTGCAGATACGACACCTTGTAGAACCAGCACGCCTCGACAATTTGTCGTAACACCTTCGGATAGTGTGGGTTACGACCCACGTCAACCATGAAACATCGGAACGGTAGGTCCGGCTGGTCGTCGATGCGACCAACGGGCCACGCAGCCTGACCTTGCTCGAGACGCGCCAACTGCAACAGCGTTGCCGTCGCCCGCGCCAAGGCTCGCGGCGACCCGGCCGTAACCGTCATGGCCTTGTCAGTCGTCACGACCTTGTATTGTTCGGCGCCACCGAAGCTGGCTCGCTCGAACACGATCGGCGCCGAAGGACTCGCGACACCGCCGAAGCCAACCGCGCCCAACCGCTGCATTGCATCGCGCAACGCGGCTACTTGCGGTACAAACTCGGCAACATCGCAACGCAGGTGATCCGCGTGGTAGACACCTTCTTCTTGTTGGTGCGCCCGCACTTGAGGCACTACCTGTGCGACCCCCGCCGCCCCCAGCCCACCAACACCCGCCAGAAACGCCCCGGCAAGGACAGCCCGACCACGCTCGGCAATGTTCATCCGAACACGCTACGGCCTGCCACGCGAACGCGCCCAGATCCTTTCCACGGCAGCCCGTCACAGGAACGCCCCATCGACGCGGAGATCCTCTTAGATCACTGGGAAACTACGCAGACTCCCCGTAGCCTTCTGGACATGCGACCGCGCCAACCAGGGAACCTGTCGACCACGGCAGCCAGTGTGCGCATTGCAGATCGCTTCACTTGACCAACGCCCGCCGACTCGGCAGTGGCACGGTCGTGCTGCGTTCCCTCGTGACCCGTCACTGGTGAATTGCAGATCGTGGTGCAGCCGACTCGGTACTTGCCTGATCGGCTAGGACCGACTAGGCCTCACTCCAGCGTCGACTATCGACCCGCCACGATATGCAAGACCCGCGCGACTGTAGCAAAGGAGACCAGTGCTCCTGCTCCCCGCCCACATCCAAAGCTCCCTCTTCTGCCAATGCCGCAGGAGAAGGAACCTTGGCAGGAACGAACGCCGGCGTTGATCGCCGCAAGTTCTTGACCGGCACCGCAGCCGCCGCAGCCCTCGCCGGCAGCACGACGGCGCAAGATCCGGCGAGCACGGTTCGCAGCGATCTGTTCCTCAAGGAGGAGCACTGGAAGGAGCGCATGCAAGCTCCGGACGACGGCAAGAAATACGGCTGGGTCGTCGACGTGCGCCGCTGCTTCGGCTGCCACGGTTGCGAAGTTGCCTGCAAAGCGGAGAACGACATCCCGCTCGGCAACTACATGCGCCAGACGATCTACCACGATTACGAAAAAGAGCAGGGTGGACTCGCGCGCATCATGGTGCCGATGGCCTGCCAGCACTGCGAAGACGCACCGTGCATCAAGGCGTGCCCATGCGGCGCGATGCACAAGGGCGCCGGCGGCTCGGTGCAGGTCGACTACGACAGCTGCTCCGGTCACGGCGCCTGCAAGGAAGCCTGCCCCTACGGCGCGATCTACATCGATCCGGTCGCCAACCAGGCGATCAAGTGCCACAACTGCACGCACCGTGTCGACGAAGGCATGGACCCGGCGTGCGTCGCCACCTGCCCGAGCGAAGCGCTCTACTTCGGGGACCTCAACGACCCCGAGGCGAAGGTCTCAAAGATGAAGGCACGCCTCGAGGCAGAGGACAACCTCGACCAACTTCGCCCTGAGAAGGGCACGATCCCGCGCGCCTGGTTCGCTGGTACCAAGGATCGACCAATCAAGGAGTGGGAACCGAAGATTCCCGGTGAAGGCAAGAGTTACCACAACGACGCCTACAGCGTTTACCAGTGGAAGAAGGGAGGTGCAGAATGAGTGTCGATCACAATCGTCGGAGCTTCCTTCGCCTGTCCGCAGTGCTCGCTGCGGGCGGCACAGCGGCTGCATGTGCCGGTGGCCCACAGGGTCAGAACCCGGGCAAGGGCAACAAGTCGCCGGTCAGCAAAGAAGAGAGCCTGCTGGTCTGGCAGCGCGGCAAAGGCGTGCCGTATGAAATCGGCGACACGCACATGCCCGGCGTGTGCCAACTGCCCGGCCCCAACCGCAAGGTGCGCTTCCCCGATCCCGACAAGTACAAGAACACAACCCAAGTGCACGGCATGTGCCAGCTGTGTTCGACGGTTTGCGGCATCACCGGCCACGTCAAGGACGGCCGCATCATCAAGATCGAAGGCAACCCCAACGATCCGAACTCGCGCGGCAAGCTGTGCGCGCGCGGTCAGGCCGCACTCAACCACCAGTACCACCCCGAGCGCCTGCTCTACCCGCTGAAGCGCGTTGGCCCGCGCGGCTCCGGCAAGTGGCGTCGCATCACGTGGAACGAAGCCTACGACGAACTCGCGCAACGGCTGAAGGACGTCAAGGCATCCGGCAAGCCCGAAGAGTTCGCGTTCCATCAGGGGCGCAACCGCAGCAAGGACGCGATCAACCGCTTCCTGCGCGCATTCGGCACCAACACGGCACTCAACCACCGCGGCCTGTGCTCGGCTTCGCGTCGCGCGGCCGCACTGACCTACCTGTTTGAGAGCGACTGGGATCTCGGCGACTACGAACGCTCGAAGTACATCCTGAACTTCGGCTCCAACATGTTCGAAGCGCACCAAGGCCACGTCGCCGGGGCGCAGCGCGTGCAACGCGGCCGCTTCGAAAACGGCGCCAAGCTAGTGACGTTTGATGTGCGCATGTCGAACACCGCCGGCAACAGCGACGAGTTCTACATGCCGGCGCCGGGCACCGACGGCGCCATCGCGCTTGGCATGGCGCATACGATCATCAGCGAGAAGCTCTACGACGCCGAGTTCTTCAACGAATGGGCCAACGTCGAGATCGACGAACTGTGGGACCAGATCAAGCAGTACACGCCGGAGTGGGCCGAAAAGCTATCTACGGTGCCCGCGAAGACCATTCGCCGGATCGCCCGCGAGTTCGCCGCGGCGGCTCCTGCGGCCACGACGATGTGCAACCGCGGCAGCAGCGCCCACATCAACGGCTACACCAACGACCGCTGCATCATCCTGCTCAACGTGCTGGTTGGCTCAATCGGCAAGAAGGGCGGACTGTGCTGGATGTGGACCGGTGGCTACGACAAGGCTCGTTTCAAGGAGCCTAAGATGCCGCCGGCCCCCAAGGTCAAGTCACTGCTCGCCGACCCACCCGAGTTCGTGCTCAGCAATGTCTGGAACGGCATGAAGGTCGGCGAAATCGTCTACCACTACCTGCAGCAGGACCGCGCCAAGATCCAGTTTTACATGACGTACAACTTGGACGCGCCGATGACGTGGCCCGAGATGAACGTCACCCGCAACGTGCTGCTCGACGAAGACAAGATCGGCTTCCACGTCTGCATCAATCCGTTCCTCAACGAGACCGCGTCGTTCGCCGACATGGTGTTGCCGTGGGCGACCTACATGGAGCGCTGGGACGTCGACGCACGCGGCGCCTACAACCTGAAGCCATACCTGTCGATGCGCCGGCCGATGATCGAGTCGCTCGGTGAGGCCAAGGACACTCGCGAGATCTTCGCCGAGATCGCCCACCGCGTCGGGCCGGAGATGGCCAAGTGGTATCCCGATGGCACGGACATCCGTTCGTACATGGCGGAGCACACCAAGGACGTTCCTTACGACAAGTCGAAGTACGAGTCGCCGATGGATTTCCTCGAGAAGGAAGGCGCCTACGAAGACCCCGAGCAGAAGCCCTACTTCGAGCCCTACCTCGAACCGCTCGCGGCCGACGAAATGGCCGGCAGCGAGACCGACGCAGAGACCGGCATCATCATGAAGGATGGGCTGGGTATCGGCATCATGCACCGCGGCAAGCCGGTGCGCGGCTTCAAGACGCCGTCGCGCAAGCTTGAGGTCAAGAGTGACTTCGTGCCGATGCTGGGCCGCAACGAAGACGTGAGCAAGCTCGCGGCGATCGCCAACAGCAAGGGCAAAAACCGCGGTTCGCACCACAAGGGTCACGAGTACGACGTTCCGGCATGGCCGACCTACACCCAGGTCGAAGAGCACGTCGGCATGAAGGACGACGAGTTGGTCATGACGTCGTTCAAGTGGAACGTGCACAACCATGGCCGCACCGCCAACCTCAAGTGGTGCAGCGAGATCGTGCACTCCAACCCGGCCTGGCTGCATCCCACGACTGCGGCGAAGTTCGACCTCAAGGATGGCGACTTCATCGAGTTGAAGGGTTACCGCAGCAAGCACATCGACAACATGGCGCCCAAGCTCGGCCTCGGCCAAGGCGAGGTCGACGGGGTGCTGCGCCTGCCGGTGCTCATCACCAAGGCCGTGCATCCGCAGGCCATCGCGATCAGCAACTCGCTCGGCCACTTCGCCTACACGTCGGTAGCACTTGCCAAACGCAAGCGCGACATTTCCGGCGAGCAAGCCGGCTACAAGAACCAGGCGATGCGCGATGCCGACTGGGAGCGCAACATGTGGTGGGAAGACAAGTCCGGTGGCGACCCTGAGAAGTGGGTGCAGAACACTGGCAACGGCTACGCCCAGAACCACGTGCTGCCGATCTGCCCCGACCCGATTTCGGGCCAGCAGGCGTTCAATAGCACCGTCGTCAAGGTCAAGAAGGTCACGTGAGCGAACCCGCGCCGCCGACGGACAACCCGCCCAACGAAGACCTCGCCGCAGCCGCCCGCTTGTTCGGGCGACTGCTGGTCACGGAACTCGATGCCGCGACGTTGACCGAACTGCGCGCGCCCGACATCCAGGCGGCGCTGCAAGCCGTCGGCATTGAGCTGCCCACCGAAGAACAGCTCAGCGACCTCGGCAACCGCTTCTTCGACCTGTTCTTGCACCCGGATGGCTCGCTGCCGCCGGTGCAATCGCTGTGGCAGGACGGCCAGTACGACGGCAACCACGCAGTCGGAGTTCGCAAGATCGCCGATGCCGCCAACCTCGAACTCGGCACCGGTGCGCGCAGCGCAGCACCCGACCACCTAGGCTGCATCCTGCTGCTTTGGGCGGAAGTCGAAGGCGCGCGGCCTGAGCTGGCGACGCTGTTGACGACCCACCACATGGCGTGGGCCGAGCGTGCTCTGCAACATGCCACCGAAGACGAAGGCTTCTACGGAGCCGTCAGCCGCGCCACCGTCGCCCTCGTTCGCGAACTGAGTACGCCCGCCCACTAGAACCACCCGTTCTCATGACCGCCAACAAGCGGCCAGAGATCACTGCTCCGGATCAGCCCTCAAGAATACGGAAGCCCGATGCAAGTCTCCCATCCACGTTGGTCGCGCCTAGCTGCGACCAGTCTCCTCCCCCTCCTCTCTCTGACCTCCGGATTGCTTGCGCAAGAACCAGCCAAGCAAGAGCCCTTCCGTCTCAATCAATGGCTTGATGGCCCGAGCTATCTGAAGTTCAGCGGTTCGGAGCGGATTCGCTACGAAGGCCTCAATGGCCAATTCCGAGGCACCCAAGCGGGCGGCACTCGCGACCTCGAAGACCAGGTGTTCTCGCGACTGCTGCTGCGCGCCGACTACACGCGCGGCAAGTGGGGCGCCACCGTCGAAGGCATCGACGCACGTGCCTGGGGCACCGCGGCCAACTCGTTCGCCAACACGACGACGGTCAACACCTTTGACGTGCTGCAGGCGAACGTTAGCTACCAGCTTGGCGACGGTCACTCCGTCACCGTTGGCCGCTACACGATGGACATTGGCAGCCGTCGACTCAGCGCTCGCAACAAGTTCCGCAACACCATCAACTCGTTCAACGGCGCCCGCTGGGACTTCGCCGGCAAGGACGGCTATTCGGCCGGCGCCTTCTGGGCGATGCCGACCAACCGCCGCCCGACCAGCCGCGCGATGCTGGTCGACAATGACCACGACTGGGACACGCAGTCGATCGACTATCAGTTCTACGGCCTGCACTCGACGCAGCAACTCGACGAGCGCACGACGGCACAGCTCTATGTGCTGCAACTGAGCGATCACCGTATGAACGTCACGTCGCGAGACCTGACCACCGCCGGCTTCCGGGTCTTGACACCAGAACAACGCGGCAAGATGTTCGGCCAAGCCGAGGTCGCCTACCAATTCGGCAGCCGTGGCACCGCCGACGTGCACGCCTACTTCGTGCACGGCTCGATCGGCAAGACGTTCGATCACGAGACCGAGCCAACCGTTCGCATCGCGCTCGACGTCGCCAGCGGTGACGACACCAACGATGGGACCAGCTATGGCCGCTTCGACACGCTGTTTGGAGCGCGCCGCTTTGAGTACGGCCCCACCGGCATCTACGGCGCCATCGGCCGCCGCAACATCGTGTCGCCCGAGATCCGTTTCTCGTTCAAGCCGATCGCAAACACGTGGGTGCTAGTCGCCGCGCGCGACTTCCGCCTTGCTTCGCAGTCAGACGGCTGGCGGGAAAGCGGCAACTCGACTGCCCTCAACGGCACGAGCGCTGACATCGGCCAGCAAGTCGAATGCCGCCTGCGCTGGGACGTGAAGCCGAAGAGCGTGCGCCTTGAAGGCGGTGCCGCCTACCTGAGCGGTGGCCAGTTCCGCGAGACTTCGCTATCCAATCGCTCGACCGACACGCGCTACTTCTTCTTCGAAGCGATCTTCACGTTCTAGATCGCGCGCCGAGACGCCGTCTTGTTCGCGATCCCGCATCAAGCTGCAGAGCCTGAGCGCGGTATCTCAGGCGGCAGGATCGCACGCCGCTGGGCCTCAAGACCGAGGCCTGGGGGCGCAGCGCCGCCAACCAAGCTGAGCCTAGCTGCGCTTCGCCGTCCAGATCGCGCGCCGCGCGCCCTTGGTGCGCCGCGCCTTGACGTGACGCAGTTCGACGTTGAACCGCTCCGCCCGGATGCGCGCGTTGAACTTCGCGTGGTCATCCGAAGACCAGACGCCGAGCACGCCGTCCTGGCGCAGCGACGTGCGAATCATCTTCAAGCCGGTCTTGTTGTAGAGGCTGTCATTGCCCGGCCGCGACAAACCTTCCGGTCCGTTGTCGACGTCGAGCAGGATCACGTCGTAGTAATCCGGAGCCTCTTCAATCAGGTTGCGCACATCGCGAACGATCAGGTTGGTGCGCGGGTCCTTGAGCGGATGCCCGGCGCAATGACCGAACAGCTCTTCGTTCCACTTGACGATCTCCGGCACGATCTCGGCGACATCCACTTCGGCCTTGTCCGAGACCAGCGCCAACGTGCGCGCCAGCGTGAACCCCATGCCAAGCCCACCGATCAGAATGCGCGGTGCCTTGCGATGGCCCAGCCGCTCCAACGCCAATTCGGCCAGAATCTCTTCGGAGCCGAAGATGCGCGTGCTCATCAACTCGGTGTGGTCGACCCAAACCTCATAGGCTCCGTCATGGTGGTAGCAGCGCAGCTCTCCCGTATGGCCCGGGATCTTGGCTGTCGCGATCATTTCACGTGGTTTCACGGCCGCAGTATGCCACGGCGAACCGAGGTTTCCGTGATCGCTTGTTGCGAGATGCCATCAATCCTCAATTCTGCATGCATCACAACGCGCCGTAAGTCAGGATCTCAACTGTGAAACGTACCACGGAGATTACGAAGCGGCGCCTCGTCGACTTGTTCCCAGCCATCGAGCCCTACAACGAAGGCAAGTTGAAGGTCTCGGACTTGCACACCATTCACTACGAAGAGTGTGGCAACCCTAAGGGCAAGCCCGTGGTGTTCTTGCACGGCGGCCCCGGCGGCGGCATCGATCCGATCTATCGTCGCTACTTCAACCCGAAGAAGTGGCGCATCATCCTGTTCGACCAGCGCGGTTGTGGCCGCAGCCGTCCGTTCGCCGAACTGCGCGAGAACACGACGTGGGATCTGGTCGCCGACATCGAGAAGCTGCGCGAACACTGCGGCGTCGATCGCTGGGTGGTGTTTGGTGGCAGCTGGGGCAGCACGTTGTCGCTGGCGTATGCCCAAACGCATCCCAAGCGCGTCAAGGCGCTGTCGCTGCGCGGCATCTTCATGCTGCGTCGCAGCGAGCTTGAGTTCTTCTACCAAGACGGCGCCAGCCACATCTTCCCGGACGCGTGGGAACCCTACCTCGAGCAGATTCCGAAGCGCGAGCGCGGCGACATGATGAAGGCCTACTACAAGCGTCTGACCAGCAAGGACAAGGCCGTTCGCAAGGCCGCGGCGAAGGCGTGGTCGACGTGGGAAGGCAGCACAAGCAAGCTCTACACCAACCCGGAACTCATCAAGAAGATGGGCGGTGGTCGCTTTGCCGATGCCTTTGCGCGCATCGAGTGCCACTACTTCACCAACAAGGGCTTCTTTACGCGCGACGACCAGTTGCTCCACAACGTCAAGAAGATCCGCCACATCCCGGCGATCATCGTGCAAGGCCGTTACGACGTCGTTTGCCCGGCGCGTTCGGCTTACGACCTGAACAAGGCCTGGCCCGAATCGAAGCTGATCATCGTGCACGATGCCGGCCACTCGATGACCGAGCCGGGCATTCGCAGCGCGTTGATCGAAGAGACTGACCGCTTCGCCAAGCTGTAGGTCAGCTACCAGGTCAACTTGACGACACGATCCTTTTGCGGATCGATTCCCTGTGCAGCTCGCGCCGCCCCATTGGCTTGCGCACCGCTGTATCGAGAGTAGCGGCGCAACCCGACTTGCCACGCGCACGGCGGCAGCCACAGGCTGGCTTCGCTGCTCGTGGCCGGCACACGCACGCCCATGCCCCTGCAGTACGACAAGCGGCCGTCACTGCCGCTGATCTGACCGATGCCTTGTGGCCAGAACTCTCGGCTTGGCAGGACTTCGAAGAAGAAGTCACCAACCGCGCGCTCCCCGTCACTCGCTTCGATGCGCACCGTGACTTCGTGAGCATCGATGCGAAAGTCGCGTTGCTGGTCGCGGCCATCTGACAAGTCGACATCGGCGCGCGCATACATGACACCCGATACTACGTCGATCACGGCAAGCACCCGCTTACCTCGCACGGCCTGAAGGTCGTAGCTGCCATCGATCGCCAGCGAGCACAACGGGCCGCAATACTGCAAGTAGCCGTAG
>CAXBFC010000226.1:0-12801 GCA_963974725.1 uncultured bacterium | reverse complement strand
GTGACGACATTGGGGATGGATTCTGTGGAGTTTGGCCCTGGGATGACGAGCTACCGCCCCGCCGCGAAGAACTGGTCGCCGCGCCCTTGCCGATGACCTTGACCACGAGGTGGTTCTCACCCTCGCGCAAACCGATGTGCAGCTCGTGCTCCTTGCTCGTCGGGCGGCTGCGCCGCGATTGCGCCTGCGTGAACATCGCTGCCATCTCGGGCGTCAGGTCGGCCGGGTTGAAGCCTGCCGGGAAGTTGCTGGCCGACGCTTTTGTGGGGGCCTTCGCCACCGGCTTGTCTTCGGGGGCGAAGCTGCCAACGACGTTGCCGTTGAGCCAGATCTTGGCGCCGACCCCGCCGCGGAACGTCAGCCGTGCCGTGCGCGGCGTCTTGGTCTCGATCTTGCGCGACAAGTAGGTCGCGGCCGCCGGGCCGGTGACGCTGACCGAAGCCGAGCTGCCATCACGCCAGGTGCGTTGCTCGGTCCAAGCCAGGCGCTTCGGGCGAGGCTTCTTCTTGGGAGCTTCAGCCTTCTCCTCGGGTTCGCTCCTATTAACGGACTTGCTGTCCGGCTTGCCAGCGTTGGCAACTGGACTGTTCTTGCCGTTCGGCTTCTTGCCAGGCTTCGACGAGTTGCCAGCCTTCGACGAGGACTTGCCGGTTGGCTTGTCTGCCTCGCTTGTGGCGACTGCGGGCTTTGCAGTATCCGGCTTCTTGACGTTCGGGTTTGGGGTCTCGGGCTTACCGCTCGGATTGCCAGGACTGGGCTTGCCCGTCGACTTACCCGACGATGACTTGCCCGATGATGACTTGCCCGCAGATGGCTTGGCGACCGGCGGCAGGATCGGTTGGTTATGCTTCTTCTTCCAAAGCGGCTTCACGAGTCCCTTGTCCTTCTCCGGACCAAACTCGGTTGCGAACGCGGCTGCCGTCGTCGCTGCCGGGAACGGGCCAATGCTGCGCCAGTTCGATTTGGCGAGCGGCACAAGTTGTTCTCGAATGCGCGGGTCTTCGGTGAACGACACGCGGAAGCGGCCGATCAAGCTCTTGAACTTGTCGCGCGAGTTGTGTTCCAGCGTCAGGCGCAGGATCGACATCGCGTTGGATTTGAGCGGCTCGCTCGGCACGAGCACGGCGTGGCGCGCTTGCTTGCGTTCGTCGCCAGCGATGCTCCAGCCGCCGCGTCCGCGCCGGCCGAAGCCACCGCCTTGTGAGGAGCTACCGGTTTCCAGCGCAACGGCACCTGCAAATGCGCCGGGGTTGATGGCCGTCAAGTAGTGCTCGTCGGCGTCGCGCTTTTGGTTGATGTCGGCTTCCAACGCGGCGTAGGAGATCAGCGGCGGGTCGCTGCTGTCGGAAACACTGGTCAGATGCGTGGTCAGCTTCGACAGAATGAAGCGGCCGTCATCGGCGCGGCCGGATGCAGCCTCGGGCAGCGATGGATCGGGCAGGACTTCGATGCGCAGTGCTTCGATCTTGCGTGCGCCGGGTGTGAACACGACATCGTAGGTGTCTCGAGATGGCGTGGGGCCGGTCGCGAGTAGCGAGCCGTCCTTTTGCAGTGCCAGGCGCGAACCGTAGCGAGCCATGAACTCGGTCGGCTTCATCGTCGTCCACTCGATTGGCCCGGCGAGGCGTTCGCGCGTGCGTTCTTCCCATTGCGCTTGGAACGTGTCGGTGATCGGGTCGACGGCTTCGAGGCGCTGCTTCAGCATCGCGATGCGCGTCTCGATGCTGCGCAACTTGGGCAGGTCATCTGGGCCCGGCGCGGCAATCGCCGGCTTCGGGTTGCGGCCGCGCGCGCTATCGCGCTCCTTGATCGAGTTGAAGAAGCCGTAGAACGAGTAGAACTCCTTCTGCGAAATCGGGTCGTATTTGTGGTCGTGGCACTGGGCGCACGCGACCGTCAGGCCGAGCCAAGTGGTCGTCGTGGTGTGCACACGGTCGATCACGTAGGCCGAGCGATACTCGTCGAGCTCTTCGCCGGCCTCGGTGTTGACGGCGTGGTTGCGGTTGAAACCGGTCGCGATCTTCTGCTCGAGGGTCGGCTTCTCCAGCAAGTCGCCAGCCAGCTGTTCGATCGTGAACTGATCAAACGGCATGTTGGTGTTGAAGGCGTTGATGACCCAGTCGCGCCACTTCCACGCCTGACGTTCGCTGTCGCGTTGGTAGCCGTTGGAGTCGGCATAGCGGGCGACATCGAGCCAGTCGCTCGCCATGCGTTCGCCGTAGCGCTCGTCGGCCAGCAGGCGGTCGACGACCTTCTCGTAGGCATCGGCAGACGTGTCTTGCACAAACGTCTCGATCTCCTTGGGTGTGGGCGGCAAACCGATCAGGTCGAACGTGACGCGGCGCAACCATGCTTCGCGTGTTGCCTCGCCGCTTGGTCGCAGCCCCTTCTTCTCCAGTTGTGCCAGGATGAACGTGTCGATGTCGTTCTTCGCCCACTCGCCATCTTGCACCGGCGGTAGGGAGGGGCGCGTCGGCGGAACGAACGCCCAGTGGTCCTGCCAGACCGCGCCTTCGTTGATCCACTTGCGCAGGATTTCGATCTCTGCGGGCTTCAGCTTGTCGTCCACCTTCGGCGGCGGCATGACCTCGTCGGGATCTTCGCTGACGATGCGCAGCATCAGCTCGGATGCCTTGGCATCGCCAGGGACGATGATCGCGTAGTCCTCAAACTTGGCGAACGCGTCGTGCTTGCGATCGAGGCGCAAGTCCCCCTTGCGTTGGTCGCCGTCCGGACCGTGGCACTCGTAGCAGTGTGCGGTCAGGATCGGTCGAACGTCACGCAGGAAGTCGACGGTGTGGCTCGTTTCCTTGCTCGGTACGACGCCCTCGTGTTGGGCGGCAATCGAGCCGATTGCGAGCAGCGGAACTAGCCAACGAAGTGACAGATTCAGGCGAGGCATGGGCCGAGTATTCTACTCGACCTGATGAGGGTGCCAGCCCCGCCGGCGCGCATCGACGTGACAGCGTTGTCACGGAGCGCTGCCGTTGGTTCGACGAGTTAGTTCGTTCGCGGGCGGCCCGAATCTTGTGGTATTGCGCACGAGTTGCCGGGGACCAATCGCGCTGCCAAGACGCCCGCGAACAGGCCAATCAGGAGCGCGTACGGAATGCCCGCAAAGTACTGAATCGCCCAGCCGGCGGCGGTGACGAGGACAGCGACCGCAATCCTCTTTGGTGAGTTAAGGGTTCAGAGCATCGGAGTGTTATTGGAACTGCTGGTTTTGATTGATGGTGCCGGCGGAGTTCGGGAATGCGGGTTGCCAAGAAAAGTCGGTGTAACGATTGCCCGTGCCGGTCAGGCGCAGTGAGAAGCCTGCGGGTGTCGACGAAGATTCGCTGACGCCGATGTTGCTCGACGTCTTGCCGGATGCTGCGCCGTTGCTTGCTTGGAACGCGCCTTCGTAGCTGAGGAACTGCATGACTACACCTTTCGATGTCACCAAGGCCAGGCCATCGGTGCTGTTCTGTAGCATCGGGAACGCGAATGACAATACCCCGAAGTCGTTCTGTTGGTTGGCGAACGTGCCGCGCAGGTTGACTCGGCGGTAGGCGTTGCCGGTTGTGCCGTCATACGCAATCAACATCCAGCTGTTGACGTTCTCGCCGGCACGCCCCGCAAGCTCGACAAACTCACCGATGTCTACTCCCGAGTTGTCGTAGTGTAGTTCGTTGATCCATACTTCGGGTGCGCGTGCGCTGCTCGGCGTGCTGCATTGATTGCCGTAGATGCAGTCGGCCCAAACGGGGTTGTCGATGAACGGGTTGCGGTTGCCCTGGTAGCCGAAGATCGCGTTGTTGCGTGCCATCTCTTTGCTGTCGATGGGGTCTTGTTGGTGCCATTGCACCAGCACACTGAGCTTGCCCATGTAGGCGATCAGTTGGTTACTGCCGGTGGCGCTCTGCGAAATCAACGTGGTGTTGTCCGTCAGTCGCAAGTCGGCCTCGGCGACGCCGCTGCTACCGTTGTTGCCACCTTCGTAGCGAATGTCCATGTAGAACATCGCGCGCGCAATGTCGCCCTTGCGATCGTTCCAGACCTGCCAGCCACCGGGCGAGTTGCTCGTCGTCTGCCAGTTGGAGTTGCCGGGAAAGCTGCCGCTGCCGCCACCCACGCCGCCATTGCTGGTCGTGGTGTATTCGTTCCAGCCGCTGCTGCCGTTGTCAAAGACACGACGATCTCGAGCCTGGTTGTAGTTGTCGTCGCACAAGAACAGGTGGTGGCAGTCGGTGTACGCGTAGTTGGTGCCGCCGTTGTTTGGGAAGCCGTAGCTGTTGGGCCAGACGTGCTCGCGATTGTAGTTGCTGTTGCCGCCGCCGGCCTTGGCGAACGAGGCGTTGCGGTAGACGTCGAGAATGCGCGAGCTGTTGTTCGGGTCTTGGTCGGCGTCTTCGAGGATGTCCCACGTGTCGGTGCCGCCCGACGTGTAGGGGAACCGCGTGTGGTCGTCGATCACCGCGTGCAGCGTGGTGCGCAGCGTTGCCGCCGAGGTAGCATTGACCGTGTTGTAGTAGTTCGACGGTGCTTGCGCAGCTACAGGTGCCCCGTAGGAGCACGTGGCGGCAGCGAGCGCAAGGGTGGCGAGGGCGAGACGCATGGCGCAGGTAGCATAGCGGACCTGCGCCGATTCGGGCACCTGCGTCTACTTCGAGGGCTTTGGCTACTTGGCTGGGGTCACTGCAACGCGCAGCGGTTCGCTCCAGCGCTTCTGCTCGGGCGTGTAGTAGAGGTAGGTTCGCGATGCTGGACCGCTGCTCGTGCCGGGCACGCGTGCAATCAGGTCGAACGTCAGTTCGTGCTTCTCACCAGCATCCATCTTGCGCCAGTAAAGAATCAGTTCGCGCCCCTGCAGCTCCCAGTAGCTGAACTTCTCGGCCTTGTGCAAGTCCTCGATGACACTGGTCGGTAGCTCGAGGCCGGCCGGCAGACCGATGATCGCCATTGGCGTTGGCAGTTCGTTGTCGGTGACGTTTTCGATGACGACATCGAGTGCGACGGTTTGACCTTCCTGCACCTGTGCTTGGCGCAGCGTCGCCGTGACGCTCGTCGCCGTGTCGGGATCGTCGGCTGGCACTTCGGCGTGGTAGCTGACCTCGCCGGCCCATGGCAGTGGCGTGTCGCCGCCGCCTTCGACTTGGATGCGCAGCGTGTGCTCGCCCGGCTCGAGGTAATGCCACAGTTCGAACTGCATCGCAGCAACGTCATCGGCCGCGAACGGATGCTTTGCGAGCAAGCGGTCGCCTTCGTAAACGAACAGCGTGCCGTCCTTGCGCATCGAACGGTTGGCCGTCGCGTAGGCCGAGATCGCACGCAGTGCGACGATCGTGGCCTGGGTTGCGCCGAATGTGCCGCGGCCGTTGCGCGACGATTGCAGGTATTGCACGGCCTTGCGGACGTTGCCGGCGTAGGAGCCCTCGGGCAGCCATGCGAGCACGGCGAAGCCAGTTGCCTCGACCAATAGATCGCGGCCACCGCTCATCGTGATCGAACTCTTGGCGCCTGGCAGCGAACCATCTGCAGCTTGCAGTGTCGTGAGGCGTCGGCGAGCACGGCTGGCTTCTGGTCGTTCGGTCAGACCGAGCGCGCAGGCGATCAAGGCCAGTTCGTACGGGTCGTCGATGTCGATGCGCTTGACCAGCGCGTCGATCTCGGTCTTCAGCGTGTCTGCCGACGTGCCCGCTTGCAGCAGGGCATAGGTGACATACGCGCTGGTGATGCTCGGCGAGCGGCCGCCAAAGCTGTGGTGGTCCTGTTTTGGATGCGGGTAGTTGCCCTTGCCGTCGCGACGGTTGAGCAACCACTGCTTGGTGCGGTCAACCATCTCCATGTCGACGTCGTAGACCTTGGCCATGTCGACGAACTGCAGCAGGCCATACGCCGTCAGCGCTTCGTGGCCCGGATCGCTGCCGAACCACTCGTAGCCCTTCTGCGTGCACTCGTAGCCGGTGATCTTGGCGTAGCCCTTGGGCAGCAGCTGCCGCGCGCGGGCAGCGACCATGGGAATGTCGTCGCCGTTGGCCTCGATCAGGTTGAGCACGAGCGTGTTCGGGTAGTTGGACGAACTCGCTTGCTCGAAGCAGCCGTGCGGCTCGCGCAGGATGCCTTCGAGGCCTTCGGTCAGCGCCGCGATCGGCGACGGGTAGACCTTGAGGGTGACGTGGCCGCTGCCTTCGATGGTGTCGCCGGGCACGACCAGCTTCCAACTGCCAGGTTCGGCGTTGCTCAATTGGCCGCCAGCGGAACGATGGTGGGGGAAGCCGCGCGGGGCGATCTTGATGACGTGACGCACGCGATCGACGAAGCGACCGGCGCGGGCGATGATCTCGATGGTGGCGTCGCCAACTTGCTGACCGACTTCGATCGGCAACAGCACCCGGCCGCGGCCCGCATCCGAGTTGGTGTTGTCGAGTTGGATCTTCTCAGGCGCGTTGGCGCCAATGGTCAAGCCGTTGCCGACGCGCGCGGCGAGCGTGATTTCGGCGATCTTCGCGTCCTTGAGGATCGCCGAGATCGGAATCAGCAGGCGATCACCAGCCGAGACTTCGTCGGGCAACTTCGGTTCGATTTGCAGCGGCAGCTGCGTCGTGAACTCGCGCGAACCGTAGCCAAGGCGGCCGATGTCGCCGGTTGCAACGTGGGCATCGGCTTCTACCTTCCAGGTCGTGACGGCGTCACTGGTGTCGAACGATACGCTGCCGTCGCCCTTGCCGTCGGTTACGACCAGCGTGTTCCACATGACCGTTGCCGTGAAGTCGCGACGGTCTTCGCTGGCCTGGTGCACGTGGGCGTATTGGCGTTGCCGCCATAGTGGTTGGTAGCCGGCGAGTGCTTGCTGCCAGGCCTCCGGCGAGGCAGGTGTGTTGGCACTCGGGCCGACGTAGGCGAACCAGCCGAAGCTTGAGGATTGCAGTTCTGGTAGCAGGAACAAGGCTGGTTGCTCGTCGTCGAGGAAACTCCTGGCTGGGTCGAGCTCTGCGACCGCATTGTCGAGGTCGGTGGACTTCTCGTTGGCCGTCTCTTGCGCTTCGCTGGACACGATGGTGAATCTGCTGTTGCCTTGGCCGAAGCCGTTGAGGTCCAGAGCGCTGAAGTCCCAGTTCTTACGCGCGTCGTCGAAGGCACCCCAATACAGCAAGCCAGGGTGTGGGGCACCGTTGATCGGCCCCGAAGCCAGTTGCTCAAATTGGCTCACTCCTTTGAAGTCGGACGCATCCGAGCTGGGCGCCATTTCGACCGTCATCGTCGCCGGGGCGCTGTCTGCCAGCTGACCGCCGCCGATCACCATTCCTGCGATGGCCAGCAGCAGGGATGCCGTGGCCAGGCTGGTGAAGCCACGCAGGGCTGGGTTTTGGGCAAACGCACCGCTCTTCAACAGCTTGGCAATGCCCTCGGCGAGGATCACCAGGATCAGCAAGCTGATCGCGATGGCGAGCACAATGCTCAAGCGTTCCTTCGCCCAATACTGGCGGTTCGACAGGTCTCTTACCGGCGCGTTGGCCGCCTTCAGGTTGCTTACGACTTGCGGCGTCTGCGAGAAACCTTCACGGGTCAGGATGCCGGTGCCAGCATCGCCGGCATCGACGATTGCCTGCTGTGCTGCGGCATCGTTGCGCCAGACGAAGCGGCGCCAGCCGCGGGTGCCGAGCAGCAAGTCGACGTTGCGACCGCTGGCGTCGTTGCCGAGGAAGAAGTCGCCGAGGTCTTCGAGTTGCTGGACGTCGCCAAACAGCATCGCGTGGTCGGCGAGGCTGACGCGCGGTTCGCTGCCCATCGACGTCGCCGCCATATCGGTGCAGCTCAAGCCAACGATCGCCGGTGTGTACTTGCCGTTCTCATCCATTGTCTTGACCTTGACGGTCTGACGGTCGCCGGGACTCAGCACCGCGGACTTGGTCCACAGCTCGACTTCGAGCCGGTTGTTGGTGTGACGGCGGATCAGGCGTTCTGCGATTGGCTTGAGGTCGCGATCGAACACCGTGGCGCGCAGCACGCCGCTCGCCGTGTCCGGCAGTTCGACTTCACTGGTTGTTTGCAGTTGGCCGTTGCCGGTGGCGCGCACCGTGGTTTGGCCGACGAGCACGCCGCGACAGAACACGCCGAGCAGCCACGGCCCGTTGCCGCGACCGGCGACGGCCATGCGCATTGGAGCACCGGCAGCGATGTCGTCGCCGAGCAAGCGAATGGCGATGCCAACGTTGCGAACGGTCGGTAGATCAAACGTCTGCTGCTTGCCATGCAGGCGCACCTTGTAGCGGGCGTTCTTTTCGGGGACGAACGACAGTCGGGCGCGGCCTTGGTGGGCCGTGCGGAACGTTGCGATGCGGCGTTCGCGGTCGTCGACAATCTCACCGGCGCCGTCGATCGGGCGGCCGAGCGTGTCAAAGCACTCGAGGTAGAGGCCGTTTTCGACGCCGGCGATCAGTTCGCCGCCTTCGGGGTAGGCGATCACTTCGACCTTGCCGGTTGGCACGACGAAGGGTTCGACTTCGGACTCAATGACGCCGCCGTCAGTGATGCGTGCGACGAAGCGCGCCGCGCCGCGGTCGACGTCTTTGGGGATCTGGAAGCGGAACGTCGTGCTGCCATTGGCGCCGAGGTTGCGTTCTTCGTGCCAGACTTCCTTGCCGTCGATGATGAGTGCGCCGCGTGCCTGGCCGCCAGACGTCGGCGAGTTGTCACCGAGTCGCAAAGCCGTGACTTGTGCGGCACCACGTGCGCCAGGTGCGTAGCTCTTGCGATCGAGAACGATGTCCTTCTTGAGCTGCGGGTTGCGGAACGACCGCACCGTGATCTCCGCGGTCTCGTCGGCGAACAGGCCGTTGACCGACGCAATCTTGACCTTGTGCGTGCCGCCAGCGCTCGATCGCGGCACGGTCAGCGAGAACGAACCGACGCCAGCTGGCGCGAGGTAGTCGTTGTCGTTGCCAATCGGCGCACCCTTCGCGTCGAGCAACTGCGCGGTCATGTTGGTGGCGCGTTTCAGCGGTAAGCGGGTGACGCGGTCCAGCACGACGGTGCGCACGCGCACGGTCTCGCCGGGACGGTAGACCGGGCGATCGGTGCTGACGTGAACCAGTGGTCCCGCGTAGGCCGTCGACAAGTCGAATACCTGGCGCACTTCATCGACGCTGTTGACCGCGACGACTTCGACGCGCTTCGGCACGGCGAGGTTGGCCGCGAGTGCCACCGTGACGTTGCCGTCGACGGTCGCCACTTCGTTGCCCGCAAGCACGACGTTGTTGTCGTCAAATGCCTGCCACTTGACGCGGCAATCGGTTGGCGCGCCGACGAGGTTCTTGGCTTGCACCGTAAAACTCCACGGCGCGCCGGCTGGCACGGCCTTCGGTGCGCTGACGGTCAGGTGCAGGTGTTCGCTGACGTAGTTGTCGAGGCGACCCGCGGCGATACGCTCGAATGCCAAGAAGCCGAGTACGGCAAGCAAGCCCGCGGCGGCGGCCGCCGTCATCCGGCCTAGTGGCAGGTGCCACCAACGCGGACGTCGATCGGCGAGTGCTGTCACTGGCGATGCGGCTGGTTCTGGCAAGTGCAGTCGAGGTTGCGCTGGGTGCACGGCTTCTTCGAGCACCTGTGCTTGCGACAGCACTTCCGCTTGCAGCTCGCGCAGCGCCGGTTCGTTGGCCAGGCGCGTTTCGAAGGCTTCGGGGTTCTCGTGACAGCCGAAGTGCAGCTCGATCAATTCCTGCGCCAGCTGTTCGCGTTCTTCAGGAGTCCAGTTGGGAAGCTTACTCATCGCAGATTCTCCTTCGAAGTGATGCCGCCAGGGATCTGGTTGCCAGTGACATTGCTGCCAGACACATTGCTGCCAGGGATGCTGCCGCCAGCTATGCCGCCGAACGGCACGCTCGCCCCCAGTGCTGATCGAAGCTGTTGCAGGGCGCGCCGCATGCGGGTTTTGGCCGTGCCGACCGGAATCGCGAGTGCCTCGGCGACGCCCTCGTAGCTGAGTTCGCCGGCGACTCGCAGCAAGAAGACCTGCTGGTCATCTTCGCGCAGCCTGGCAACAGCCGCTTGCGCTTGGGCCACCGCTTCGCGCTGTTCGAGCGCGTGCGATGGCGATGGTTGGGTAGTGACTGACACGGTTCGTTCCTCGTCCAGTGGTTCGTGGTTGGGACGCCGCTGTCGCACCCGTCGGGCGTCGGTCGCGGCGTTCCACGTGATGACGAACATCCATGCCACCGGGTCCTTCGGTCGCGTGCCCTGCTGCCATGCGCGCCAACACTTGAGGAAGGCTTCCTGCAGAACTTCGGTCACGTCCGTCGAAGGACCCAGCACACTGCGCACCGCTCCTGCCAGACCACTGCGATGGGTCTGAAACAGCTCTGCCAAGAACGGTTCCGCTGTGCTCATGAATGGATCGTGCCCTGAAGACGTTGGCAGGTGACGGACGGTTTTGGCTGGCTGAGGATTTTGTGGCCCGGAGGTTCGGCGGGCGAGGTTCCCGAAATCCGCCGAAATCGCCACGCCCGGGATCCGGCTGCGCTTGCCCGCGCCATGTCCACGAAACGCCTCCTGATGGCCGCGGCCCTGGCAGCCCTGGCGTTCTCTTCGACTTCCTGCACGCTGACGAAACCGTTCGTGTGCGCCGTGACCACCCCGATCTATGTGCTCGGTAACAGCGACGGTTGCGGTTGCGTTGGCGATCCGCGTGGCGCTGCCTGCGGGTTAGTAGTGGTGGCGGCGGTCGGTGCCGTTGGCGGCCTGGTCACCGGCATCATCAGCGACATCCACTGGATCTCCGGCGAAGCCGACGACCCGGTCCGTAACATCCACGACCCGTTCGCTACGAACACTAGCGAAGGGTCGTTTTAGGTTTTGGGACACTGGCGGCTCGGACACGCGGCGAGCAACGATCACTTGGGCGTGCGGGCCGCTTTGGGTGTGTAGACCGCCTTCGGCGTCTGCGCGTGCCGGAACGCTTGGATCGCTAGCCCGCCCAGGTGATCGAGATCGTCGCATCGATGTCCGGATGCAGACTCTTGTGCACCGGGCACGTGTTGGCCGTGTTCTCCAGCAGCTTCTTCTGATCGTCGGTGTAGTCGCCTGCGATCGTCAGCTGCACCGGCAGTCGACCGATGCGGCGCGGTGACGCGTTCATGTGCTTCTCGACCGTGGCTTTGCAGCCCAACAGATTGAAGTTGTGGCGGCGCGCAACGATGCCAAGTGTCGTGAGGATGCAGGTGCCGAGGGCTGTTGCAACGAGGTCCGTCGGGGAGAAGAAGCGGCCGAGGCCTTCGTTGTCCTTCGGTGCATCCGTTTGCAGTTGCGCTTCGGACGGGCCATGAACGGCGGTGCAGCAGAGATCGCCTTCGTAGGTGGCGGAGATGGTGACCATGCTGCGAGCGTAGCTCGACTACAGGTCAGCCGTGAGCACTTCATATGCGCGTTGGATCGCTTGGAAGCGTTCCGTCGCCTCCTGCAGCGCGACGGGGCCGAGATTGGGCTGCGCGTCGGGATGGAATTTCCGCACCAGTTCGCGGTGGCGGCGCCGGACCTGCTCGTGGGACGCGTCGACCGGCAGACCGAGTACGGCCAAGGCTTCGCCGCGGGCGTGAGCGGGGCGTGGTTCGGATGCTTGCCGATGTTGTTGGCCGCGGTTCTGGCTGCCGCTGGCGCCGGCGAGAAACTGTGCGCGTGCCAGGTGGAACAGCATGCGGGCGCGCCCGGAGGCGATGCCCATGCCGCGCGCGACATCGGCCAGGGCGCGATGCTCATCGGGCCGGAACTTGCCGTCGGCGAACGCGACCAAAGCGCACCAGCAGAACAGCGTGTCCAATTCGGCTTCGTCGAGGCTGGTCGCGATCCGAGCTGCGAGGCCAATCAAGTCGTTGATTTGCAGCGGCTGCATCTCCCAAGTGCGGATCTCGTGCGATTGCACCGGGTCGTCGAAGCGCTGCAGCAAGAACTGGCGCACGACTTCGCGTTCGGAAGTCGTCATCGGGCCGTCGGATTCGGCAACGGCGACCAGCAAGTAGAAGATGCGCCGCGGCAGCGAGGCGCGGTCGAATGCGGTGCGCGCCGCTTCCCCCCAGCTTTTGCGCGTGTGATGGCGGTAGTTGCTGAGGCGGGTAACCGGGCCAACCGAACTTAGAGCCAGGTGAAACCCGAGCAGGCCAAGGCCGACGCTGGTAAGGCCAAACATGCGGCTGCCGGCCGCTACGAGCAGCGCGAGGCCGAGCACGAAGCGGCCGAGCCAATACTGCAATGTGGAGCGGTCGAACATCGTGCCGCGCGGCACGGTATCACCCCGTGCCGCTTGGCGCGAAGTCACTACTTGCTGATCACGATCGTCACGGGCGAACTACCGCGAATCGTTCGCTTGTGCGTGACCGTGCCGATCGCAGGGTGCGTCGCGCGGAACGTCCAGTTACCGGGGCCGAGACGGCCGAGGTCTAGCGTGCCGTCGCTGCCGATCGATTGCACCAGCACCACAGTCGGCAACCACGGATTGTCGTCGAAGCGGGCCGTCAAGCTGACACCGCGCAAGCGCTTGCCGGTGTCGTCGACGACGGACAGGTGGGTGGCGGCGCCATTGCCGAGCACCAGCGTGAACTTCGTCGATTGTTCGGCCGCGAGGCGCTGCAGATTGGATGCGCCCGGGGCGTAGCCCGAGGCGCGGCCGACGATGCGAGCCTGGCCGTCGGCCATGCCGCCGAACCATGCCCGGCCATCCTGGCCCGTCGCGGCCATGCCGAGACTGCCGAGTGGGCGGCCTTCGGCGTCGACGCACAACACGGTGGCGCCGGCGAGCGGGCGGCCTTCGAGCGTTGTGACCAACACCGA
>CAXBFC010000225.1:0-12893 GCA_963974725.1 uncultured bacterium | reverse complement strand
GTCGACCGCGCGGCCGTAGCCGGCGACGTAGTAGCCATACTCACGGTAGTCGCTGGCGAATGCTTGCAGCGACGTGATCGCCTCTTCGTGCAGTTCCGGTTGCCGCGATAGATACGACAGACGCACCAGCGCCTCGGCCATCGCACCGTTGTCGAGGATCGAACGGTTGCGGCGGCGCATCGGCCCCTGGCTGTCGGGGTCGTGCATGATGTCGTAGAAGCCTCCGGCCTTCGATTTGTTCTGTTCGATCGCGCGCGCGGCGATCTTCTCTGCTGGGACCAACAAGTCGGCGTCGCCGGTATTCTGCGATGCGTCGATCAGGGCGCGGATCAAGTGCGCCTGGTCGCCAAGCATGCCAACGAGATGGTAGGTGCCATCCCAGTAGTGATAGACATCTTTGCCGTCGAACAGGTTGTCGAGCAGGAAGCGCAACGCGGCAGAGCCATGGTCGGCCAGTTCGGGTCGTTGCAATACCGCGGCCGCTTTGAACAGACTGGATGCGGCGATCGCGTTGGCGTCGCAATAGACCGTTCGATCAATCGCCGGCGCTTCCTTTTCGGCGCGTTGCTTGGCTGAGCCGACGTAGTAGTCGGACTCGCCGTCTTGGCTGCCGGCGAAGCTACCCGAATGCTCGTCGCGCATGACCTCGAGCATCCAGCGCACGATGCCTTCGGCGGTCTTCTTGTAGGCGTCGTTGCCGAACACCTGGTAGGCCTCCAGGTACGAACGCAGCAGCAGCGCATTCTGATCGAGCAGCTTCTCGTAGTTGGGCGAGTGCCAGTCTGCCGTGTGAGAGAATCGGAAGAAGCCGCCGTCGACGATGTCGTGCAGCGGGCTTTCCATCATCTTGTCGAGCGTCAGGGTGACGACTTCGCGCATGCGGTGGTCGTCGCGCTTCTGCACCTGAACCAGCGCGAAGTCCAACGCTTCCGCATGGGGGAACTTGATGCCTTCGCCGAAGCCGCCGTGTTCGTGGTCGAACTGCTTGTAGATTGCCGCGCTGATGTCGTCGACCATTTCGATGCGCAGCGTGTCCGCCGACTGCGACGTGCGATCGTCCGCTTGCGCCCACAATTCGCCGATGCGGCGTTGGATGTTCTGCTTGTCAGTGCGCCACGCGTCGCGGATCCGTTCGAGCCGCACGTGCAGTTCGGCCGTGTCGAGGAAGTTGTCGTGCGCGATCAGTTCGCCATCCGGTGTCAGCCAGGCGATGGTCGGCCATGCACCGGTGCCGAAGCGCTGGTTGACGTCGGGGCGGCGTTCGCTGTCGACGTGCACTGGGATGAACGAGTCTTCGACGGTGGCGATGACGCCGGGGTCTGCAAAGCTCGTCGACATCAAGTCTCGGCAGTGCTGGCACCACGGAGCGGTGATCAACAGGAGAACGAGTCGGTCTTCGCTGGCCGCGCGCGCAAGCGTCGTCGGCTCGAAGTGTTGCCATTGCACGGAATCAGTCATGCTCTGCTGCATCCTATCGGCAGGATGGCCCATTCGGCAGGCGTAGCTTGCAAGGGCGGGCGAACCTTTCTCGCCCGCGGGCGACGCGGGCGGCGATCCGCAGCAGTGGGGTGCGTCGAGAAAGGGTTCGTCAAGAAGCCGCCTCGCTAGCCGCGGCGCTACTCGGACTTGTCGTCGTCGCCGCGTTCGTCACTGCTGCTGCGCTCGTCAGCCTCGGCCGGTGCGTCAGTGGCCGGCTCGTCGCTGGCCGCTTTCGGCTCGATCGCCGACGGCAAGAAGGCGCCGAAGCCATCGAGTGTCGGTTGGCGAACTTCGGAGCCATCTGCTGCGTCCGAAGTATGCACCGCGGTCGCCGTGAACGGCAGTCGCGGCACGTCGGCCCACAAGCTCTCGAGCCCGTAGTATTCGCGCGCTTCCGGCAGGAACAGGTGCACGACAATGTCGCCAAAGTCGACCAACACCCAGTTGCTGTCCGGTGCATCGGCGGCGCCGCTGCGGCGGCGACGGCCACGCCGAGACTTGTGCTCCATCTCCACTTCCTTGGCGAGCGACTGCGCTTGGCGCGTACTCTGCACGGTGGCGATGATGAAGTAGTCCGCGATCACGAGCGGGCCGGAGACATCAAGGATCTTGATATCTTCGGCCTGCCTCTGGTCGAGGCGCTCAGCTAGGAACAGGGCCAAATCGCTCGTCGCCTTGTCAGGCGGGGAACCTGGCTGGGGGGCGGTGCTTTGCGAACTCTCGGGTGCGTTGGAACTCAACGAATGGGTCTCGAAACGGATGTATGATGCACGACTGTGCTAGGGAGGATACCTGCGCGGAGCGCGGTAGTAACCCCCGACGACCCTGTTCTTCGGACCGGGGTCTGTATTTGCGGGGTTGGGGAATGCGTGGGGCGCTGGTGCTGCCCCGGTTGGGAACCGCCAGTTCCCTTGTTTCCCGGCGGTGGTGACCCGTCTGGCTGCGCCCGTGGCGCCAGCTGGCAGGTCGACGAAGTGGGCGAAGCGCCCACGTCATCAAGCTTTGCTTGGGTCAGCCCATTCGGAACGAGCCATTCGAAACGAGCCAGCTGAAACGAGCCAGCTGGGACTCGCCAGCCGAGATGGCCCGGCGAAGCGAATCCGACCGATCCGACCTTCGGGCGGCGGTCAGCGGGCGGCGATCTAGACTTCCGACGCGACCTTGAAGAGCGGCAGCGCGATCAGCGCGGCGATCGTCATCAGCTTCATCAGGATGTTGATCGACGGGCCAGCGGTGTCCTTGAAGGGGTCGCCGACCGTGTCACCTTGCACCGCGGCCTTGTGGGCATCTGAGCCCTTGCCGCCGTGGGCGCCGGACTCGATGTACTTCTTGGCGTTGTCCCAGGCTCCGCCGGCGTTGGCCATGAACAGCGCCATCATGACGCCAGCAGCCGTCGCGCCGGCGAGCAAGCCGCCGACGGCTTCGCGGCCGACGAGCATGCCGAGCACGATCGGGGCGGCGATGGCGAGGCAGCCTGGAGCGACCATTTGCTTCAGCGAGCCCTTGGTCGAAATCTCGACGCAGCGCATGTGGTCCGGCTCACCGGTGCCTTCCATGATGCCCGGGATCTCACGGAACTGACGGCGAACTTCTTCGACCATCTCGTTGGCGGCCTTGCCGACGGCCTTCATGGCCATCGAGCTGAACACGAACGGCAGCATCGCGCCGAGCAGCAGGCCCATGACGACCTTGGCGTCATCGAGGCTGAGCGTGACACCCGCAGCGACCTTGTAGGCCGAGAACAGTGCCAGCGCGGTCAGCGCGGCCGAGCCGATAGCGAAGCCCTTGCCGATGGCGGCCGTGGTGTTACCCGTGGCGTCCAGTTGGTCGGTGCGCTCACGCACTTCCGGCGGCTGGTGCGACATCTCGGCGAGACCGCCAGCGTTGTCGGCAACCGGGCCGTAGGCGTCAACACCAAGCGAGATGCCGAGCGTGCTCAGCATGCCGACGGCGGCAACACAGATGCCATACATGCCAGCCATTTCGTTGCAGGCAAAGATCGAGGCGGCGAGCACGAGTGTCGGGCCCCAGGTCGAGGCCATGCCGGTCGCGAGGCCGTGGATGATGTTGGTCGCGGCGCCCGTTTCGGACTGCGCGGCAATCGTTTGCGAGGGCGCCTTCTTCTCCGAGGTGTAGTACTCGGTGATCTTGCCGATGATGATGCCGCCGACCAGGCCGATGCACATCGCGAAGTAGACGCTCCAGTGCGAAGCCAGGACATCCGAACCGGGGGCCATCGCCGGGCTCGGCTTCATGATCATCGTGAGGGCAGCGCCACC
Organism: uncultured bacterium; assembly: GCA_963974725.1. Taxonomy (GTDB): domain Bacteria; phylum Planctomycetota; class UBA1135; order UBA1135; family UBA2386. The sequence continues at coordinate 9,135 of CAXBFC010000225.1, read as the reverse complement.
GATGAGCAGCGCGATCGAGGCCGCGATCAGGCCGCCGAACAGGGCTTCGGATAGCTTGCTCTCGTCATCTGCCTTGACGCGGAACGTGCCGATGAAGCTGGCGACGACGCCAACCGCGGCGAGTACGACCGGGTACATCAGCAGGTTGGTCAGTGCCAACGTGTGGGCATCGCCCGTCAGCGTGCCGGGCACCAGCGAGAAGCCGATGATCGCCGTCGCGATGATCGCACCGACGTAGCTTTCGAACAGGTCGGCGCCCATGCCGGCAACGTCGCCGACGTTATCGCCGACGTTGTCCGCGATGGTGGCCGGGTTGCGGGGGTCATCTTCGGGGATGCCTGCTTCGATCTTGCCGACCAGGTCACCACCGACGTCGGCAGCCTTCGTGAAGATGCCACCGCCGACGCGCGCGAACAGCGCGATCGAGCTAGCACCGAAGCTGAAGCCGAGCACGTAGTTGACGTAGTTGACGGCATCCTTGTTGGCATCGGGAGCGCCGTAGATCAAGAACAGCAGCGTGATGCCGATCAGGCCCATGCTGACAACCGTCATGCCCATGACCGTGCCCGACTTGAACGCGACGTCGAGTGCGCCACCGAGGCTGGTCTTGGCGGCTTGCGTCGTGCGCACCGCTGCGCGCGTGGCGCAGTGCATGCCGAAGTAGCCAGCCGTTGCGGACGCGCCACAACCGAGCAAGAACGCAATCGCCGTGCGGAAACCGAGGAACTGGCCGTTGGCCGGATCGTCGGTGCCGATCATCAAGAGCACAAAGGCGACGGCGACGAACACCGCGAGCCATTTGTATTCGGCATAAAGAAACGCCTTGGCGCCGTCTTGCACGGCTTTGGCGATCTTCTGCATCAGATCATCGCCGGCATCCTTGGCCATGATCTGCTTGAAGGAGTTAACGGCGTAGGCGAGGCCTGCTAGGGCGATAGCGAGAGAGAGGAAGTTCCAGACTAAGTACATAGCAATGACACCAGCGGGCCTTTGTGAGCCGGCGCAAAAAGTGGGCTAGCACGATAGCGGCCAGTGCCGGTCCGAAACAAGCGCCCTGATGGCCTCGGCGAACTACGGTTTTGCGGCGCCGTCGGTTTCCCCAGTGGGACCGTCGTCACCGGATTCCGTTTTCGGCTCGTTTTCCACCTCGCAACGCGGATCCTCGGCATCGCGACGTGCTTCGCCAGCACCGGAGAGCGGCTCGAGGTCGAACTCATCAGGTTCGAGGGGCTGCGATCCGGTCGGTGATTCACCGGGCGCCGGGGCCTCGGGAGCTGGAGCCTCGGGAGCTGGAGCCTCGGGAGCGGGGGCCTCGGGAGTTGGGGCCTCGGGAGTTGGGGCCTCCAGAGCCGGGTTGTTGGCAGCGAGTGCCTTGGAAGTTGGCGCAGCGTCGGTATCCGCCTCGCCTGCGGGCTTCTGACCTTCGGGACTCCCGCCCTCGTCCGCCTCGTTCACCGGCTTCTTCGGCTGCACGAAGGTCTCGGTCATTTCGCTGCGCTGCTTCTGTTGGCGGCGTCGGCGCCACCACCACAGTCCGAGCGCCAGCACCAGGGCGCCGCCGACGGTTCCCCACAGCAGTCCACGCTCGACCTTCTCGACCCAGGCGATCGCCTCTTCGATGAATCCCGCACTGCTAAACCCTATCCAGGTCAGCAGTGGCACCATCAACACGATGCCTAAGCCGTCCAGGAACAGGAATCGGGTCCAGCGCATCTTCATCGCGCCAGCGGTGAAGAACGCGACCATGCGCAGGCCCGCGAGGAAGCGGGAGATCACGATCACCATGTCGCCGCGGCGGCGGAACCAGCGGTCAAACGTCGCCAGGCGCTGCTTGGTGATGAAGTATCGCAGCCAGCGCAGCCGCAACAGTCGCACTCCGAAGATCCTGCCCAGCAAGAACGGGATCATGTCGCCGACCAGGATGGCGCTACCGCACCAGCCCATCATCGGCAGTAGTTTGGCGTTGTCGGGATACTTGGCGCAGACGAAGCCCGCGGCCAGCAGCACGATCTCTTCCGGCAGGGGCAATCCGAGGCCACACAGCAGAAAGATCGCCGCGACCCCGATGTACGGGTAGTCGGTGATCAGCTGGGTGAGTTCGTCGAAGCCGGGCATCTGCTGGGAAATCAGTCGCGAAGGAACGGTTGGAGCAATTCGAACCGTGGGTCTGCAAATACCTTATCGAGAATCACGGTGTTGTCGCCGCGCAGCTTGGCGACCACCTCGCGGAGCCTCTGGGCCCACTCGGTAGCCAACTCCTGGTCCCGTATTTCGGGCGCCCGGGCAATCGCGCGGTCAAGTATCTGCAGAGCAGACGGTTTTGCGCCGCAGGCCAACAGGGAAGCCGCCAGGGTGGGCGCATACCACAATTGCTGCTCACGGACCGCAGGGGACGGGAACAGCCGGGCTGCCTCGTCATAGTAGCGGTCGGCAATCGCTGCCGCGCCGCCGGGCTGCCGTTGCTGCAAGCGCTCGGCGAGGCCGGGAAAGTGGATGCACGCAATGTCGGGCAGGTTGGCCGCGGCAAACAGCAACCCGTATTCGCGCCGGCCGGCGTATTGCCGGGCCTCTTCGAGCCGCGCCAGTCCGGCGTAGACCCGTCGTTCGGCGGCTTCGGCGACCAGGCTCTGGTTCTCGCTGTCGTCGTGCGTCAGAACGTAGCGATAGACCATCGCAGAATGGCCGTCGCTCCAGCTCGGAACCAGCTGCATGATTTGCTGGCCGCGAGCGAACGCCTCGCGCGCATCCCCGGTTTCCGTGGCGTCTTGCATCGCCTGCCATGCGAACGGCAAGCGCGCCGGTCGCAACGCCCAGCTGCCGAACTCGCGCAATCCTTTGGCCGTCGGCGGCAGCAGCGCAGCCGCTCCGGCAAACAGGACCAAGGTGCAGGCCGTGCGCAGTTCGAACATCAGTAAGGTATCGCGCGGAAGCCGGTCGAAACCTTTGGGTTCCGGCGGCGGGCGGCGTTCAGCCTAGCCCCAGGTGGGCGCTAGCGCACGCAATGCCGCAGTCGTCGAGCCCGGTTTCCACCGAAGCCTTCCTTCTTGACAGATCGAGGTTCGCGCGTATGGTCCCCAGCGTCCACCATGACCACTTCGCTGTCACAACTGCATCACCTGCATCATCACCACCCTGTTTGGGTCGGATGAGCGGGCGCCGTTAAGTAGACAGCCACACCTCACGCCGACCCTCGCGGTCGGCGTGTTCGGTTTTCGAGCTTCGTCGATTGTGCGGGCCGGCTTCTAGCCAGCCATGAATCCAGCGACAGAAGCAAGCCGTCAGGCGAATCGTCTAGCCAATCAAAGCGACCTCGTGCACCTAGCCCTCCCGAAGGGGCGCATGCATGGAGGGGTCGTCGATCTCTTGGCCGACGCGGGCATTCGGGTCCGCATGGACGCGCGTGCCTATCGGCCGCGGCTGTCGGTCGATGGCTTTGAGACCAAGCTGCTCAAGCCGCAAAACATCGTCTCGATGCTCGACGAAGGTTCGCGCGATGTCGGGTTCGCCGGTGCCGATTGGGTGGCCGAGCGGCGCGCCGATCTCGTCGAGTTGCTCGACACCGAACTGGACCCGGTGCGCATCGTTGCCGCGGCGCCAGCCAACATGGTGGTCGACGGATGCCTGAAGATGCCCGCCGATCGCGAGTTGGTCGTCTCCAGTGAATACACGCAGCTGTCGCGCCAGTGGATCGAAGCCAACACACCCGGTGCGCACTTCGTGCGTTCCTATGGCGCGACGGAGGTCTTCCCGCCCGAAGATGCCGACGTCATCGTCGACAACACCGCGACCGGTGCAACGTTGGTGGCCAACGGACTGACCATTCTCGGTGAGGTGATGCGCAGCTCGACTCGCTTGTATGCCAATCGTTCCGCGTTGGCTGAGCCTTCGAAGCGCGCGCGCATCGACGACCTCGTGCTGTGTCTGCGCGCGGTGCTCGAAGCGCGGCGACGCGCGATGGTCGAACTCAACGTCGGTCCTGGCGACATGCAGAAGGTTGTCGACGCGTTGCCTTGCATGCGGCAACCAACCGTTTCGTCGCTCAACGGCGATAGCGGCTACGCGATTCGGGCCGCGGTGCCACGCAAAGATCTGCCGACGCTGATCCCGACGCTGAAGGCATTGGGGGCCTCAGACATCGTCGTTTCCACCTGCGAACAGATCGTGCCATGAGTGGCACCCTTGGCTACGCGCCGCCGACGTTTGCCGGCGCGATTCGTTTGGATCTGTCGAAGAATGAAGGTCGCGCACCGGACGAGCGGACTCTGCTTGATGCGGTTCCGACCGCAGCGGAATTGGCTCGCTATCCGAACCTGCGCGAACTGCAACGCGAGTTGGCTGCGAACTATCGCGTGCTGCCGGAACGCGTGCTGGTCACGGCCGGCGCCGATGATGCGTTGCTGCGCTTGTGCTTGTTCGCCTTGCGTCCGTCGCGTCAGCAGCCGCGTGCCAAGAAGGCGCTGGTTGCATCGCCGACGTTTGAGATGATTCCGCGCTACGTCGAGTTGGCGGGAGGTGAGTTGGTGACGGTGCCGTGGCCCGAAGGCGCGTTTCCGACCGACGCCTTGTTGGCGGCTGCCGATGACGCGACTGCGCTCGTATTCGTCGTGTCGCCGAACAATCCGACCGGTGCCATCGCCACGGTCGCGGACCTTGAGCGCATCGCCGACGCCTTGCCTGATGCATGGATTGTCTTGGATGCCGCATACGCGGAGTTTGCGAGCGAGGACCTGACCGAGTGCGCATTGCGTTTGGCCAACGTCGTGGTCGTGCGCACGCTGTCCAAGGCGTGGGGGCTTGCCGGACTGCGGGTGGGGTGCGCGATCGCAGCCCCCGAACGCCTGGCGCAGTTGCACGCCGCTGGCAATCCGATGCCCGTGTCCGTTGCTTCGGCAACGTTGGCGATCGCCCGGTTGCAGACCGGCCGCGCCGACGTCGCCGATCACGTCGCGCAGGTTCGTGACCAGCGCATCGATTTGGTGCGCATCTTGCGCAGCTTTGGCGCGAAGCCGGTCGAGCCGTGCCAGGGCAACTTCGTGCTCGTGCACGGCGTGAAAGCGAAGTGGTTGACGCAGTCGCTGGCGGCGCTTGGCATCGCCGTCCGGCGATTTCCCGGACAGCCAGAGTTGGCGGATGCCGTGCGTATCGGCTTGCCGGCGGAGCCCAAGGCCTACGGCGAACTGGTTCTAGCCTTGACGACGGTGTTCGCGCCGCAGGCGTTGCTGTTTGATATGGATGGGGTGTTGGCGGACGTGTCTGAGTCCTACCGCGTCGCCATCGTCAAGACCGGCGAGAGTTTTGGCGTCGAGCTTTCTGCGGGCGATATCGCTGCGGCGAAGCGGCGTGGCAATGCCAATGACGACTGGCAGTTGACGTGCTCATTGCTGCAGGAACGCGGAGTCTCATGCTCGCTGTCGGAAGTGACGGAGCGGTTCGAGTCGTTCTATCTAATGCTTCGCAGTCGCGAACGATTGTTGGTCGCGGCCGAGCGCTTGCGGGATTGGGGGCAGCGCTTCCAGCTCGCCGTGGTGACTGGCCGGCCACGTGCCCAGGCAGAGTTTTTCTTGGCGCAGTTTGCCATTCGAGACCTGTTTGGCGCCGTCGTTTGTCGCGAAGACGCCGCCCTCAAACCTGACCCCGAACCGGTGCGGCTGGCGATGCAACAACTCGGAGTGCAGTCGGCGTGGATGCTCGGCGACACCGTCGACGATTTGCTTAGTGCCCGAGCCGCCGGCGTGTTGCCGATTGCGGTCGGTGCCGAAGCCCCGGCGACGAATGCCGCGTGCGTGCTTGCCAACCCCGAGGATCTGGAGGAGCTGCTATGAGTTCTGAGTCACAAGCGAAGCGAGTTGCCTGTGTTCGGCGCGCTACCAAGGAAACCACGATCTCGGTCGAACTGCTGCTGGATGGCACCGGGCAGGTTGACGTGGTGACGGGGCTGCCGTTCTTGGACCACATGTTGACGGCGTTGTTTCTGCACTCGCGCATGGACGTGACGTTGCGCGCCGATGGAGATGTGCACGTCGACGACCACCACACCGTCGAAGACTGTGCGCTGGCGCTCGGCGAAGCGCTCGATACGGCGCTTGGGCAGCGCGCAGGAATCACCCGGTTCGCGCACGCCTACGCACCACTCGATGAAGCGCTGTGTCGGTGCGTGATCGATTTGTCGGGACGGCCCTGCGCGGTGATCGAGTTGCCATTCCGGCGCGAGATGCTTGGCTCCGTTGCGACCGAGAACCTCGTGCACTTCTTGCAGTCCCTGGCGATGCGGGCGCGCATGGCGTTGCACGTCGATTTGCTGCGCGGTGACAACGACCACCACAAAGCGGAGGCCGCATTCAAAGCCGTGGCGCTCGCGTTGCGGGCCGCAGTGGCCCTCGATGGCAGTGCGGTGCCCAGCACCAAGGGGGTGCTGTGATGCGCGAGGTGTGCATTGTGCCAACCGGCACTGCCAACGTCGCGTCCGTATGTGCGGCGTTCGAACGCCTCGGCACGCGGCCACTGCTTTGTGATGACCCGGTGCAGATCGCGCGGGCCGCGCGGGTGGTCTTGCCCGGCGTCGGCGCGTTCGCCGCGGCGGCACGGCGCATTGACGAACTTGGCTTGCGCTCGGTGCTGCTCGAACGGGTGGCAGAGCAGCGTGCCACGTTGGCGATCTGCTTGGGCATGCAGCTGTTCTGCGCCCGCAGCGACGAAAGCCCGGATGCTCATGGCCTGGCGGTCGTGCCGGATTCGATTGCGCGTTTCGGCGACGGCCTGCGCGTGCCGCAAGTCGGTTGGAATCGGGTCTTGCCGGTCGGTAGCGAGCTGCTCGAGCCTGGCTACGCCTACTTCGTGCACAGCTACCGGCTGGCGGCAATGCCACCCGGTTGGAGCGGCGCGATGACGGACTACGGCGGCGAGTTCGTCAGTGCCCTCGAACGCGGTCCGGTGCTCGCGTGCCAGTTCCACCCGGAGATCTCTGGTGACTACGGCCAAGCCCTGCTGGGGAGATGGCTGCAGCGCAGCGACGAGGTGGCGGCATGTTAGTTCCACGCATCATTCCGTGCCTTGACGTCAAGGATGGTCGCGTTGTCAAAGGCGTGCAATTCCAAGGGCTGCGCGATGCGGGTGATCCCGTTGCTTGCGCGCGGCGCTACGCCGAACAAGGTGCCGACGAACTCGTGCTGCTCGACGTTTCGGCGACCCGAGAAGGGCGGGGCCACGCGCTGCAAACGGTGCGCGCCGTGCGCCGCATCTTGTCGATTCCGTTGACGGTCGGCGGCGGGGTGCGATCAGTGCAAGACGCCGAACAGTTGTTGGCGGCTGGCGCCGACAAGGTGGCGACTAACAGTGCGGCGGTGCAGCGACCTGGGCTGCTTACGGAGTTGCGCGATCAGTTCGGCTCGCAATGCACGGTATTGGCGGTCGATGCGGCCCGCATCCAAGGTGTTGGCCAAGCGCGGTGGCAGGTCGTCACCAACGCCGGCACCGAGGCGACCGGTGTCGATGTGCTCGACTGGGTCGAGCGCGCGGTGCAACTCGGAGCCGGAGAGTTGCTGTTGACCAGTTGGGATCGCGACGGCACCCGCTCTGGCTACGACGTCGCGTTGCTGCGGCAAGTCGCGGCTGCGGTGCCCGTGCCGGTGATCGCGTCGGGCGGTGCGGCGCACGTAGACCATCTGCTTGAGGCGTTGGCAGCCGGCGCGAGTGCGGTGCTGGTGGCGTCAATGCTGCACGACGGCGACACGACGGTGCTCGATATCAAACAAGAACTACGAACCAAGAACTGTGAGGTGCGACTGTGATACTCCCTTCGATTGATCTTCAAGATGGAAATGCTGTGCAACTGGTCGGTGGCGAACGTCTGGCGATCAACGCCGGCGACCCCATGCCGCTACTCGAATCCTTCGCGGTTGTCGGCGAAGTTCCGGTGGTCGACCTGGATGCCGCGCGCGGTGAAGGCAGCAATGCGGACCTCATCCGCACGATGTGCCGCCGGGCCAAGGTGCGGGTCGGCGGTGGCATTCGCGATGTCGCAACCGCGCGCCGTTGGCTCGACGATGGTGCGACGCGCATTGTGATCGGAACGGCCGCCGAGCCGGAACTCCTGGCGCAGCTGCCGCGCGAGCGCGTCGTTGTTGCGCTCGATGAGAAGCAGGGCAACGTCGTGACCCACGGCTGGCGGCAGTCTACCGATCGCAACGTGTTCGACCGCATGCGCGAGTTGCGCGGGCTGTGCAGCGGGTTTCTGGTGACGTTCGTCGATCGCGAGGGGCGCCTTGAGGGCACCGACTTGGAACGCGCCGCGGAGGCGGTCGCTGCCGCTGGGGATGCGCGCGTCACGATCGCTGGAGGGGTGACGACCGCGGCCGAAGTCGCCGCGCTCGATCGCCTCGGTGCCGATGCGCAAGTTGGCATGGCACTGTATTCGGGCGAACTCTCGCTGGCCGATGCCTTCGCGGCGCCGCTGGTCAGTGACCGAGCCGATGGCTTGTGGCCAACGGTTGTGGTCGACGAGGCTGGCGTCGCACTCGGCCTGTGTTGGTCGAGCGCGGACAGTCTGGGGCAGGCGATTGCCCAGCGTCGCGGCATCTACCAGAGTCGCAAGCGCGGTCTCTGGATCAAAGGGCAGACTTCAGGTGCGACCCAGGAACTGCTCGCTGTTGCGATCGACTGCGACCGCGACGCCTTGCGATTCACGGTCAAACAGTCCGGTTCGGGGTTTTGCCACCTAGAGTCGCGCTCGTGCTGGGGCGACGACGAAGGCATGCGTCGGTTGATGCGCCGGATGACTGCGGTGCAGCCGGATGCGTCGAGTGCTTCGTTGACGTCGCGCCTGCTCGCGACGCCCGAACTGCTGGCGGCGAAGCTGCGCGAAGAAGCAGCCGAGTTGGCGCAGCCCGATGCGGATGTCGTGGCTGAGGCTGCCGATGTGCTCTACTTTACGATGGCACGCCTCGCCGCTGCCGGTGCCACGCTCGAGGACGTCGATGCAGAACTGCAGCGTCGCGCCGGTCGTGTTTCCCGTCGCCCTTGCGTTGCGAAGGAATCACGATGAGTGCGCTTCTTCGCCGTGCGACGATTGCGCAGTGGGGCGCGCGCCAGCGCAGCTCGCTCGATGTTGCGACCCAGCGGGTCGCGCAGGAAATCGTC
>CAXBFC010000224.1:0-12988 GCA_963974725.1 uncultured bacterium | reverse complement strand
CTGCGCGTAACACGCACCTCGCCGCGGCACTGCAATCACTTTCCAAGCCGCTCGTGCCTATGGCGGTGCACGTTCTGCTTGGTGATCATGAGCTCGGTGACAACAACTGGTCCACCGGTGGTGCCAGGTCGCGCATGGTGCCGACCTACAAGGAGGCCTTCAGTCGGTGGTTCACTCAGGTTCCCGCTGGAGCTGCGACAGGTTCTCCGCGCTACGTGAGCCGACCAATCGGCACGGTCTACGAGGACACTGCCTACGCATTCCAGCACAGCAACGCGCTGATCGTGATGGTGGACCAGTTTCGCCAGGACGATCCGAATACGAGCCTCGGCAATAACGGCAGTGTATTGCCGACGGTGGACAACGGTCTGGCTAGCACGACCAACGATGACCAGCTTGCATGGCTCGATGGCGTGCTCGCAGCAGGACGCGCAGACCCAACTGTCGACTGGATCATCGTACAGGGGCACATGCCCGTGCTGCGTCCGGTGCGCGTGCGCAACTCCTCCAACCTCGGGATTCGGGACCAGAGTGGCGCGACGGAATACAACACACTGCTGTGGCAGACCCTGTCGCAGTACGATGTCGACCTATACTTCTGCGGCGAGGTGCACGACATCACGCTGTCGCGCTACGGAGGTGTAACGCAGGTCGTGCACGGCGCGTTGATTGGCAACCATAGCCCGATCAACTACCTGCGCCTCGACGTGCACCAGAACCGGCTAGAGCTGACTTCGAAGCAGATCACGGTGCAGCTCACCAACGGGAGTCTGTGGCAGACAGGTAGCAATCGTCCCCGGGCGAACTTCGACATCACGGCTAATGCTCGAGCTCAGGGATACCAGACCGCGGGCTACGCCGAACTCACACGCCAGCCCGGCGGCGGTTCGTCGGTCACTCAGGCGACCGGCACTCTGGCGCCATATGGCACGTTCAACAACGGCAACTCCAACCTCACCGAATACCTGGTTGATCTCGATCTAGATCAACTCACGGGCAGTGTGTTCGCCAACGCTGGGTCGACCGGCTTGGTTAACCATGGACTGCCGTCTGGGAACGTGACGCTCGCTCCAGGCGTCATTGGACAAGCGGTAACCCTTGGCGGCATTTCCGGTGACGAGGTCAGTGCTGGATCGTCTCCGCTGAGTGGCGCCCAGCAACGCACCGTTTCAGTTTGGGCCAGGACGTCGGCCACGACGGGCATCGTCACTCCCTTGACCTTCGGTTCGAACGGTACCGGCTCCAAATGGGACATGGACATCGACGTTTCGAATGGCGGTGTCTTCGAACTCGGCGTCGGCGGCGGGCGCACGACTGGGCAGGGCCCCTCACTAAACGATGGTCAGTGGCACATGCTCACGACGGTGTTGCCGGCGGGGGCCACCAACCTCAGCGGTGTGCGTCTGTTTGTCGACGGCGTCTTCGTCTACACGAACTCAGGGAATCGCACAATCAACACGGGTAGCGGTAGTCTCGTCATCGGTCGCTCAGCGAATTCGCCGACGAATATTCAGATGTTTCCCGGCGATGTCGACGACGTTGTCATCTGGTCCGAGACATTCACCGATGCACAGATCGAGGGACTCTACGACGTCGCGATGGATGCCAACCTCAACTACGGTGCCGGTGAGTTTGAGCAGCTGCTCGAAGTCTACCGTCAGAACCAATCAGAGGTCACGATCGGCGGCCGAATCTGGCGCCGGACCATGGGCTTGACTGCGCCCGCAGGTTTGACTGCGTTGGCCAATGGTGGCTATGCATTGGTGTTCGACATCGTGACTGGCGATGGCCTTGCGACCCCGGCCGCGACGTTTGTGACGACGGGCGCTGGTTGCCCGAGTCCTGTTGGCGTGTCGGACCTGTCCGCACCGCAGCTGCCGGTTCTTGGGGCAACTCTCGAAGTTGCGATGAACAATCTTTCGCCGACCGGATTGCCGCTCATGGTCATTGGCTTCGCGTCCATTTCGCCGGCCCCGATTAGTGCACTAGGATTGATTGCTGACCCAACCTGCCTGCTGACCGTTAACCCCGATGTGATCGTCGGACCGCTTGCACCAGTCGGGTCCTCGGCGTCGATACTGCTGCCGATTCCAAGTAACTCGGTGCTCGCCGGTCAGCAGCTCTACTTCCAGGGCACGCAATTGGAGTTGAGCACGAGCGCGTGGAACCTCACCGATCAGGGGGCCGCAACACTCGGCTTCTGAAGGGGGGGCAAGCGTTGCCATGTGGGCGCGGAGTGGTTGCTGCGGTTGATCCTGCTGCACGATGGCGACAGTCGTCTGACTTGTTCGGTAGGAAGCATGAACCGTGACGCTGGTCTACGTTGCTCGGCAAGTCCGCGAACGCCGGCGGCGTGGATGGGCCGGGTGCCGATCTACAGCGCTCTGCACGTGACGGTGTGGGGCGTTGGTGGTTTTCGGTGGGGTTGCGAAGTGGCGGTGGGGGGCGGTGGATGTGCGGAGTCGTCCGTTGGCGCAGAGCACATGGGCGTGTACTGCGTTGGCGGCGCACAGGCTGTCGAGCCCTCGGGATCTAGCCACGTCTCTCTGAGAGCTCTCGCGTGTGCTTAACCATCCCTCGAGTTTGAGCGCGTCAAGTAGGAGGCGCATGTCGCGCGCGCGCAGCTCTACCGCTTCAGTGGGTCGTCGCGCACGGTCAGTTCTTGCGTGCCGACAACCTTGCCGGCGACGTTCATCGTGACGCGATAGTTGCCTGCCGCCGCCTCAGGTCGTCCGAAGCGCGTGCCGAACATCGAACGGCCCCTTGCCAGGTGTCCATACTTGTCGACCAACCGTGTGCGCGATCGATCGAGCCGCCGCGTCGATTTGGCGGATTCGATCTGTTTACGCAGTTCGATGGTGTGTTCGTTGTCGCCGACTCGCTCGACGACGTTGCCTAGCGTCTGCAACAACTGCTTGCGGTAACTCTCGAGTTGCTCCGTCGTCGCTTCGGTTCGAAAGTCCCAGACGACGCGGTTGATGCCGGCTTTGCCCTTGGGGGTCAACGTGCGCACGTTGTTACCGAGCACGTCGGCGATCGTCAGACGTACATCGTCCGTGGCAGCCGGCAAGTGGAACGTCAGCATCGCACCTCGCGGCGGGTTCTTGCCTCGGAACAAACGATTGGGTTGCTTGCGTCCGAGGCGGATCTGCAACCACTTGGTGGCTCGTCGAGGTGCGAACAGGTGGGCGTCCTTGGCGGTCTGCACGGTCCATTGGCGCAGCGCGGACAAGTCGTCGAGGATCCAGATGCTGCGGCCGTGCGTTGCGGCAATCAGATCGCCATCGCGCGGGTGAATGACCAGGTCGTGCACGGCTACGGTTGGCATGCCGGCATCGAGTCGCATCCACGAACGACCGCGATCGACGGATGCGTGCACGGCGAACTCGGTGCCGACGAACAGCAGATCAGGGTTTTTAGGGTCTTCACAAATGACGTAGACACTGCCCTCGGGTAGGTCATCGCTCAAGCTCCTCCAGGTGGCACCGAAGTCTTCAGTGACGAACGCATACGCCGTCATGTTGTCTCTTCGGTGATCATCGAATGTCACGTAGCAGCGTTCCTTCGCGAAACGCGACGGCTCGACTCTGCTCACCCAAGCGCCGGTAGTCACTCCGGGCACGTTAGGTGCGACGTTCTGCCACGACGCGCCGTCGTCGCGCGTCACCTGCAGGTTGCCGTCGTCGGTGCCGACCCAGATCACGGCCGGATCGATGGGTGAGTCGGCGATCGTCACGATCGTGCAGTGGTTCTCGCCGCCGGTCACGCTACGCGTCAGTCCGCCGGACTCCGAAGCGTTGCGCTTCTTGGCATCGTTGGTCGTGAGGTCGGGACTGATGATGCGCCAGCTGTCGCCGCGATCCTGCGAACGGAACAAGTAGTTGCCGCCGAAGTAGACGGTGCGCGGATTGTCGTGAGCGAGGATCAGTGGACTCGACCAATTGAAGCGGAACTGTGGCGGCAACCGCGGGCGATCGGGTGAGTAACCGAAGAACCACTGCTCGCCTGGCCGGATCGTGTAGCGCGTTGCCGTCTCACGACAGTCCGCGTCGACGTGATCGGCGTAGTTGACGATCGTCTCGGGTGTCGGAGTGATGAACTGGTGTTCGCGCGTTTCGACGTTGAGGCGTGCGGCAAAGCCGACATGGTTGACGAAGTAGTTCGTGCGCCAATCGGTTGGGTCGACTTGCGAGTGGAAGCCATCGCCTTCGCCGACCCACGTGTTGTGCATGTTGAGGATGCCGCGTGGCTCCCGCGAGTTGCTCGGACCGGTCCAGATGCCGTTGTCCTGCAGGCCGCCAATCACCCAATACGGATCGCGCATGTCGACGCCGATCGCGTAGTACTGGCCGATCGCCATGTTGTTGAGGAACGTGATGGTCTTGCCGCCATCGACGGTCATCTGCGCCCCTTGGTCGGTGGCGTTGTACCAGATATTGGAATCGGCAGGGCTGATCCACATGTCGTGGTCATCGCCGCCACCTGGCCACCACCGGCCACCAAAGGTCTTGCCGCCATCCTTCGAGACCTTGAACTCGCGACTGACGACGTAGATCAGGTCCGGGTCGTTCGGATCGATGGCGATCTGGCCGTGATAGAACGGCCGCACTGCGTGCTTCAGCAAGAACGACCAGGTCGCGCCGCCGTCCATCGACTTGTAGACACCAGAGCCGGGCACGCCCTCCGGCAGGTTCTCATCGGCTTCGACTGCAGCAACCAGAATGCGCGGGTCGCGGCGATGAATCGCAATGTCTATCTGTCCTGTGTCGCCAGCTGGCAGTCCTTCGGTCAGCTTTGTCCACGTCGCGCCTGCGTCCGTACTCTTGAAGATGCCGCCGTTCGCACCGCCACTCTGGTAGTGCCACGGCTGGCGTAGCCGTTCGTACATGCCAACATACAGAACATCGGGATTGCTCGGATCCATCTTGATGTCGGTTGCGCCGGTCTTGCCGTCGTTGGGTAGACCGTTGCCCAACTTCAGCCACGTCCTGCCGCCATCGATCGTCTTCCACAACCCGCGGCTGCCGGATGTTCCCCACAGGTGTCCGAGAGCTGCGGCGTAGACAATGCTCGGGTCACTTGGGTGCACAGCGATCTCGGCGATGTGGTGCGTGTCCGTGAGGCCTACGTTCTGGAACGTCTTGCCGCCGTCCGTCGACTTGTAGAGTCCGTCGCCCCAGCCGCTGCTGTTGCGGTTTGAGGATTCCCCGGTGCCAACCCAGATGGTCTTGGGGTCGGGTTGGAAGAACGCGACCGAGCCGATCGAGCCGGAGCCGTACTTGTCGAAGATCGCGCGCCATGTGACGCCGGCGTTATCCGACAAGAACACACCGCCCGACGCCGAGCCGATCAACACCGTGCGCCAATCGCTATCGAGCGCATCGATCGCTGCGACTCGGCCCATCATGTTGGCGGGGCCAATGTTTCGCCAACGCAGGTCGTGGGTCAGTGGCGAGGGATGTGCCTGCGCTTGGAGTGCGGCGGCGAGGCATAGAACGATCGGCAAGCGACGGAACATTCCCGCAGCGTAGCCAGAGTCGCCCGCGAATCGTTACGTGGGCGACCGTCGATTACACCGTTGTTGAACCGTTCGATCGGCGGGCTTGGCCGGGGTAAGCGCGCCCCTCCGGGATGTGCGGCACGCAGACGGTCGTTCGCGCATTCACGTCATCGTTGGCTGTGATCCTGCTCGCGTTGACCGTGCCTGCGCAAGAGGGCGGCTTGCCTGCCGCGTGGCACGCAGTGTCGCATGGCGAGATGCACAACACGGGCAAGTCCGGCAAGAAGGCCAAGGTGCCGGTCGTGTTCGAGTCGAACGTTGCCGTTGTTCGTGTCGACGACCTTCACTGTTCCCCGGACTTTGACACCCAAACCTGCTGCACGATGGCGACGTGCGCCGCGCTGGGATGCACACTCACGCCCTGTGCCTTGCCCGTGACGTTGGCAACGTAGCGCCAGGGCTTGCCGTGCGGCGGTCGTGGGGCCGCGCCACCCGGATCTGGCGGCGTGAAGCTGACCAACGCTTGCTTCTCGAACATCTGAACGCGCTGGCTCAGACGCGCCAAAAGCACGGAACGGCCGGGCTCGCCGGGACTTCCCCATGGAGGTCGCGACAGCGTGGCGGCTTTCGATGCCGGGCATGTCGCAACAACGCCGCATCTGTTTCTCGTGCGTGACGTTGCGCTGCCCACGGCTAGGCTATGGCGTTTTCCACCGAAGACGCCCATGCCCAACTCCAATGATCTGCTCAGCCGAGTCCTCGTTCCGTTCACCGAGCCAGCCTACTCACTGTTGCGGATCATCTGCGGCGCTCTGTTCGCATTTCACGGCGTGCAGAAGGTGTTCGGGTTCTTGAGCGAGCATCAACCTCCGGTGATGTCGCAACTGTGGGTGGGCGGCGTGATCGAACTGGTAGCCGGAACGATGATTGCCGTCGGCCTGTTCACGCGGTCGGCCGCGTTCTTGTCGAGCGGCACGATGGCTGTCGCCTACATCCAGTTCCATTGGAAGTTCCAGTTCGATTCCAACATCCTGCCCGCCGTGAACCGAGGCGAACTCGCGGTCGTCTACTGCTTTGTGTTCTTGTTCCTCGCGTGCAGGGGGGCGGGTAGCTGGAGTGTCGAGGGGCGCCTCAGGCGTTCTGGTTCTTGATCCGCTCGAACGGTGGCAAACCCGCTGGCAGTAATGCCTGTCGTCAGGTCGTCGGCGCGCACAACCGTGCGTGACGACAACAGCCTTGAGCTCGCTCGGGCACGGACGTTGCACCTACATGTGACGTATGTTCCAGAGCAGATCACTGATGTATCGAAGCATGTTCTGCTGTCTGGTTTCCGCCGCTGCGGTCGCCATACCGGCGCAGACGACCTGGCACGTCTACCCAAGCGGGTTCAATGCCCGCACCATCGTCAACCATGCGGCGCCCAAGTGGTCGTCGAGCTGCGTTTCCGGCCTCGCCTCGCTGCGAGCTCTCGCGCGGGGTTTACACATCGAGTCGAGCTCCTCGCGTCAAGTCCAACTAGTCCTGCGCCACCCGGTGCCAGGCGAGCAACGTTGCGGCAGCTAGCGGGGCTCAAGCTTCAGCGTGTGACTGGGCTGCTTGCCGACCCCGTTGACAACCAAACGGGACTCATAGACATCGACGGTGGCGTAGGCGTTGCGCTCGGGCGCCTCGACCATGCCCATGAAGGTGACGTGATGCACGCCATCGACCATGGCATAGCCACCACTGTGGTGATGGCCGTTGAACCAACCCACGACACACGGGTAGCGATCCAGCGCCTCGGTGATCTCCTGGTGGTTCCACAGCAGCAGGGAGGCGTCCCCAGCTTCGGAGTGCACTGGGAAGTGACAGAACAGCACGACCCGTTGTTGCTTGTCGGCTGCATCCTGCAGCACGGACTCAATCCACGCCAACTGCTGCTTGCCAACGCCACCGTTCCAGATCACAGCATTGCGCGCCTTGCGATCTTTCAAGGCCTTCAGCATCGCGATGGCTTGCCGGCGTTTGTCATGTTCCTTCGGGTAGCCGTGCAGGCTGATGTCCATTCCGTCGACAACCACGAACCGCCAACGCTCTCCCACCGCAAAGTCATAGTAGCTCTGTTCCAACCCGAGCTTCAGCATCGTTTGCGTACGCAAGAACGGCAGGTCGTGATTGCCGATGACGTGAAATCTGCGGGCACGCAACTGCTGCCATACTGGTAGCACGGTATCGAAGCTGGTCGTACCGCGGTCGATGAAGTCACCGAGCTGTACGACGAAGTCCAAGTCCTGCCTATTGAGCGCCGCGACGCACGCCTTCAAACGTTGCAGCGAGGATCGGTAGTGTCGAGCGCCCGCGTTGGGCTGGTCCGCAAATTGCACGTCCGCAATGACACCGAAGGTGTACAGCGGCATCCGTTCACGATCTTGCTGGGAGATGCACCCCGCTAGCAATAACAAGCTCAGTAGCGTCTTCATTGGCCAGCAGATTCTCGCCCTACATGCGGCGAGCGCAAGCACGCTGGCATCTGGTCGGTCACTCACCTGCTTATTGGTCCTCTGCCTGATGGACACGGCCAACTCGATGCCTCGCTGCGCTTTGGCGCTCTTGCCGTCGTGGAACCGCGAGTCCGCTGAGCCTCAACCGCAGGTTCACCGCCAGCAGGACCCGCTCAAGCCGACCCTTAGCGGCGCCCGAGTGCGCGCCGTTCGTGCAACGGCAAGCTATCCCACGGCGGATCGTTGTATCACCCGAAGTAGATGCGAGCAGCGTGCCGTCGGGACTCCAGGCTGGCTCCTTCACGTAGAACTCGTGACCGTGCCGCCCGAGCAATCGCGCACTATTCTCCATCGCGGCTGAAGGTCCATTCGGACACCGGAACGTCGGGGGCGTCTGGTGGGTGGTTGGTTGGAGCCGATCGACAGCGCCGCAACTGGATCGAAGGCACGGCTGGCGCAGCTCCCCGACCGCGGGACACCGACTCCCGTGCCGAAGACTGCCTCCACGTAGGCGGCCGACCCTCTCGCGATCGTTGTTCTCGCGATCGCGCAGACCGCCTGAACCGGATGGCGAGGCGAGTGGCCGCGTGGTCGTTGACGAGCGGCTCGGCGGACTGCTGCTCAGCAGACCTCGCGCGGCCTGAGGATCGACGCAAAGTTTCGTTTGGCTCGGAAGTGGCGGCCGCTTTCTCAGGCAGGCCTCTTGGTTGTGAGGCCAACTTGGCGGACAGTCGGCGCCCAACATGACGCGCGCCTCCATCCCCGTATTGCTCGGCGACCCCAGGTTGCCGGACCAGAGCAAGCCCGAAGGTTGCTTCAACAGCGAAGACCTCGACCAAGTCGTGCGGCTGAAGTCGGCTCTGGCAGAACTGTCGGACTACGAGTTCGAGTTTTGGGATGATCACACAGTCTTGATGGAACGGCTGCGGTCGGAGCGCCCTTCGTTTGTGCTCAACTTCTGCGATACCGGGTTCCAGAACGATGCGAGCCTGGAGCAGCACGTGCCTTCATACTGCGAGATGCTTGGCATCGCCTGCAGTGGCAGTGGGCCGGTGCCGCTTGGCCTTTGCTACGACAAGGCGTTGGTGCGGGCGCTTGCCGAGTCCGTGCACGTGCCGGTGCCGAGCGAAGTGTTGGTGCGGCCCGGCGACGCATTGCCAGAGCTTTCGTATCCTGCGTTCATCAAGCCCAATCGCGGCGACGGCAGTGTCGGCATCACGGCGGCTAGTGTCGTGCACGATGCTGCACAAGCCGCGTCGTGCGTCGCGGATCTGCGGGCGCTGCTGCCAGGTGCGACGCTGATCTCGCAGGAGTTCCTCGCCGGTGACGAATACGGTGTTGGCATCATCGGCAATGCAGGCGATGGTTTTACGATGCTGCCGGTCCTGGAGGTCGACTACAGCAAGCTGGATCCGTCGCTGCCGCGCTTGCTCGACTACTCTTCGAAGACGGATCCCAGCTCGCCCTACTGGAACGATATCAAGTTCCGGGCCGCCAACCTGCCTGCGCAGATCCAACAGAACCTGCTGCGGTGGTGTCAGGAACTGTTCGTGCGACTTGGCCTGCGCGACTACGCGCGGTTTGACTTCCGTGCCGACGCCAACGGTCAGATCAAGTTGATGGAGATCAACCCGAACCCTGCTTGGTGTTGGGATGGCAAGCTCGCGCACATGGCCAGCTTGATCGGCGAGAGGCACAGCGGGCTCTTGCGCATGATCCTTGAGGCGGCCCAGGCTCGCTGTTCCAGGCAAGCTTGAGCAGCGGGCTATAGCAGGTCTCGCTCGATCTCTTCGTGCCACTTGCGACGGAACACTTCGTTGCCGTCGTGCTCTGCTTCGAGCCACGAGTCGACCACGAAGTGCTCCCGAGTTGCGCGCATCTGCGTGCGTGCCCGCACCCGAACTTCCCAGTTGTCGCGCCGCATCAGCATGCGCTCGACGATCTCGGTCTCGGCCCGCAGCGGATCCTGGTCGTCGACGAGGAAGTGACGTTCGACGTGGTGGCCCAACTCCATGTTGATGTCTTCGATGCGCACGCGCTTGGCGTCAAGGTCGCCGCCTTCGCTGATCATGCGATACTGCACTTCCTTGTTGGTCAGGTTGCGTGACACCGTGCGGGTGAAGTTGGCTTCGACCAGCGGCGTCAGCGTCGAAGTCGAGTCCGCCGACTCGGCTGGTTCGAACAGGCGCAGGGTCGCATCGGCTGGGTTGGGCAAGCGCACCGGCAAGTCCAGCCAGCTATTGTCCGTGAGCACTTCGAGCTGCACTGGCTCGGGTGCCGGCCAGATCATCGGCCAGTAGGTATTGGAGATCGCGACCCGCACGACGTGGCCAGCGGAGAATCGGTGGGCGATTGCGTTGCAATCGATCGCAACCGTAAAGGTCTCCCCCGGTGATAAGGGCGTCGGTTGGGCGTGGCTGACTCGGTGCGTCAGGTTGAGCACGCCGAACGTGACCCGCGCTGACGAACCGTCGGGAGCGATCTCGTTGAGACGCACGATGCAATTCGCCACGGGTCGATCGCTGCGCAGCACGAGGGTGACGGTGACGACTCCGAGAATTTCGAGGTCTGCCGTCAGCGGTTCGCTGTCAAAACAAAGGGACCTGCCGTCATCGGGCCGTTGATCGAGCGGCGCGTCGCCTTCGCTGCCGAAGCCGCACCAGCTGCCACCGCCCAGTCCGGTCGTCTGCGGCGACACCGTGCTAAAAACAGCTGGGACTCCGGGACGTTCGGCGAGGGTTCCGCCGCCAGTCAAGAAGAGGCGCTGCGAGGCCGGTTGTTGCACTGGCCAGCTCGGTTCGGCGACCCAACGACCAGCGCGTTCGGCGTAGAACGGTGCCGGCGCGGCGTAGTCCTGCATCCAGGCGCGCAGCATCGGTTCTTGCATGATGCCGGTGTCACGACCCTTCAGCCAATGGTCCCACCAACGCACGGCTTCTTGCAGGTAGCCAATCGCGGGGCCCGGGAACCCATTGTGCGGAAAGCTGTGCGACCACGGGCCGATCAAGCCCTTGCGTGGACCCGACAGCCCAGCCAGCAAACGCGGCACCGCGTTGCTGTAGCCATCGGCCCAACCGCCGATTGCATAGACCGGACACGTGATGCGCGCGAAGTCCTCACAGACCGAGCCTTGTTGCCAATAGCTGTCGCGGCGCTGGTGGCGCAGCCAGTGCGCCGGAAACGGTTTGTTGGCATGCAGGCGCGCCAACCACATCGCGCGCCAGCGTTCGCCGACAACTTCGGGGTCAGGAGGTAGCGCGTTGAGCCCGAACAGAACCGTGCCCCAGATCTGATTCTCATTGAGCAGGCAGCCGCCCATGTAGTGGGCGTCGTCGGCGTAGCGGTCGTCGCTGGCGCAAAGGGTCAGGATGGCTTTCAGCGCCTTGGGGCGATGCGCGGCTACCTGCAGAGCGTTGAATCCGCCCCAGGAAATGCCGGTCATGCCAACGCTGCCGTTGCACCAAGGCTGCTGCGTCAACCACTCGATAGCTTCGATCGCATCTTGTTGCTCCTGCGGCAGGTACTCATCTGCCAGGGTGCCGTCGGAGTCGCCCGAACCGCGCAGGTCGAGCCGCACCGCCGCGTAGCCGTGGGCCGCGTAGTAGCGATGCATCGGCTCGTCGCGCAAACGCATGAAGTCGCGCTTGCGATACGGAATGTACTCGAGGATCGCCGGCACAGGCTCGTCGTCAGCCGACTGCGGTAGCCAGATGCGGGCCGCCAGCTGGGTGCCGTCCGACATCGGGATGAAGACGTTTTCGATCTCGCGGATCGGTACCGCATCGTTCGCAATCATGAGCCGCCATGAGGCTGCTGGCCTGCCGAGCCGGAGCCGGTTTTGCGGCCGCGCTTGCCGAGTTTCTGGGTTGACCAGAAGGCCAATGCCAACTCTTCACGGGCCTTCAGGCCCACCTCCAGATTGCGGCAGTTGATGATGGCCAAACGAAAGCCACCGGGCGGCATCGCATGCTGTTCGACTGGCACATCTTCGTGGAAGGTGATCTGCACGCTGGTGACGTCGGCCCGGCTACGGATCTCGTCGACGAGCGCCGCCGGTGGGTATTGGTAGGGAACGCCATGCGGTCCGAATAGCACAACGCTGTAGCCGTCTCGGCGATCGCTGTCAGCGAACCGCCACCGCCGTTTGCAGTACAGTTCGACGATTGCGTCCAGCCAACCGTCGCCATAGAGATCCGGCCACTGGTCGGCGAATCGCAGATGCACTTCGATGATGCGGCCGCCGATCGTTTCGATGTTGGCGGCGCCGCTGTAGCCCTTGAGATGCTTGCGCAGCCAGTCACCACAGTAGGCTTCGATTGCCGGTCGATCCTCGGCCAGCATGGTCCAGTAGTCAAAGACGCCTTCGCCGATAGTCTTGCCGATGCAGTGCCGCCACCATTGCGGCTCGCCACCGATCACGACCACATCGCTGCTGACGTGCTCACCTTCGGCGAGCGTCATCCACATGTGGCCCGCTTGCGTGTTCTCAGCGAGTTCTTCAGCTGATGCAATGATCCTGCCGCCGACACCCATGCCATGCATGTTGTAGATCGGCTTGCTAAACACCGGGAAGCTCGGCGGTGGGATCCCGTGTGGTGCGCCACCCAACCCCTGCGTGTCACAGACGAGCAGCTTGTTGTAGATCCAGCGATGCTCGGGAAACAACTCGTAGGCGTGCTCGTCGTCAGTTGGGATCTTGACGTCGTCCGGACACTGGATGTTCTCGAAATACTGCTCGCGCCACGGGTCTCGTTCGATGATCGGCATGGATTGGTGAACTCAGTTGTGCGGAACGCGTGTCATGCTGCGCCTGCCGGGTCGCCGAAGCAACACTGAGATCGTGTCAGGTTGTGACCGAGTGCATTGCACCCTCAGTTGCACCCTCGTCAAACCTAGGGCGCCACCTCGAGATCCGCACACAGGTTGAATTTCGGCCCGACGGTGCCGGTCCACACCCCATTTCCGTTCACGCAGGCCGCTCGGACGAGCGCGCCGAACTGCCTCTGGT